>DASXOK010000431.1:0-10300 GCA_036494425.1 Pseudolabrys sp.
GCGTCCCGGAATGACAATCACTGCTTCAACACCTTCAACTGCGCCGCGGTGCCGTCGCGCAGGAAGCCCAAGTCGCTGCCGACGGTGATGTAGCGGAAGCCGCGTCGGGCCATGGCGAGCGCGCGATTGGCGTCGCGGCAATAGATGCCGGGAATCTTGCCGGCCTTCACCGCGGCTTCGCAGATCACGTCGATGGCGCGTTCGACTTCCGGCGCCAGGATGTCCTGAGCCTTGCCGGCCGAGAGCGAGGTCGAGAGATCGTAGGGCCCGATGAACAGCGAATCGATGCCGGGCGTCGTGGCGATCTCGGTGACGTTGGCGAGTGCGGTCGGCGTCTCGATCATTGCGCAGGTGAGGGTGCCTTCATTCGCCTCGTGCAGATAATCCAAGGCGCCGCTCTTGCCTTGCAGCGCCATTGCGCGCGTCGGGCCCCAGCTCCGCTCGCCGAGCGGCGGATATTTGGCGGCGGCGGCGAAGGCGCGGGCGTCGGAGGCGGTGTTGATCATCGGCGCGATGATCGCCTCGGCGCCGAAATCCAGCGCGCGCGAGACGAGCGCGAAGTCGTTGAGCGGGATTCGTAACGCTGGCGTCGCGCCAGCAGCGTGCACCGCGCCGATCCCGGCCACGATGGCCGCCGTGTCCCACAGCCCGTGCTGCGCATCGAGCACCGCCGCGGTGAAGCCCTCGCGGACGATGCTCTCGACGACGATCGGGGAGCCCAGTGCGCACCAGGCTGAATACACGGTCTCCCCGGCACGCAAACGCCGGGCGAGAACGAAGGAGTTGGTTGTCATGAGAGGCCTCGGACTTTTCCCGGGCGCAGCGCAATACGCAGTGTTGCGCTGCAGACCCGGGATCGCGGAATTTGAGACGGTCCCGGATCTGCAGTGCATCGTTTCACGCTGCACCGCGTCCGGGACAAGGCCGTCAGCCGCTCTTCTTGATCTGCTCGACCGCCTGCGCCAGCAGCTCGGACATCCGCGTGCGTACCTGCTGCTCCGTGACGCCCTTGTCCGCCAGGTCCTTGGCGACCTTGCGCACGACGTCCTCGTGCCCGGCTTCCTCGAAGTCGGCGAGCACGACCTCCTTGGCATAGGCTTCCGCGTCCGCACCGGTCTTGCCGAGCAAGTCGGCGGCCCAGATTCCCAGCATCTTGTTGCAGCGCGCGATCGCCTTGAAGCGTAGCTCCTCATCATGCGCGAATTGCTTCTCGAAGCCTTCCTCGCGCTTGTCGAATGTCGTGGTCATGCCGCCCCTCGTTTACTTTGAAACCTTAGTCGGAATCGAATCAGGTACCGTTCTGGCAGTCCTGTGGCGCGCGAGCCTTTTCCGAAAATTCGTCAGCATTTTCGGTACTTCGCGCGGTTGCGATTGCGTGATCGCCTCCACACATACCTCAAGCGGGCCTTGCATATCGTTCCCCCAGCGTCAAGGCAACATGGGCGGCTGGATTTGCGGCGAAAATGCGGAGTGGAAAACGTGCTGGCTGGTCGATTGTGCTGCCCTTATCGATCGGCTAGGTTGCCGATGTGCCCGGACCGTTCGCGAGGGATGATAAATCCCCGTCCGGTCCCGCCGCCGCGGATCTTGCAAGTCGTTAGAGAGGAGCCACGGCAAACACGATGGACTTTCACAAACCACGGTACACGCCCATGAGCCGCCGTCGCCGCATTTACGAGGGCAAGGCGAAGGTCCTCTATGAAGGCCCGGAGCCGGGAACGCTGATTCAGCATTTCAAGGATGACGCCACCGCCTTCAACGCCAAGAAGCATGAGGTGATCGAGGGCAAGGGCGTCCTCAATAACCGCATCTCGGAATACGTATTCCAGCACCTCAATGACATCGGGGTGCCGACGCATTTCATCCGCCGGCTCAACATGCGTGAGCAGTTGATCCGCGAGGTGGAGATCATTCCGCTCGAGATAGTCGTGCGCAATGTCGCCGCCGGCTCGCTGGCGACTCGGTTGGGCATCGAGGAAGGCACGCAGCTGCCGCGCTCGATCATCGAGTTCTATTACAAGAACGACAAGCTCAACGACCCGATGGTCTCGGAAGAGCACATCACCGCCTTCGGCTGGGCTTCGCCGCAGGAGATCGACGACATCATGGCGCTCGCGATTCGCGTCAATGATTTCCTCTCCGGGCTCTTCCTCGGCGTCGGCATCCGTCTCGTCGACTTCAAGATGGAGACCGGCCGGCTGTGGGAGAACGACGTGATGCGAATCGTCGTCGCCGACGAGATCTCTCCCGACTCGTGCCGCCTGTGGGACATCAAGTCGAACGAGAAACTCGACAAGGACCGCTTCCGCCGCGATCTTGGTGGACTGGTCGAGGCCTATACCGAGGTCGCCAAGCGCCTCGGCATCATGAGCGAGGGCGAGCGGCCGCAAGGCTCGGGCCCGGTGCTGGTGAAGAGCTAGGCGCTCGGCTGGAGCGCCGGTTGTGGTTTGCGTCATGCCCGGGCTTGTCCCGGGCATCCGCGTCTTTAGATTAGCCGTGGCCGGGCCGGTGCAGTCCGGCCACGGCTGACGACTCACGTGACAAACGATTTATGCGATAAGGCGTCCATGAAAGCCCGCGTCACCGTCACCCTGAAATCCGGCGTACTCGACCCGCAAGGCAAGGCGATCGAGGGCGCATTGCGCTCGCTCGGTGTCGAAGGCGTCGCCAGCGTGCGCCAGGGCAAGGTCTTCGACATCGAGATCGAGGGCGTCGCCGACGCCGCCAAGGCCGAGGCTTTGCTCAAGCAGGCGGCCGACAAGCTCTTGGCGAACACGGTGATCGAGAATTATCGCGTGGATGTGCTGGGGTGAAACGGAGACTACCGCCGCCATGAACGCAGCCGTCCTCGTCTTCCCGGGCATTAACCGCGAGCGCGACATGGCGCGCACGCTCAAGCTGACCTCCGGTCATGAACCGGCGATGGTCTGGCATACCGACAGCGAGCTTCCGGCCGGGACCGATCTCGTCGTCATCCCCGGCGGCTTCTCCTACGGCGACTATCTGCGCTGCGGCGCCATCGCCGCGCGCGCGCCGATCATGGACGCGGTGCGTGACTTCGCTGGCAAAGGCGGGCTAGTGCTCGGCGTCTGCAACGGCTTCCAGATCCTGTGCGAGGCGGGGCTTCTGCCGGGCGCGCTGATGCGCAACCAGCAGCTCAAGTTCATCTGCCGTGACGTCTATCTCAAGGTCGAGCGCTCCGACACGCCGTTCACGCGCGGCTATAATGCCGGGCAGGTGATCCGCGTGCCGGTGGCGCACGGCGAGGGCAACTACATTGCCGACGGCGAGACCATCGCGCGCCTGGAAGGCGAGGGGCGGGTGATCTTCCGCTACGCGTCGCCGGACGGGATGATCGACCCGAACTGGAATCACAATGGCGCGATCAACGCCATAGCGGGCATCGTCAGCGAGCGCGGCAATGTGCTCGGCATGATGCCGCATCCCGAAAACCACGTCGAAGCGGCGGTCGGCCGCACCGATGGCCGCGGGCTGTTCGCCGGGCTGGCGGAAGCCCTCGCGCGGGCGGCTTGAGCCGGCACGGCTCCGGTTTCGCACGCACGACCAGACCGGCTTGGATTTGAAATCGCTGCTGGGGGATTCGCCATGTCTCTTTTCTCTGGATGGTCCTACCGCGCAAAGCATGAGGGGGCGGCGCGTGACGGCGCGGCGCGCCTTTCGCGACGGCTCGCCCTCGGCCTGCTCGTCGCGGCGGCGCTCACGTCCAGCTTTGCCGTCAAGACCAAGGCCGCCGATAGCGAGCTGCAACGGGTCTTGGCGCCGTCGGGCAAGTTGAGGGCCGGCCTCTATACTGGAACGCCCACGTCTTACCTGCCGTCGCAGTCCGGCGAGCCGAAGGGCGTCGGCTACGAACTGGGCAAGGCCCTCGCGCAGCGGCTCGGCGTGCCCTACGAACCGGTCGTCTTCCCCAAGAATGCCGACGTGCTCGACGCCGTGAAGACCGGAAAGGCCGACGTGGCCTTCACCAATGCAAGCGCGGCGCGCGCGAAGGAGATGGACTTCGCGCAGCCTTATCTTCAGATCGAGCTCGGCTACCTCGTGCCGCAGGGCTCGAAAGTGTCGAGCATCGACACGGTGGATACGAAGGGCAATCGGATCGGGGTGACGCTGGGCAGCAGCTCCGAGGGCGAGCTGTCGCGCGATCTGCACAACGCCGAGCTGGTGCGTGCCGCCACGTTCCCGATCGCCGTCGATATGCTGAAGAAGGGGCAGATCGACGCTTTCGCGACCAATAAAGCCACGCTGTTCGAGCTGTCCGACAAGATTCCGGGATCGAAGGTCCTGGACGGACATTGGGGCTATGAGCGGCACGCCATCGCGATCCCGAAGGGGCGCGACGCGGGCCGGGAGTTCGTGCGTGCGTTCACGGCCGATGTCATGTCCAACGGGCTTGTCGCCGCGGCGATGGAGCGCGCCGGTCTGCGCGGGGCGCAGGTGGCAACAACGAAGTGATACGATTCTCGGGAGGACCGTCCGCATGCCTCTGTTGACGAGATTGGCCAGCCTTGCTGCTGCCGCTGCGATCCTCATCCTCGGTGCTGTCGCCGCTGAAGCCGAATCCTTTCCGAGCCGGCCGGTGCACATCTATGTGCCCTATTCGGCGGGCGGCGCAGTCGACGTGCTCGCACGCACCATCGCCAAATCACTGACGACGACGTGGGGACAGCAGCCGGTCGTGGAAAACCGCCCGGGCGCCGGCGGGATCATCGCCTCGCAGGCGCTGGCCCGGTCCGCGCCCGATGGCTACACGCTGATCCTGGTGGCGAGCGGCCATCCGCTCAATCAATTCTTCTATTCCAAGCTGCCCTACGACACTTTCAAGGACTTCACCGCGATCAGCGAGGTGGCCTATGCGCCGCTGGTGATCGCCGTCGCCAAGGACAGCCCGGCTAAGAATTTGCAGGATCTTCTGACCACGGCGCGGCAGAAGCCGGAATCGGTGTCTTACGGCATCTCCGGGATCGGGACGTCCGCGCATCTTGCGGGCGAGTTGCTCAATCACATGGCCGGCGTGAAGATGCTCACCGTTCCCTACAAAGGCGGCGCACCGGCGCTGATGGCGGTGGTCGCGGGCGATATCGCGGCCAGCATCAATCCGATTTCGGAAGTGGTCGGCCAGCTGTCCGGCGGCACGGTGCGCGCGCTCGCGGTCACGACGGCGGCGCGCAGCCCGTCCTTGCCGGATGTGCCGACCGTCGCCGAGGCGGGGCTGCCCGGCTATGAGACCGCCGTGTGGTGGGGTTTCCTCGGTCCGGCGGGGATGCCGCCCGCTCTCGTGGCGAAAATCCACGCCGATCTGGCGACCGCGCTCAAGGACCCGAACGTTCTATCGACACTGAAGACCTTGGGCGTGACGCCGAAGGTCACGGTGCCAAGCGAATTCGATCGCTATCTTCACGCCGAAGCTGAGAAGTGGGGGCCGATCCTCAAAGAGGCGAACATCAAGCTGCAACAATGAGTCAGCAGTCTATTCGAGCCGATTTGTCCGGATGGTGCCGAGGAACCGCTCGCCGCCGCCGGATGCAAGACAGCCCTGCGCCGCGGCTATGATTTACACCGGCCTTTGGGCCATTTTAGCGCTGGAATAAAGGTGCCGGGTGCTTGCCCGGCGTCTTGCGGCGTGCCCTAAGGGGTACCAATTCACGGACCTGCGGAGCCGAACGCCGATATGATCCGGAACGATATCGCCATCACCCCCGAGCTGGTTGCCGAGCACGGCCTCAAGCCGGACGAGTACGACCGTATTCTGCGGTTGCTCAAGCGCGACCCGACGCTGACCGAGCTCGGCATCTTTTCGGCGATGTGGAACGAGCACTGCTCGTACAAGTCCTCCAAGGTGCACCTGCGGACGCTCCCGACCAAGGGCCCCTGGGTCATCCAGGGCCCCGGCGAGAACGCCGGTGTCATCGACATCGGCGACGGGCTCGCCTGTGTATTCAAGATGGAGAGCCACAACCACCCGAGCTACATCGAGCCCTATCAGGGCGCGGCGACCGGGGTCGGCGGCATCCTGCGCGACGTCTTCACCATGGGCGCGCGGCCGATTGCCTGCCTCAATGCGCTCTCGTTCGGCGCGCCGGAGCACCCCAAGACGCGGCACCTCGTCTCCGGCGTGGTGGCGGGCGTCGGCGGCTATGGCAATTCGTTCGGCGTTCCGACGGTGGGCGGCTCGGTGCGCTTCCACAGACGCTATGACGGCAACAACCTCGTCAACGCCATGGCGGTGGGCATCGCGCGCAGCGACCAGATCTTCTACGCGGCGGCATCGGGCGTCGGCATGCCGATCGTCTATCTCGGCTCCAAGACCGGCCGCGACGGCATCCATGGCGCGTCGATGGCCTCGGCCGAATTCGGCGAGGACTCGGAAGCCAAGCGCCCGACCGTGCAGGTCGGCGATCCCTTCTCGGAAAAGCTGCTGCTCGAGGCCTGCCTCGAGATCATGCAGAAGGACTGCGTCATCGCCATCCAGGACATGGGCGCGGCGGGCCTTACGTGTTCGGCGGTGGAGATGGGCGCCAAAGGCGATCTCGGCGTCACGCTCGATCTCGACAAGGTGCCGACGCGCGAAGCGGGCATGAGCGCCTACGAAATGATGCTCTCGGAGAGCCAGGAGCGCATGCTCATGGTGCTCAAGCCGGAGAAGGAGCAGGAGGCCGAGGCGATCTTCCGCAAATGGGGGCTCGACTTCGCGGTGGTCGGCGAGACCACGCCGAACAAGCGCTTCGTCGTGCGGCACGGCGGCACTGTGATGGCCGATCTGCCGATCAAGGAGCTCGGCGACCAGGCGCCGGAATACAAGCGGCCCTTCGTCAGCGCGGCGAAGCCGGAAGAGATCGACGCGGACACCGTGCCGGCGCCGCACGGCACCATGGATGCGCTTGCGCGGCTGTTGGAGACGCCCGACCTGTGCTCGAAGCGCTGGGTGTGGGAGCAATACGACCACGTCATTGGTGGCAACACGATCCAGCGGCCCGGCGGCGATGCGGCAGTCGTGCGGGTGGAAGAGGGGCCGAAGGGCCTCGCGCTCACCACCGACGTGACGCCGCGCTATTGCGAGGCCGACCCGTTCGAGGGCGGCAAGCAGGCGGTCGCCGAATGCTGGCGCAATCTCACCGCGGTGGGCGCGAAGCCACTCGCCATCACCGACAACCTCAATTTCGGCAATCCGGAGCGGCCCGAGATCATGGGCCAGTTCGTCGGCTGCGTCCGCGGCATCGCCGAGGCCTGCAAGGCGCTCGATTTCCCGGTCGTGTCGGGCAACGTGTCGCTCTACAACGAGACCAAGTTTCCCGGCGAGGACATCGGCCGCGCCATTCTGCCGACGCCCTCGATCGGCGGCGTCGGTTTGATCGACGACTTCAGCAAGTCGGCGACCCTCGCCTTCAAGGGCGAGGGCGAAGCGATCCTGCTCATCGGCGAGACCACAGGCTGGCTCGGCCAGTCGATGTATCTGCGCGAGATCTGCGACCGTGAGGATGGCGCGCCGCCGCCGGTCGATCTGACCGAGGAGCGCGAGAACGGCGACTTCGTGCGCGGCCTCATCCTCGACGGCACGGCGACCGCCGCGCACGATCTCTCCGACGGCGGTTTGCTGGTGGCGATAGCGGAAATGGCGATGGCCTCCGGCATCGGCGCCGTGCTCTCGGAAGCGCCGTCGGACATCCCGGCGCATGCGCATTGGTTCGGCGAAGATCAGGCGCGCTATGTGGTGACGGTGCCGGCGGCGAAAGCCGACGCGGTGCTCGCACGCGCGCGCGATGCGGCCGTGCTGGTGACGCGGCTCGGCGTCACCGGCGGCGAGGCGCTCTCGTTGACCGGCGAGCGGCCGGTGCCGGTCGCGACGTTGCGCGAGCGCTTCGAGGCTTGGTTTCCGGCCTATATGGCGGGGGAGATCTGAAGTAGCCCCGTCATTCCGGCCGCCGCGTCAGCGGCGATCCGGAATCCAGAAACACGAATGTAAGATTGATCGAGTCCGGGGCGCGCCGCGCCCCGGAATGACGGCGAGCTACTGATTGTGCTCCATCACCCGGCGCAGGACGCGGCCGACCGGCGTAATTCCCGGCGGGAGGCGGCGGCGCTCGGGCTCGGCGACGACTGTCGTCGTGGTAGCGGCGGCGGCGCTGGCCGGCACGGCGTCACCCAACGCGGCGAGCGAGGTCCGGCAATCCGGCGTCAGCCGCGCGGCGCTGCGTTGCAGGCAGGCGAGCGCCTCAGGGCCGCCGGGCTGGATGCCGCGGCAGTGGCGCGTGAAGTCGCCGCGGCAGGTGAATTTGACCGCACTGAGTTGCTGCGGCGTCGGGGCGGCGGCTGGTGCGGTCGCGACAGCAGCGGCGGGAGCGGGCGCCCCGCCCATGGTCGCACTTACGACCTGCTTGCAGGCCGGGGACAGACCCGCGACGTTTCGTTGCAGGCACACCAGAGCATCCTTGCCGCCGGGCGTGACGCCCGAACACTTCGCCATGAAGTCGGAGCGGCAGGCCTGCTTCATCGCACTCTGCTGCGCCGCGGTCGGAGGGGCCCCCGCTGTCGCAACAGCCACGGGCTTTGCGACGACCGCCGCCTTGGGCGGCGGCGCGGCAACGGCTGGCGCAGGCGCCGGCGTCTCCGCCGGAGCCTCGGTAGTCTCGGGGGTGGGCGTCTCAGCCGGTGCGGGCGCCACGGCCGCAGCCGCCGGAGCGGCCGCCTTCGGCGCCGGTGGCGGCACCGTAGCGCTGACCGCGCTTTTGCAGGCCGCCGAAAGGCTGGCGACATTCGTTTGGAGGCAGGCGAGGGCATCCTTGCCGCCCGGCGTGACGCCGGAGCACTTGGCCATGAAGTCGGAACGGCAGGAGGCCTTGATGGCACTCTGCTGCGCGCTGGTGACCTGGGCGCTGGCCTGATCCGCCAAAACGCCGGTCATGACGCCGATGCCGAGCGCGGCCAGACATGGCCAAAACGCCCGAAGAACCTTATTCCTCAGCTTCCCCATAAGGGCCCCCATTTTTTCTTTTATGCGCCACGCGGAAGCGTAAAAAAGCGACGTGCCGCGCGCCTCGCGGATGATGGTATTCCCGATGTGGATATTGTCATCCGTAAAAATTTGGGCGCAAATTGCGTTCAGAAACGCGTGCGGATTCGCGTGCGACGACGCATCCAGCGCGAGGAGTGACCGACATGGCGATGGACGCCGGTGAAATCGAGCGACTGATCAAGGCGAGCATCCCCGACGCGCAGGTGACGATCCGCGATCTCGCCGGCGACGGCGATCACTATGCCGCGACGGTGATTTCCGCCTCGTTCAGGGGCAAATCGCGGGTGCAGCAGCATCAGATCGTCTACCAGGCGCTCAAGGGCCAGCTGGGCGGCGTGCTGCACGCGCTCGCCCTGCAAACCGCGGCCCCGGAGCAGCAATGACCGGCGGCCGCGTGCGTACACTTGCACCCAAGGGCGCCATCGCGCCGACCGGGACCTGGAGCCTCGGCGCGCGCGCCGGGGATTTCATCTATATCGCCGGCATGCGCGGCATCGACCCGGCTACCGGCACGCTGATCGCGGGTGACGAGGCGCGTGTCCGTGCCGCCTTCCTGAACATGAAGCTGATCGCGGGATCGGAGGGGGCGGCCCTTACCGACTGCGTTCGACTAACGGTTTATGTGACCGATATGGCGCGGATACGCCCGTTGGTGAACAAGGTCCAGGAGGAACTCTGGGCCGGCGGGCCGTACCCGCCGCGCTCGATTCTCCAGGTTTCGGGGCTCAATCAGGACGATATCTGCGAGGTGGAGGGGACCTTTTATTCCTCGCAAAAGGCCTGATTCAAAAGGATTTTCCCCACCACTTGGGCTGGCGCCGGACTCTGGGCTACATATATCTTCAAGCGAGGCGGCATGGCCGCAGGGCCTGCCACAATGAACGCGCGGCGCGTGCCGCCGAACAGGATTGAATCCATGGGCATCGAGCAATTCATCGACAACGAAGTGAAGGCGAACGACGTCGTGCTGTTCATGAAGGGCACGCCGCAGTTTCCGCAATGCGGCTTTTCCGGCCAGGTCGTGCAGATCCTCGATCACCTCGGCGTGAGCTATAAAGGCATCAACGTGCTGGAGTCCGACGAGATCCGGACCGGTATCAAGACCTATTCGAACTGGCCGACCATTCCGCAGCTCTACGTGAAGGGCGAGTTCGTCGGCGGCTGCGACATCATCCGCGAGATGTTTCAGGCCGGTGAATTGCAGCAGACGTTGAAGGAAAAAGGCGTCCTCGCCGGAGAGACGGCGTAATAACGCTGCGCCCAACCCCG
>DASXOK010000432.1:0-2034 GCA_036494425.1 Pseudolabrys sp.
TGGGAATTGGCGGCATACGTGAAGTCGCTGGCGGCGCCCGTATCCTCGTCGGTCTCGCAAACCGCCGTGCCCGGCGCGAGCGTCAAGCCATGAAGTGGCGCCGCTATTTCAGAGTCGTCATATCGGCGGTGTCGATGTTGAGCGGCGCCGTTGCCGCGGACGCCGCCGTGCTTCGCATCTGCGCCGATCCCAACAATCTCCCGTTCTCCGACCGGGAAGGCCGGGGTTTTGAGAACGAGATTGTAGAACTGATTGCACGGGATCTCGGCTCGACCGTGGAGTATACTTGGTGGGCGCAACGGCGCGGCTATGTCCGTAACACGCTGAAGGCGGATGTCTGTGACATCTGGTCTGGCGTCGTGAGCGGCGCCGAGATGATGACCAGCACCCGTTCGTACTACCGCTCAAGCTATGTCTTCGTCACACGCGCCGATCGCGGGCTGCATATCACCTCGCTCGACGATCCGCAGCTTCGCAAACTCATCGTCGGTGTGCAGATGGTGGGCTCTGACGCGATGAACACGCCTCCCGCGCATGCGCTTGCCCGCCGCGGCATCGTGCAGAACGTACGGGGCTACATGCTCTATGGCGATTACCGCCAGCCGCACCCGGCATCAGCGATCGTCGACGCGGTCGAAAACGGTAATGTCGATGTGGCCATCGTGTGGGGCCCGACGGCCGGTTACTTCGCCGCACAGGGTTCCTCACCGTTGACGCTTGAGCCGGTCGAGCCCTGGCGCGACGGCACGGAATTGCCGATGGCGTTCTATATTTCGATGGGGGTTCGCCGTGGCGACAATGTGCTGCTGCAGCGCCTCAATGACTCACTCGAAAGAAATCACACCGCCATCTCGGCGATCCTCGCCGAGTATCACGTGCCGGTTCTGCCAGATGCGTTTGCACCGCGCTGACACGGCTTAATTCATCTGACCACACTGGAAGTGAGGTTATCATGAGCAAAAATCGTGGTGTCGTCTACACCAAGCCAGGAGAAGTCCAAGTTCAGGACATCGCCGATCCCAAGTTCGAAAACCCGCGTGGCGGCAAGATCGAGCACGGCGTGATCCTGAAGGTGGTTTCGACGAATATCTGCGGATCGGATCAGCACATGGTCCGCGGCCGCACGACTGCCCCGGCAGGCATGGTGCTCGGGCACGAGATCACGGGCGAGGTGATAGAGAAGGGCTCGGATGTCGAGATGATCGCGTTGGGCGATCTCGTCTCGGTGCCGTTCAACGTCGCCTGTGGACGATGCCGCGCCTGCCGTGAGAGCGATACCGGCGTTTGCCTGACGGTCAACCCCGGTCGCGCCGGTGGCGCCTATGGCTATGTGGACATGGGCGACTGGATCGGCGGACAGGCCCGCTACGTCATGGTCCCCTATGCCGATTTCAACCTGCTCAAATTCCCGGACAAGAATCAGGCGATGTCCAAGATCATGGATCTGACCATGCTGACGGACATCCTGCCGACCGGCTTCCACGGCGCGTTGAGTGCGGGCGTCAAGCCGGGCTCGACGGTCTACGTCGCAGGCGCCGGTCCGGTGGGCCTCGCGGCGGCAGCCTCCGCCCAGCTGTTGGGTGCGGCTGTAATCATGATCGGCGACATGAACGAGGCTCGGCTAAGCCACGCGAAAAAGGTCGGCTTCGTCCCGATCGATCTCACCAAACACGATCGCCTTGGCGAGCAGGTGGCCGCGGTCGTCGGCGAGCCCACGGTGGATTCGGTCATCGATGCGGTGGGTTTCGAAGCCAAGGGCCATGGAGGTGGCGATCAGCCCGCGATCGTGCTGAACCAAGCGATGGAGATCATCCGGCCGGCTGGCGCCATAGGCATACCGGGATTGTATGTCACCGAAGATCCTGGCGCGCACGACAAAGCCGCCAAGACTGGCAACCTCAGTCTTCGCCTGGGGCTCGGCTGGTCCAAGTCGAACTCCTTCCACACCGGCCAGACGCCCGTCCTGCGCTACAATCGCCAGCTGATGACGGCGCTGCTGAACGACCGCCTGCCGATCGCAAAGATCGTCAATGC
>DASXOK010000433.1:0-2013 GCA_036494425.1 Pseudolabrys sp.
GACCAGCGATCTCGAGATCCGCCCCATCCGTCACTGGGCCGCCTTCCGCGTGCGTGCGCATGTCTTCCTCTGCATGCTCGCCTATCACGTCGAATGGCATCTGCGCCAATCGCTCAGCCCACTGCTATTCCACGACACTGACCTTGATGCCGCACGGGCGGAGCGTCGCTCGCCGGTTGCATCAACCGAACCCTCCGAGATCGCAAAGGCCAAAAAGGCCATCAAGCGCAATGCCAATGGCGATCGCGTCCACAGCTTCGCCGGTCTCATTGACCATCTGGGCACCATGACCCGCAACACCATGCACATGCCGCTCGCCAAAAAGCATCGCTTCACGCTGTTGTCCAAATCCACGCCGCTCCAGGACGCGACATTCAAGCTCTTGGGTCTCGGCCCGTGACCCGTGTCCAGTAACCAAAAAGGCCGGCCACAAAAATGATGAGTCGCATGAAGCACTTGCACGATTCATCAATGAAAACTTCGGTCTGACGCGCTGCCACCGTGCCTTCGGTGATGAAGCCCGTGCTCCCCGCCCCTTGCCGCTGCTTCGACAGCGGACTCTCCCAGTTCGACGTCGTGCGCGGCATCATGTTGGCGCGCGTGAAGTCGGCCCGCAGCCGCTCACCCGCCAGTAGTTGATAGGGCGCGATCATCGCCTGTCCATCGCGGCCGCGCCGGCGCGCAAGCCACACCAGCGGGCTCTCGCCCTCGTCCATCGTCACCGTGCTGCGTCCCAGGTCGGTGGCGATCTGCGTCTCGGCCAGCGTCATATGCTGACCGCGAAATTCGCCGATCTGCGGCTCCGCCGTCTCCAGCAGCCGCGCCGTCCGCGCCGGGGCACTCATGACCGCACCTCCGGGCCACGCGGCAGGCCAGCGCAGATGCTTTCGAGCGATTGCAGCACGCGATCGAACGCGGCGTTGTCGCGCCTCTGCTCGACCAGCCGGCAGGCATGCCGCGCCGTCGTCCGGTCGCGGCGAAATAAGTTGCCCACCTGGTGATGATTGAGCTTGAAAACAGCGTGGGCGAGATACATCACCGTCTGCCGCGCGAAGGCGACGTCGGCGGAGCGCCGTGACGGCAGGCGCAGTTCGGCGACCGGCACGGCAAAGGTGGCGGCCACCACTTCTTCCATCAGCCAGCAGGCCTGGCCATGGGCGTCGCGCAGCGGCGGCTTGCAGCGGCGCGGTCGCGGTTTCGGCAGAGCTTCCAGCAGGTTCATCGGCGCCTCAGGGTTGCAGGACCGGATGCCTACATTATCGCCGAGGTTTCGTTGACGGGATAAATTCTTTTCGAATTTATAAAATATTGAAATTGCAGACGTATTCACGGCCTACCGGAAAACAGTCTTTTTGACCGCTGTCCTAACTAGGAATGCATCCTGGCTGCGCCGCGATCGCCCATGCGTCGCATTCCGCACGCCGCCGGCATGAAAAACAGTGCTTGCGCCGAAACGAACGCCGGCGACGGAACGACCGCCCGCCCACGGCCCTGAATGAGTGCTATTACTTGAAGCGGCGGCGGCGCTGCTGGCCAAGGCCCATCTGCTTGGCAAGTTCGGAGCGCGCGGCGGCGTAATTCGGCGCCACCATCGGGTAGTCGGCATTCAGCCCCCACTTCTCGCGATACTGCTCGGGCGTCATGTTGTACTGCGTGCGCAGATGCCGCTTGAGCGACTTGAATTTCTTCCCGTCCTCGAGACAGACGATGTATTCCGGGGTCACCGACTTCTTGAGCGACACGGCCGGCTTGAGCGGTTCGCTCGGCGCCTCGACCGGGTTGCCCGAAACACGCGTGAGCGCGGCATGGACTTGGTTGATCAGGCCGGGGATGTCGCCCGCGGCGACGGTATTGTTGCTCACGTAAGCCGACACGATTTCAGCCGTGAGCTCAATGTAGCTGCCGTTGACCACCCTGTCGCTCATCGAAGCTGCCCTGTCGTAGCGCGGCCGCCAGAACGCGCGGGCCGCGGCGGTAGGAGTAATGAATCGTTTGAAATATGATAGCCGCTGA
>DASXOK010000434.1:0-1543 GCA_036494425.1 Pseudolabrys sp.
CTTCACGACGATGTCGGCATTCATGAACATGCCCCAGGGCGACAGATCGTGGGGCAGCTTGAATGTGACATCGGGCGTGGATGGTGCGGACGGAGCCGCTGCCGGTGCCTCGGCGCCAGGAGCGCCTGCGGTCGGAGTCGCAGCCGCCGGAGAGGCAGGCGAAGCGGCCGGCTCAGCCGGCGTCGCGGCTGGCGATGGTGCCGTCGGCGACGGCGAGACAGGCGCAGCCGCCGCGGGCGTTTCTGGCACCGGAGCCGCCGGCGCGGGGGAGGTCGCCTGCGGCGCGGGCGTGATCGGAGCGGCGGTGGCAGGCGGGGCGGACGGCGCGGGCGCCGGGGCAGCGGACTGCGCGCCTGCGACCGTGGGCAGCAGCAAGCCGAAAGTGACCGCGGCAGCGATCAGCCGCCGGCGCGGCGAAATTTCATGAAAAGCGTTCATTGCACGCCACATCCTTCCAAGGGAAACAGCCCCCGCTACTGTAACATTGTAACATCTTTGCGTCATTCCGCCGGGCGCCATTCTACGCTCCCGGTTTGTATTTTGAGCGCTTTTTTGTCGGCGCGCATGCGCAGCCACATGATGATGCCAGTGATCGCGAAAATGGTTGGAAATACGCCCGTCAGAAAGACGATGACGGCCCAGACCGGTCCGCTGTGGCTGCCTTCGTGGATCCAGCGGATCCAGGACGCGGCGCGATCACCGGATTGCGGTGCAAGGACAGGCGCGGCCTTGCCGCTGTGGTCATCCACGTTCACGGTGACCATGTCGCCGTCGGCGCGCTGGACCTGTACCCGCCAAACCGGACCTCGCGCGCGCTCGCCACGCTGCTCTGCGGGCAGGAAGAGGGCGGCCGGCTTCGCATTCGATTCCGCCTGCTGCGCGATCTCGACAGCACGATCTGGCGACAGCGCAGTGTGCTGCGCAATTTCGCCGAAGAAGCCGCGCGGGCCTTGCGGGTTCATGGCCGCGACCGACGACATCGCGTTGCGGGCGGTCTGCGGAAACGAGAGATAGATTCCGGTCGCGGACACGACCGCGAGCGGGATCGATATCCACAGCCCGAGCAGGTGATGCAGATTGAAGGTGAAACGCGACGAGCGCGTCCAGCGCAGGCCGCGGATGAAGCCGCCTTTGCGCGGCCACCACAGCCAGATGCCTGTCAGCGACAGGATCAGCATGCCGGTGCCGGCCCAGCCGACGATCTGCCGGCAGCTGTATTGCGGCATCGTCAAGTTTTCATGGAAGCTATGCAGGAAGCCCATAAGCGAGCCGCGGAAGTCCGTCGATCCAAGCACCGATGCAGTTGGCGGATCGAGGTACACCGTCATCATGCTGGGCGGGCCGCTACCGTGCCGCGCCCGGCCCCGCACTGTCACGCGCGCCGGAAGTCCAGGCTCTTCCGGATAACGCAGGCTTGTCGCCTGCCATTGCCCCGGCTCCTTGGCAAAAATTTCCGCAGCGTTGCTGAGATAAGCAGACGGCGGCTGCGTCATTTGCGGGCCGGTCACGGCGTAAAGCTGCGGATTGATCTTCGCATCGATGT
>DASXOK010000435.1:0-7862 GCA_036494425.1 Pseudolabrys sp.
TGTTGCTCCTTGATCACTCGGTTCAGGTCGCGCTTCCAGTCCTGATCGGAATAGCGCACGCCCATGCCGATGCGATAGCTCAAGCGCGGACCATTTGTTTCCTTCAAGAGCGGCACGATCGTCACCGGCGCGCCTGCGTTCCTGGCATAATAGCCGGCGAGCGGGCCCCACAAGACGCCGGCTTCAATGTTACCTTCGACGATGTCCTTCACCATGGCGGCGGCGGACGAGTCGAAACGGGTATCGACGACGAGCGGATAGGGCTTGGCCTTCGCCATCAAGCCGTCGAGCACCATGTTGGTGGCGGGCGGCGTACCGGCGACGACGCCGATATGTTTGTCCTTCAGGCGCGGATCGGTGAGCGTTTCGACGCCGTCGAGATCGTTGCCGGGCTTGTACATGAGCACGTAGGCGGTGCGGTAATAGGGATTGGTCACCTGAACGATATCGTCGCCCTGCGGCATCCCCATGATGATGTCGCATTTGTAGAGCGCGAGCGTCTGGCGCACGAAACCGGGCGCATTCGGATACCAGGTATAGGAGATGCCTTTGCCCAGCTGCTTGGCGAGCAGGTCGGCGAGCTTGTTCTCGAAGCCTTCGAGTTCGGTGTTCGAATAAGGCATGTTGTGCGGATCGGAGCAGACCCGCAAAACTTTTGGATCGACCAGTTCGAACGGCGCTTCGGGACGGGCGCCGCCCACGGCCGCGCCGCCGCCGGGCGGAGCGGCGGTCGGCGGCGCGCCTTGCGCCAGCACGACGCTGCCTGCGAGCAGAGTTGCGGTGACCGCCCACGCAGAAAGGGCGGCCAGCCTTGTCGCAGCACGTTGTATCAACGCATGCAATGTCACCGCGACCTCGTTCATTCAGATGACCTCGTTTGCGAGGATGCTCTCGGCCGAACTTACTTTTCGGGGCCCATGCAACTCGCTTCTTGATCTTCCACCGCCTTACTTTTGTCCTCGTGCTTCGCCGGACGTCCACGCGGAACCGCATCATTGGCGCGTGCGCGCAGATAGATGAACATGTCGTCGAGATAACACATCACGTTTGGGTTGGTGCCGAATGCGGGCATCACGTTATCCGACGAGGAATTGACGTTCTTGCGGCCGCTTGCCACGACGCCCACGAAATCGGAATAGCTGATCGACTTCAGGGAGTCTTTGAGCGCGGGCGCGTAGGTCGAGCCTTCGCCGTCGGGGCCGTGGCAGACGTGACAGTCCGAGTGATAGCGACGGAAACCGGAATAAGTGTACCAGTCCACCTTGCCGTCGCTGCCGACGTTGTAGGTCGGCGTTCCATCCTTGTCGAAATACTTGCCGCCCTCGTTCTTGACTGGTTTCGGGTCGCCCGATCCGTCAGCGGCTGCACGGCCGATGCCGAGAACAAGCATTGCCGCGACCAATGTCGCAGCCACGGAGCCATATGATCTCACGGAGTATCCTTTTGTGACGTCGCGTCGCCCGCTTTCGATGTTCGACCAAGCCGAGCCCGGCGCGCTCCCGAAGGAAGCGCGCCGGGTCGATTTGCGTTCAGGATGCGTCGCTGAGCTCAATTGCTCTGCGGCAACGCGAACACCGTGAGCTGACCGCCGAGCGAGGTGTAGTCCTTCAGAGCGGCATAGCCGCCGACCGCACCGAGGCCCGCTTGCGGATCGGTAAGACCCGCGGCGAGGCCGATACCCGCCCAGCCGCCGACGCCCGAGAGGATGGCGACATACTGCCTGCCGCCGTGCTCATAGGTCATCACATTGCCGATGATGCCGGACGGGGTCTTGAACTTGTAGAGCTCCTTGCCCGTCTTGGCATCGACAGCCTTCAGGTAGCCTTCCAGCGTCCCGTAGAAGACGACGCCGCCGGCAGTCGCGAGCGCTCCCGACCACACCGAGAACTGCTCCTTGTTCGACCACGCGATCTTGCCCTTGCTCGCGTCCCAGGCGATGAAGTTCCCCATATGGGTCTCGCCCGGAGGCGGGTACATCGACAGCGTCGCCCCGACATAGGGCTGGCCGGCGGTGTAGGACACGCGGAACGGCTCGTAGTCCATGCAGACGTGGTTGGTCGGCACGTAGAACAAGTTCGTCTCCGGCGAATAGGCCGCGGGCTGCTCATCCTTGGTGCCGAGCGCAGCCGGGCAGATGCCCTTGCTGTTCTTGTCTTCGCCATTCTGCTCGGTCGAATACTGCGCCACGACCTGCGGACGTCCGTAGGTCTTGGAATTCTTGTCCATATCGACCTTGGTGGCCCAGTTCACCTTCGGATCGTACTTCTCGGCGACGAGCAGGGCGCCGTTGGTGCGATCGAGAGTGTACGCAAAGCCGTTACGGTCGAAGTGAACGAGCGCCTTGTGGTTGGTCCCGCCGACATTCACGTCCGCAAGGATCATCTCGTTGACGCCGTCATAGTCCCATTCGTCATGGGGCGTCATCTGGTAGACCCACTTGGCCATGCCAGTGTCGGCATCACGGGAGAAGATGGTCATCGACCACTTGTTGTCGCCGGGGCGTTGTTTCGGATTCCAAGTCGACGGATTGCCGGAGCCATAGAAAACCTGGTTTAGCTGCGGGTCGTAGGAGATCCAACCCCACGTGCAACCGCCGCCGATCTTCCACTGGTCGCCCTGCCATGTCTTGATGCTCGAGTCTTTGCCTACTGGCTTGCCGAGTTCGGTGGTCTTGTCTGGATCGACGAGGATCTGGTCATCGGGACCGGACGAGTAGGCTTTCCACGCCAATTTGCCGTCGCTGATGTTGTAGGCACTCAAACGGCATGGCACGCCGAACTCGCCGCCGGAGATGCCGACCAGGACCTTGTCCTTGACGACAAGCGGAGCGGATGTGCCGGTCTCACCCTTCTTCGGATCGCCGTTCGCCGTCTGCCAAATCACCTTGCCGGTCTTGGCGTCGAGAGCGACAAGATTCGTGTCGGCTTGATTGAGGAACAGCTTGCCGTCCGAATACGAAAGGCCGCGATTGACCGTATCGCAGCACATTACCGGGATAACGTTCGGATCCTGGCGTGGCTCGTATTTCCAGAGGATCTTGCCGTTGTTGTTGAGATCAAGCGCGTAGACAGGATTGGGGAACGGGCCGTGCACGTACATCACGTCGCCGATCACCAACGGCGCGCCTTCGTGACCACGGAGAACGCCAGTCGAGAATGTCCACGCGACCTGAAGCTTGCCGACGTTGCCCGCGGTAATCTGTTTGAGCTTGGAGAAGCGGGTATTGGCATAGTCTGCCGCAGGCATGACCCATTCTTTTGGGTTCTGCGACATCTGTTGCAGTTTTTCGTTGGCATTTGCGGCGGTGGCGCCGAGCGTTGCAACGGCGCCGATGCAGCCTCCGAGCAGCAGTTTGTGCATCCGTATCCTCCCTGCGACAATGTCGCGGGTTGACCGGCACAACGGCACTCAACGTGCCGCGTATCGGCACCCGTGCTATGGGAAGAGCTTCCGACAGCGTGTCACAGCGTGGCGTGGCACCTGGGGCATGATGCCCCGCCAAAGCCTACGAAGAGACGTCAGCATTCCCGTTCAACTGACGCCCTTGAAGCCGGAAACCGAAAGCAACTGTAGGCCCGGCATTTTTCGGCCGCAACAAAAAATGTAGTATTGATCAGCGTATGAATGTCGCGGCGTTTGTGCAGTGCAGCTTGATAAAGTTTGCAAACGATCAATGAGCGCGATGAGACAGTTTTATGCGGCCGACACTGTGGGCGCGATCATGCTGTACGGCATTGCCGCCGCGGCTCTTTCCGTTCTGGCTAGTGCTCAATTGTCGAGCGCAGCGGAAACCGTGACGCCGCTTGCGGTGAGCGAAGTGGTGCCGGGTGTGTTCGTGCACATCGGGACGATCGCGCTGATGAACCGCGATAACGAAGGGGCCATCGCTAACGTTGGATTCGTTATCGGTTCCAAGTCAGTCGCAGTGATCGATACCGGCGGGAGCGTGCAAGAGGGACGCGAACTCTTGGCCGCCGTTCGTGCGCATACGAGTAACCCCATCGGTTACGTCATTAACACGCACATGCATCCAGATCATGTGTTCGGCAATGCAGCATTCGCAAATCTGGGAGCAGTCTTTATCGGCCATAAGAACCTGCTGCGGTCTTTGACAACGCACGGACCTTATTACCTCGCGAATTTTCGTGAATTTCTAGGCGACGCACTGATGAAGGACGTGAGGATCATTGCGCCGATGCAAACCGTGGCCGATACGCTCGATATCGACATCGGCGACCGCCTGCTGACACTGAAAGCCTGGCCGACGGCACACAGCGACAATGACCTGACTGTACTGGACCACCGCTCTGGAACTTTGTTCGCCGGCGATCTCGTGTTCGTGCGGCACGTGCCAGTCGTCGATGGCAGTCTGAAAGGCTGGCTGGCGGTGCTCGATGGGCTCACGCAGGTTCCGGCGCTGCGTGTTGTGCCCGGCCATGGGCCTCTCATGACGCAATGGCCGCAGGAGATCGCGGATGAGCGCCGTTATCTCGATTGTCTCGCGGCCGATCTGCGCGCGGCGATCAAGCGCGGTATCCAGATGACGACTTCCATCAAAACCGCCTGTACCGCGGAAAGTGAACGCTGGGAGCTGTTCGACGCCTACAATGCCCGCAACGCCACCGCGGCATTCGCCGAACTCGAATGGGAGTGAGGGTACATCCTCACGTCGCAAGGAGCCGGTCATGAGAACTTCGTTGCGCATCGTACGCATGGCCGCGGCGATTGCCATGCTCGGAATTGCGAGCACGGCTGGCGCCGAAGACCCCGCCACGGCCAAGGATCCGTGGCCCGATCTCGCTCATTCGATCTTCAAGGATCGGCCGCTGCTCGATGGTAGCAGACTGATTGCGATCGAGATGCCATACCGGGCCGAGGACGCCGCGATTGTGCCGCTCACCTTCCGCTCGACCCTTCCCGCTGGCGACGCTCGTCACCTGCAAGCGGTGACCCTGGTCATCGACGAGAATCCGTCGCCGGTGGCGGCGGTCTTCACCTTCGGTCCGAAAGCAGGGGTCAGTGCGATCTCGACGCGCGTACGCGTGGATTCCTATACGAACGTGCATGCAGTGGCCGAGCTCAGCGACGGCAAGCTCTACATGGTCAAAACCTACGTAAAAGCCGCCGGAGGCTGCTCCGCGCCCGCGGCCAAAGATGCGAACGAAGCACAGGCGAATCTTGGTGAGATGCGCTTCCGCCAGTTCGCGCCGGCGTCTCCCAGTGCGCCGCGCGAGGCTCAGCTCATGATCCGTCATCCGAATAATTCCGGACTGCAGATGGACCAGATCACGCACCTCTACGTCCCGGCCTTCTTCATTGACGATCTGAAGGTCTGGCAGGGCGAAGATCTCGTATTCGCGATGGAGGGCGGCATTTCGATCTCGGAAAATCCGAGCATTCGTTTCACCTATACACCGAACGGTGCGGCCTCGTTCCGCGCGCGGGCGGCCGATATCGACAAGCACGTTTTCAAAGGCGAGTGGCCGGCGACCGGGATGTAGTGCATCCTAGAAGCACCGCACTTCGCCTTCTGCCTGCGCGCGCCGCAAGTCGTTGACTGCAGTCTTGGTCGGCTCCGGCCCACGGAACATGGAGCCGAAACGGCCTTCGACCTGCGACAGGCTCAGCACCGTCTGCGCTGTCACATAGCGCTCGTAGGGCAGGACCGAGGCGATGACGTCGATCGAGCACGAGCACTGGCGCAGCGCCTGCTGCGTATCGCCGTTGGTCTTCATGCAGGCGAAGACGTAGTCGGCCCGCGCCTCAGTGGGATAGTCATTGAGCTCTGCCGCGTTCGTTGACGGAGCCAGCATCGTCAACGAAACCGCGAGCGCGCCAGCGGCGCCTATCAATGCCGGGATTCGCTTCCGTATCATTACAGCGCTCCTTCGCTGACGGGACCCGCCTACGTGCGCGATGATAGATTGCCGGACGCGCGACCGGAAGGGCGCTTGATGCCGATCGGCCTGCATCAATTTAGCAGCTTGCAAGTCGGTACCGGTTGAAACTAGCTTGCGAATAAGGGCGAGCGCCGTGGCGTCAATTGCATTGCAGCGCACACCAGTTCCGGGCGGAACACGGTCATGTGGAAGTCGCGCGTCCTTCTTCGTTGCTTTCAGCTCTGGCTGATCGTCGGCCTATGCGTGGTCACCACTGCAGCATTCGCCGACACGATCCGTCTTGCGATCCAGAAGACCGGCACGGTCGCCTGGGAGCTCGACGTCGCGCGCACGCATGGGTTCGACAAGGACGCGGGGCTCACCATCGACACGCTCGAGCTTGCCAGTCCCGAGGCCGGCAAGATCGCACTGCGTGGCGGCTCGACCGACATGATGGTCGCCGACTGGCTCTGGGTCTCGCGCGAACGCGATCTCGGCGCCAAGCTCGTGTTCTATCCCTATTCGACCGCGCTCGGCGGCGTCATGGTGAGTGGCGACTCCTCGATCCATACGCTCGCCGATCTCAAGGGGAAGTCGCTCGCGGTCGCGGGCGGTCCGATCGACAAGAGCTGGCTGTTGCTCGCGGCGGCGACCAAGCAGCAGGGCGTCGATCTCAAGCAGCAGGCACGCATCGTCTACGGCGCGCCGGCTTTGCTCGCTGCGAAGATGCAGCAGGGCGAGACGGATGCGATGCTCAATTATTGGAATTTCTGCGCGCGCCTGGAGGCGCAGGGCTTCCGCCGCATCGCCGACATCGAGGATCTGTTGCCGCGCTTCGGCGCGAAGGGAAAGCTGTCGATGATCGGCTATGTCTTCGACGAGCGCTGGGCGCAGGCGCATCGTAGTACCGTGGCGCGCTTTGTCGAGATGGCGGCCAAGGCCAAGCAGGTCCTGATGACCTCCGACGAGGAATGGCAGCGTATCGCGCCGCTGACCGGCGCAAGCGATGCCGCGACGCTCAAGATCTACCGCGAGCGTTACCGGCAGGGCATTCCGAACCGGTCCATCGACGCCGAAGAGGCCGATGCGCAAGTACTCTATCGCGTGCTGGCCAAGCTCGGCGGTCCGGCGCTGGTCGGCGAGGGCAAGGAGCTGGCTCCTGGCACCTTCTACCGGCCGCAAACGAAGGACTGATCGATGCTGCGGCTCGCCTCGCTCGTTTTGTTCGTCGCGATCTGGTGGATGGCGTCACTGTTCGCCGGCGCGCAGATGCTGCCGGGACCGGAGCGTGTGCTCGGCAAGATCATCGACGAGGCGCGCGCGGGCGAATTGTTCTTTCAGATCGGCGTGACGCTGCTGCGCGTGTTCTTCGCCTTCACGCTGGCGATGGTCGTCGGCACGGCCATCGGCCTGCTGATGGGCCGTTTCAGGCTGGTCGACCGCCTCGGCGATCCGTGGCTGATCGTGCTGTTGAACTTGCCGGCTTTGGTCATCATCGTCCTCGCCTTCATCTGGGGCGGGCTCACCGAGATCGCCGCGGTGCTCGCGGTCGCCATAAACAAGCTGCCGAACGCCGTGGTGACCGCGCGCGAGGGCGCGCGCGCGCTCGATCCGGGGTTCGATGAAATGGCAAAGGTCTTCGCCCTGCCGCGCTGGAAGGCGCTGCGCCATGTCGTGCTGCCGCAGCTGGCGCCTTACATCGCGGCGGCGGCGCGCTCAGGCCTGTCGCTGGTGTGGAAGATCGTGCTCATCGTCGAGCTCCTCGGACGGCCGAACGGGGTCGGCTTCGAGATCGGCATTGCCTTCCAACTGTTTGACGTGACGCTCATCCTTGCTTATGCGCTGGCGTTCGTTGTCGTCATTCTCGCGATCGAAACCCTTCTGGTGCAGCCCATTGAACGACGCGCGTCCCGCTGGCGAACCCGGACCGCTTGACGTCCGCATCGCGCGCAAGGCGTTCACCGCCGCATCGGGGGAGCGGCT
>DASXOK010000436.1:0-6393 GCA_036494425.1 Pseudolabrys sp.
CTGCTCAACCGAGGGCGCTGTCATGAGGCGTGATGTTGGCGGAGCAGGATGCGGCGCCCGCGGGCGGGAGACGAGCGCTCCTCCCAAGCCCCCGGGCGGTGACGGGGCTCCGCCTGGAGGCAATAAGACCTCCCGCCAGGAACTGGCTGATCGCGGGCCACCACGGCACGCCTGATGCGCGAAGGTGCGGTCCTCGCAAGGGACCGAACCGGGGAGCACCAGGCCGGTCGGCGGATGGTTGCGGAAAGCGCGGCCCGTTGCATCGTAAGACGCCGCGATGGCGCGCCGAAAGGCGCTTACTACTCACTGACGCGCCTTCCCGGCGCGCCATCCCCCTCTTTTTCGCGAAGAGAGAAAAAGCGAATACGGCCTACCCGGGGCCGCAAAGAACACGGGCGATTTCGCGTGGCTGTTTGAAATTAAATCCGAAGCAGGAACGGAAGCCGACCACACACTTCGCTCATTCCCGCGCAAGCGGGAACCCAGATCTTCACGAACGCGCAGCAAAGTCTGGATGCCCGCGTCCGCGGGCATGAGCGGAGAATGAGGGGCCGATTGCGCTCGCCACCCTCCCGCGACCCGAAGTCGGATCTTTCCGACTTCGGCAATCTAAGATGCCGAACTCGGGTAAACCCGACTTCGGTTGCGGGGGAGGGATACGAAAGCAAAAACAAAAATGGCCGGGACGAGCCCGGCCATGACACCCGCTTCGATGACGTCGCCCCTCAGCCGCGCGCACCTAGCTGCGGAACGACGGCTTGGCGCGGCGCCGGTCGGCCGCCGGCTGGTAGGCGACGCGCGAGTGGAACGAGCAATAAGGCAGATCCGTCGCCGTCTCGCCGCCGCAGAAGAAGAAATCGGGGCTGCCCGGGTCACCCACCGGCCAATGGCAGGTACGCTCGTTGAGCTGCAACAGCGTCTTGCGCTGCTCCTGCGGTATCTCGATCAGCTCCGGCTCCGGTTCGGCCTCGTATTCGAAGGCCAGCGCGGTATTGCCGCGGATCGCCGGCCGCGACACCCGCAGCATGTGGCCAGATGAGCGCGCCTTGCGCGGCCGCGGCGCGGCCGAAGACGGGCTCTTCGCCCGTCCGGACAGGCCGAGCCGGTGCACCTTGCCGATCACGGCATTGCGCGTGATCCCGCCCAGCTCGGCTGCGATCTGGCTAGCGGACAACCCGTCCGCCCATAGCTTTTTCAGCAGTTCGACCCTCTCGTCGGTCCAGCCCATCGGGTATTCTCCCCCGGCCCATCAGGCCTTCGTGGAATCCATTCCCGTCATCTGGCGCCCCCTTGGCACCCGACGCTTTACGCTCCAGGAATGAACTAGAATTCGATCCAGCCGCACGATATGTCGTACCGGCTTGACCAAAACGCTACAATATGGGGTGACTCGCCTGCAAGCATTGCAAGCCCGGAAACCCCAGCTACCAACAGTTTTCCTTTAGAATCGGGACTTGCGGCTAATTTGAGTCAGCGAATCGGTCGATCCCGGCAGCGGTTGACAGGGCAGGCAGCGGCAATAGAATGATTGAAGTGCCGCCCGGCGAGGCGGCACATTTCATTTCGGCTCGCGCGTGGACCCGAAAACCGGCTTCGGTCAGCGGATACGTCATGCGCAGGCAAAACTCATGGGATAACCGTTCAGCCCGGCTGAAGGGGACCTCTCATCGCTCGCCAATGGAAGATCAAGGCCGTGAACCCGCACCTGCTGCCGACTTATGCCCGTGTCGACCTCGCTTTCGAGCGCGGCGAGGGCGCTTGGCTCTATACGGCATCGGGTGAGCGCTATCTCGATTTCACGTCGGGCGTTGCCGTCAACGCGCTCGGCCATGCGCATCCGGCGCTGGTCAAGGCATTGACCGAGCAGGCGCAAAAGGTCTGGCACGTCTCGAACCTCTATCGCATCCCGGGCGCCGAGAAGCTCGCGGACAGGCTCTGCGCGGCATCGTTCGCCGACACGGCCTTCTTCTGCAATTCGGGCACCGAGGCCCTGGAAGGCGCGATCAAGATGGCGCGCAAGTACCAGGCCGTGTCGGGCAAGCCCGAGCGCTTCCACATCATCACTTATGAAGGCGCCTTCCACGGCCGCACGCTGGCGTCGCTCGCCGCCACCGGCAACAAGAAGTATCTCGAAGGCTTCGGCCCGCCGGTCGAAGGCTTCGTGCAGGTGCCTTACGCAGATCTCGAAGCGACCAAGAAGGCCATCGGCCCGCAGACCGGCGCCATCCTCATCGAGCCGGTGATGGGCGAGGGCGGCGTGCGCGTGGTGCCGCATGCCTTCCTCAAGGCGCTGCGCGCGCTGTGCGACACGCACGGCCTGCTGCTGATCTTCGACGAGGTACAGACCGGCATTGGCCGCACCGGCGAACTGTTCGCCTACGAGCACAGCGGCGTTGAGCCGGACATCATGGCGCTGGCCAAGGCGCTCGGCGGCGGCTTCCCGATCGGCGCGTTCCTCGCCACGGCGGAAGCGGCCAAAGGTATGACTGCCGGCACGCACGGTTCGACCTTCGGCGGCAATCCGCTCGCCACCACGGTCGCCAATGCCGTGCTCGATGTCGTGACGGCGGACGGCTTCCTCGACGACGTCCGCGACAACGCTCTGCGGCTCAAGCAGCGGCTGGCCGAATTGAAAGACCGCTATCCGACGGTGATCGCCGAGGTTCGCTCGGAAGGCCTGCTGATGGGCTTGCGCCTGCTGCCGCCGGCTTCCGCCATGGTGGACGAGCTGCGGGCGGAGAAGATGCTGACGCCGACCGCCGGCGACAATGTGGTGCGGCTCTTGCCGCCCTTGATCATCGGTGAGGAGGAAATCTCCGAAGCCGTTGCGCGCATTGACCGCGCCTGCGCGCGGCTGGCGCAACTTCATGCGCAGCCGGCCAAAGTGGGGGCGGCGTGATGAGCAGCGTGCGGCACTTCCTCGATCTCATCGACATCCCGAAGCCAGTCCTCGCCGGGCTCATTGAGCGCAGCCGCGCCATGAAGGACGCGCGTGCGCGGGGACAGCGTATCTCGCCGCTCGAAGGCAAGACGCTCGCGATGATCTTCGACAAGCCCTCGACGCGCACGCGCGTGTCGTTCGATGTCGCGATGCGCCAGCTCGGTGGCGAGGCGATCATGCTCACCGCGCAGGAAATGCAGCTCGGCCGCGGCGAGACGCTGGCCGACACGGCGCGCGTGCTGTCGCGCTTCGTCGACGCGATCATGATCCGCACCCTCGATCACGAGGCGGTGGCGGAAATCGCGCGCTATGCCACGGTGCCGGTGATCAATGGCCTGACGCGGCGTTCGCATCCGTGCCAGGTGTTGGCCGACGTCATGACCTTCGAGGAGCATCGCGGGCCGATCCGCGGCCGCACCGTGGCCTGGACGGGCGATGCCAACAACGTGCTGGCCTCGTGGATGCATGCCGCGGAACGCTTCGACTTCCAGCTTCGCGTGGCCACCCCCGCCGAGCTCAAGCCGAAGAAATGGTTGATGGACTGGGTGAAGTCGTCGGGCGCGGCGATCGAAATGGGCGAAGACCCGGAGGCCGCGGTCAAGGACGCCGATTGCGTCGTCACCGATACCTGGGTCTCGATGGGCGACCGCGACGGCAAGCATCGCCACAACGTGCTTCAGCGCTATCAGGTCAATGCCGGGCTGATGGCCAAGGCCAAGCCCGACGCGGTGTTCATGCACTGCCTGCCGGCGCACCGCGGCGAGGAGGTCACCGACGAGGTGATCGACGGTCCGCAGTCGGTCGTGTTCGATGAGGCCGAGAACCGCCTGCACGCCCAGAAGGGCCTGCTCGCCTGGTGCCTGCACGCGGACGCGTGAATTGAGGTTGTCATTCCGGGGCGTCCGCCGAAGCCCGAGAGGGCGAAGGCGGACGAGCCCGGAATCCATAATCCTCATCGCTGCGGCGTATGGATTCCGGGCCCGCTCGCTCACGAGCGTCCCGGAATGACGGGGGCTCGAAATCCGGCCTTCGCGCGCTACATAGGGCCCATGAGCGATATGAGCAACATGAGCGATATGAACGAACCCCGCATCGAGATCCCCATCCGTGCCCCCTCTGCCACGGCCGTGGACGACATCGTGCTGCCGTTCGAAGTGTCAAAGCTCGATCTGCGCGGGCGCGTCGTTCGTCTCGGTCCCGTGGTCGACGAGATCCTGGAAAAGCACGCCTATCCCCAGCCGGTGGCTAAACTCATTGGCGAGGCCTTGGTCCTCACTGTGATGCTTGGTTCGGCCCTCAAAATCGAGGGCCGCTTCATCTTGCAGACGCAGACCGACGGCCCCGTGCGGATGCTGGTGGTGGACTTCACGACGCCAGGCAAAGTGCGCGCTTGCGCCCGCTTCGACAAAGAGCGCGTGGCGGAGGCGATTGCCGCGGGCAAGGCCGACGCTGGCGCTCTCCTGGGGCAGGGCCATCTCGCCATGACCATCGACCAGGGCCCCGCCATGAGCCGCTACCAGGGCCTGGTGGCGCTCGACGGCGGCTCGCTGGAAGACGCCGCGCACGAGTATTTCCTGCGCTCCGAGCAGATTCCGACGCGGGTGCGCCTCGCTGTGGCCGAGGAGTTGCGCGCGGGAGAAGGCGGGGCCAGCCATCGCTGGCGCGCCGGCGGCATCATGCTTCAATTCCTGCCGAAGTCGCCGGAGCGTGCGCGCATCGCCGATCTCCATCCCGGCGATGCGCCGGAAGGCATGGAGTTGCCCGAGGTGTCCGAGGATGAGGCCTGGGTCGAAGGCCGCGCATTGGTGTCCACCGTGGAGGACGTCGAGCTGATCGATCCGGCGCTCTCGAGTGAACGCCTCGTCTATCGCCTCTTCCATGAACCGGGCGTGCGCGTCTTTCAAAGCGTTGACATGCACGCGGAGTGCTCGTGCTCGCGCGGGACCGTTGAGGCCATGCTCAAGAGCTTCTCGCAGGACGATCGCGATCACATGGTCGAGGAGGGCAAGATCTCCGTGACCTGCGAGTTTTGCAGCGCGAATTACGTCTTCTTGCCGGGCGAGGTCGAAGCGAAGGAAGGCTGACGCAAACGGACCACCTGGGCATCGGCGCCTTTGCTATGCTCGCAGACGATGCGAATGATTCTCCTCGCACTTCTGCTGCTGGCGCCGATGGATGCCTTCGCGCAATCCTGTTCGCAGCCGCTTGCCTCCGCCCGCCGCCTGGTGCTGGTCACAGCCGACGACATGAATACGCCGGTGGCGCGGGTTCAGCATTTCGCACGTGCGAACGCAAGCGTGCCGTGGCGGGCGGACGGCGCACCGGTGAGCGCGCTCATCGGACGCAACGGCATCGGCTGGGGTTACCCTTTCCGTGCGCTCGCGCGCCCGGGCGAGCCGCTGAAGGTCGAAGGCGACAGGCGTGCACCCGCCGGCATCTACGCCATCGGCCGCCCCTTCGGCTTCGCGCCGTCATCGCGACCTGGTTATTTGCCGATCAGCGACGGCATGGTCTGTGTCTATGATGTGCGCTCGGGCGCTTACAACACGATCGTTTCGCGCGCGCAGATCGGTCCGCAGGTGCGCGGCGAAAACATGTCACGCGTGTCGCAATATCGGCGCGGATTGCTGGTCGATTATCCGACCAGCCGCGGCGCGCGGGGCGGCTCGTGCATCTTCATCCATCTCTGGATGCCGCATATGACCGGTACGGGAGGCTGCGTCGCGTTGCCTGAACCGCAACTCGTTCGCTTGCAGGATTTCGCGCAAGGCGGCGCTGTGCTGGCCATCGTCCCGCGTGGCGCGATAGATCGCTTCAGAGGATGTTTGCCAAATTTATGATGCTTGTCCCGGGCGCGGCGCAGCGCGTCAGCGGTGCCCTGCAGACCCGGGACCGTCGCAAGCTCCGAGTTTGGTAAGGCCCCGGATCAGCGTCGCATCACGTCGCTACGCTCCGCGCTGCGTCCGGGGCACGCAATTCAATTGATCGTCCGCTCCGCGTAACTGGAGTCGAGCGAGAATGCCGGGATCTCGATATCGAAATGCTCGCCCACGTCTGTGATCATGCCGTAGCTTCCGACCATGAATCCGGACGGCGTGGGCAGCGGCACGCCGCTGGTGTATTCGAAGGACTCGCCCGGCTTGAGAACGGGTTCCTCGCCGACGACGCCCGGTCCCTTTACCTCTTGCAATCGCCCCTGCGCGTCGGTGATGCGCCAGTTCCGCGTCTTGAGTTGCACCGTCTGTTCGCCCAGATTTGTGATATCGATGGTATAGGCCCAGAAAAAATAGCCATTATTGGGCGACGAGCGCTCCGCCACAAAGCGCGGCGTCACCGTGACCTCTATCTTGCGGGTTACGGCCCGATACATCTATATGCCTTCTAATTATACGCCGCCTGGCCTTGTGCTTTGGCCCGGCTCCGGGATTATGGCCGAAACAGCGCACGAATGA
>DASXOK010000437.1:0-6647 GCA_036494425.1 Pseudolabrys sp.
ATAGCGCGGCGCAGCACCATCGGCCTTCGGCAGCTTGGCGAGCGATGTTTCGGCGATCTTGCACCACATGTAGCCGAGCGCGACCAGACCGAAGAGATGCATGTAATCGTATGAGCCTGCCCCGGCATTGTCTGGCTTGGCCATGGCATTGTTCATGAACCACATCGACGCCTGCTGCAGATGCGCGAGCGACGCGCCGAGCGGCTTGAGGTAGACGTTCATCTCGTCGCTGTCTGCGCGCTCCTTGAGATAAGTCTGCACCTCGTTGAAGAAGCTCATGATGGCGCGGCCGCCATCCTTGCCGAGCTTGCGGCCGACGAGATCGAGCGCCTGGATGCCGTTGGCGCCTTCGTAGATCTGCGCGATGCGTGCGTCGCGCACGAACTGCTCCATGCCGTGCTCGGCGATATAGCCGTGGCCGCCGAATACCTGCTGCGCTGCCACCGCATTGGCGAAGCCCCGATCGGTGAGCACGCCTTTGATCACCGGCGTGAGCAGGCCCATGTGGTCGTCGGCGCTCTGGCGTTCCTTGGCGTCTTCCGAGCGATGCGCGACATCGCCCTTGAGCGCGGTCCACAACACCAGCGCGCGCGCCGCTTCGTTGAAGGCACGGATGGTCATCAGCGTGCGGCGTACGTCCGGATGCACGATGATCGGGTCCGCCGCTTTGTCCGGATATTTGACGCCGGAGATCGCGCGGCCCTGCAGGCGCTCTTTGGCGTAGATCGCCGCGTTCTGATAGGCGACCTCGGACAGCGCGAGGCCCTGGATGCCGACGCCGAGCCGCGCCTCGTTCATCATCGTGAACATGGCGTTGAGGCCGCGGTTCTCCTCGCCGATCAGCCAACCGGTGGCGCCGTCGTAGTTCATCACGCAGGTGGAATTGCCGTGGATGCCCATCTTCTCTTCGATGGAGCCGCAGGAGACGCCGTTGCGCGCGCCGAGCACGCCGTCGCCGTCGACCATGATCTTGGGCACCACGAAAAGCGAGATGCCCTTGGTGCCGGCCGGCGCGCCTTCGATGCGCGCAAGCACCAGATGAACGATATTCTGCGACAGATCGTGCTCGCCGGCGGAGATGAAAATCTTAGTGCCGGTGATCTTGTAGCTGCCGTCGCTCTGCTTCGCGGCTTTGGTGCGCAGGAGCCCAAGATCGGTGCCGCAATGCGGCTCGGTGAGGTTCATGGTGCCGGTCCATTCGCCGGTCACCATCTTCGGCAGATATTTGGTCTTCAGCTCCGGCGAGGCATGCGCGAGCAGCGCGGCGATGGCGCCCTGAGTCAGGCCCGGGTACATGGCGAAGGCCATGTTGGCCGAGCAAAGGAATTCATTGACGATCGCGGTGAGCGTTGCCGGCAGGTCCTGGCCGCCAAAGGCGACCGGCACGGAAATGCCGATCCAGCCACCCTCGACGATTCCGCGATAGGCCTCTTTGAACCCGGTGGGCGTGGTGACGCCGCCATCGTCATGACGCGTGCAGCCCTCGGTGTCGCCGACACGATTGAGCGGGGTGAGCACCTCTTCGCTGAACTTGCCGGCCTCGCGCAACACGGCTTCGACGAGATCTGGGGAGGCATCGGCAAAGCCCGGCAGGTTGCCGTATCGCTCGAGCTGGAAGACATCGTTGAGCAAGAACAACGCGTCTTCGACTGGGGCTTTATAGCTCGGCAATGGACCCTCCTGGCATGCGTAACGGCGCCCGGAGCCGAGCGCCGTTTACAATTCGTTAACTAGTGAACGCTTGCGACCGATTTAAGAATGGGCGCATTTCCCCCGCCGCACCAGCGGCTTCGCGTCAAGATAGCATGATTCCACCATCCCTGGCGTAAAGCCGGCGATACCTCCGGCCGCCAGGCAAATCGCACGGAAACTCCAGCACTTCCGGCAAACTTTAACCGCTTGTTTACCGCAACCGGCAAAAAGTCGGGAAGTGGACTGAGGACCGAGCCCGTATTCACCCGACGCTAACGCGCGTCGGCTCCGCGGGAGTGATCACGGCTCTTCGCGCCTCCACCTCGGAGTGGGTGTGAGCATGAAATTTGGCGTTCCGTGGAGTGTGAAAGGCATACGGCCGGAAGCGCGTGAGACCGCGCGGGAAGCCGCGCGCCGTTCCGGCATGTCGCTGGGTGAGTGGTTGAACTCCGTCATCCTGCAGCAGGCTGAGGATGACGACATGCAGGCGCATGTCCACGAGGACGACGACGGTTATGCCGAGGATCTCTCCAGCGTGCACCAGCGCCTGGACGATCTCACGCGGCGCATCGAGCAGTTCACCCGTAAGGCGCCTGCTGCTCAAGCGCTCAAGGGGCAAAAGAGCGCCCGCAACGAATCCGAACAGATCGCGCAACTGATCACGCGCCTCGACCGGCGGCTCGACCAGTTCGCGCACGCTCCGCAGCAGCAAACGCCGCCGCAGACGGCGCCGCATTTGGTGCTATCCTATCCGCCGATGACGCCGCAAATGGCAGCGCCGCCGATGGTGCCGTCCATGGCGCCGCACGCGATGCCGCCGATGGCGCACTACCAGCCGCCGCCCCCGCCACCGAACATCCAGATGCCGCCGGCGCTCGACCGCGCCATCGCCGAGATCGCCGCCCGCCAGCGCGCGCTCAATGGCGCGCCTGCGAGCCCGCCGCCGCCCGCTCCTGTGCAGGCCTTTGCGCCGCTGCAGCAGCGCCGGCCACGGCCGGAGCCTGAGCCGGAGCCCGCGCCGCCACCGGCCCCGGTATTCGCGCAGGTGCCGACGCAGGATCTGTCGGGCCTGGAAGACCAGCTCCGCCGCATCACCGATCAGATCGAGACCTTGCGCCGCCCCGGCGTGGAGGAAGCGATCAATGCGCTGCGCGGCGAGCTCGGCGACATCGGCCGTGCTCTGCACGAGGCGATGCCCCGGCGTGAAATCGATACGATCGAGAAGCAGATCCAGGGACTGACCCAGCGTATCGCCGAAGGCCGACAGGCCGGCGTCGACAGCGGCGCGCTCGGCGGCATCGAGCACGGCCTCGCCGAAGTGCGCGACGCTCTGCGCGGGCTGACGCCGGCGGAAAGCCTGGTCGGCTTCCACGACGCGGTCAACGCCCTGGCGCACAAGATCGATCTGATCGTCGCGCAGAAAGACCCGGAGACGCTGCACCAGCTCGAGCGCGCCATCACCACGCTACGAGACATGGCGGCCCATGTCGCGTCGGACGCGGCGGTGAGCAGCCTGGCGCAACAGGTGCAGATCCTGGGCGACAAAGTCGAGCAGATGGCGCTCGGCACCGGCGCCGGCGACGCGCTGAACCATCTGGAACACCGCATCGATGCGCTGGCCGACGCCCTGGCGCAGCGCGCGCAGCAAGGCACCACGATCCCGCCGCGCCTGGAAGCGCTGGTGCAGTCGCTCTCCGACAAGATCGAGCAGATCCAGCAGACGCGCGGCGACAGTCTCGCCGCCGATCATCTCGAGGATCGCATCGTCAAGCTGGTAGAGCGGCTGGACGCGTCTGACTCGCGCCTTGGCCATCTCGAAGCAATCGAGCGCGGCCTCGGCGATCTCTTGGAGCATATGCAGGATATGCGCGAGGCTAGGGCGCAGGCTCCGGCACCGGCCGAGAACACGGCCGGCGTCGACGCGCTCAAGCACGACATCGCCCGCACGCAATATGCCCTCGACGCGGTGAACGGCACGCTCGGCCATGTGGTCGATCGTCTGGCCATGATCGAGAAGGAATTCAGGACCGGCGGCCGCGCGCCGGCACTGCCCGAGCACGAAACGCTCGAACTGACGCAGCCGGTCGGCAGGATCGCCGCCCGCGCCGTGCCGCAGGCTCAGGAACCACCGCCGCGTATGCCGCCGGCGACACCGTTGCAGATGCCGATGCCGGAGCCCGCCGCCCCTGTCGTGGCCGCTCCGCCTCCCCCGCCGCCGCAGCCGGTGATGGCACCGCCCGCGCGGCGCATGCCGCCCGCCGGCTATACGCCGATCGATCCCGACCTGCCGCCCGATCAGCCGCTCGAGCCCGGCTCCGGGCGGCCGCGCATCCGTGCCGGCGCCCGTATCGCCAACGCCGAAGCCGCCCTCGGCAATGCACGACCCGCGCCGGCCGCTGGCGGCAAATCGAGCTTCATTGCCGCCGCGCGCCGCGCAGCGCAGGCCGCCATGCAGGAGGCGAGCGCCCGCATGCCGCATGCCGCTGCGCAAGCACCGGCGGTGGATGACACCGAGGCGTCGTCGTCGGTGCGCGGCAGGATGATGAAGCGGATGAAGTCGCTATTCATCGCCGCGAGCATCGTGGCGGTGGTTGTCGGCTCCGTGCAGTTCATGGGCAGCCTCGTCTTCCATCCGCCGGCCACGCAGCAGGCGCCGAAGCCAAAACTGTCCGAGGCCGCCCCGGACACGACCGAGGCCGTCGGCGACGACGCGCCGGACGCAAGCGATACCCCCGCCGCCAATCCGTTGGCGCCTGCCGCGCCGGCGACCACGCAGAGCATCGCGCCGCGGACCATCGGCCCGGCGCCGCAGGGGAGCGCGGCGCCGACCGTGCAGGGCCTGCCGTCGTCGCTGCTCGCCCCGCCGATGCTGATGCCACCGGCGCCGCAGAACAAAGGCGACGTCACCGGTTCGATCCCGAGATCAGGCCGAGATGCAGCGACGGCCGCGACGACCCCGGCACCGGGCGGCCTGCCGATCGCCATCGGCAGCGCGCGCCTGCGCGACGCTGCGGCCGGCGGCGACGCCAACGCCGCCTACGAGATCGCGTCGCGCTTCGCCGAAGGGCGCGGCATACCGGCAAGCCTCGAGGATGCGGCGCGCTGGTACGACCGTGCCGCCGGCAAAGGCCTGGCGATGGCCCAGTTCCGCTACGCCAGCATGCTGGAGAAGGGCCGGGGCGTTAAGAAGGACCTCAACGCGGCGCGCAAGCTCTATCTCGCCGCCGCCGCCAAGGGCAACGCCAAAGCCATGCATAACCTGGCCGTGCTCTACGCCGAGGGCATCGACGGCAAGCCCGATTATGCCACCGCTGCGCAGTGGTTCCGCAAGGCCGCCCAGCACGGCGTCGCCGATAGCCAATACAATCTCGGCGTCCTCACCGCGCGCGGACTCGGCACCGAGAAGAGCTATCCCGACTCCTACAAGTGGTTCGCGCTCGCCGCCGCCCAGGGCGACAAGGAAGCTGGCCGCAAGCGTGACGAGGTTGTCGGCCAGATGGACAGCAATGCGCTGGCGGCCGCCGAGCAAGCGGTGCAGGCCTTCGTCCCGGCGCCGCAGCCGCAGGAGGCGACCGCCGTGGCCACGCCGGCAGGCGGATGGGATGACGCCGCTGCGCCGGCCGCGCCCGCCGCACGCGGTAAGGCGCGGAATGGGGCGCCGCTGACGCTCGGCGCCCTCAATGTCGGAAAACGGTGAACAGGTCCGATCCGTCGCACAGGCACGTGATCGTGACCGCGTTCATCGCTAAGATCGTGCAAGCCTTCGAACTGGTTTGGCCGAAACTCCACGCGCACCGGCGCTGACCGCAGGATAGTCTTGCGGCGTGGACTTCGGGCCTGGGACCCGAGGGCTTCGAACTCGGGACGCCAGCGCGTGCAAATCTACCTGCCGATCGCCGACCTGCCCGTGAACATCTTCCTGGTGCTCGCCATGGGGATCGCGGTCGGATTCATCTCGGGCATGTTCGGGATCGGCGGCGGCTTCCTGATGACGCCGCTGCTGATCTTCATCGGCATCCAGCCCGCCGTGGCGGTGGCGACGGTATCGACCCACATTGCAGCGTCGTCGTTCTCCGGCGCCATCTCGTATTGGCGGCGCAATGCGATCGATCCGGCCTTGGCGCTGGCGTTGCTCGTTGGCGGCATCGTCGGCACGGCGTCGGGCGTCGGCCTGTTCACATACCTGCGCGCGCTCGATCAGCTCGATCTCACCATCGGCCTGTCCTACGTCACGCTGCTCACCATCATCGGCGCATTGATGATCACCGAAAGCGTGCGCGCCATCATGCGCTCGCGCCAGGGCAAGCCGGTGGAGTTGCGCCGCCCCGGCAGCCACGCCTGGTTTCACGGGCTGCCATTCAAGCTGCGCTTCAAGCGCTCGAAAATCTACGTTTCCGTCATCCCGGTGATAGCGATCGGCTACATCATCGGCTTCGTCGGCGCGATCATGGGCATCGGTGGCGGCTTCCTGCTGGTGCCCATGCTGATCTACCTGCTGCGGGTGCCGACCGCGACGGTGATCGGCACTTCGATGGTGCTCACCCTCGTCACCATGGCGTCGGCAACGCTGATGCACGCTGCGACCAACCATCTCGTCGACGCAGTGCTGGCGCTCATTCTCATGGTCGGCGGCGTCATCGGCGCGCAGTTCGGCGCCCGCGCGGGACAGAACATGCGCGGCGAACGGCTACGGCTGCTGCTTGGTTTGCTGGTGCTGGCGGTGGGGTTGCGCTTTGCGTTCCAGCTCATCGTGCAGCCCGGCGATCTCTATTCGATCCGGCCGGTGGGCGAATGAGGGCGCCGGTCGCCATCGCCGCGGTCCTCGTCGCAATAGCGATCGCGGCTCCTGCGCCGGCCGCGGCCGAACGGCTGGTGATGTCGATCTCGCGCCACCAGGTCCTGGTCAACTCGAGCTTCACCGGCACCTCGATCGTGCTGTTCGGCACCATCGAGCC
>DASXOK010000438.1:0-11863 GCA_036494425.1 Pseudolabrys sp.
AACGGTACTTCTCGACCGCGGTGCGATACACCTCGTCGTCGTCGTCGAGGCGGACCAGCGGCATGTTCGTCGGCACTTCGAGCACTTCGAGGCCGTAAATGTCCATGAACTCGTCGGCCTCGGTGAGCGCCGTGCCCGTCATGCCGGCGAGTTTTTTGTACATGCGGAACAGGTTCTGGAAGGTGATCGACGCCAGCGTCTGGTTCTCGGGCTGGATCGGCTGGTGTTCCTTGGCTTCCAGCGCCTGGTGCAGGCCCTCGGAATAGCGCCGGCCCTGCATCATGCGGCCGGTGAACTCGTCGATGATGACGACCTCGCCGTTGCGCACGATGTAGTCCTTGTCGCGCGCAAACAGCTTGTGGGCGCGCAGCGCCTGATTAACGTGATGCACGACCGAGACGTTCTCGACGTCGTAGAGCTTGCCGCCCTTGAGCAGGCCCGCATCGCGCAGCCGCGTCTCCATCTTCTCCATGCCGGCTTCGGTCATGGTGACGGTGCGCTGCTTCTCGTCGACCTCGAAGTCGGTCTTGTCGAGATTGGGGATGTATTTGTCGATGGTGTTGTAGAATTCCGAACGGTCGTCGAGCGGGCCGGAAATGATCAGCGGCGTGCGCGCCTCGTCGACCAGGATGGAGTCGACTTCGTCGACGATGGCGTAGATGTGGCCGCGCTGGACCATATCCTCCATGCGGTACTTCATGTTGTCGCGCAGATAGTCGAAGCCGAGCTCGTTATTGGTGCCGTAGGTGATGTCGCAGTCGTAGGCCTTCTTGCGCTCGGCGTCGTCGAGCCCGTGCACGATGACGCCGGTAGTCAGGCCGAGGAAGCCGTAGACCTGGCCCATCCATTCGGCGTCGCGCTTTGCGAGGTAATCATTGACGGTAACGACGTGCAGGCCGCGCCCGGCGAGGGCGTTGAGGTAGACCGGGAGGGTAGCGACCAGGGTCTTGCCTTCGCCGGTCTTCATCTCGGCGATCTTGCCTTCGTGCAGGATCATGCCGCCGATGAGCTGGACGTCGAAGTGGCGCTGGCCGAGGACACGCCTGGCAGCCTCGCGCACGGTCGCAAAGGCCGGGACCAGGAGGTCGTCGAGCGAGGTGCCTTCGGCGATCTGCGTCTTGAAGGTCGCGGTGCGGGCCTTGAGCGCCTCGTCGGAGAGGGCCGAAACCTCTTTCTCCAGCGCATTGATGGCGGCGACCCGCGGCTGATAGCTGCGAATCCGCCGCTCATTGGCGGAGCCGAACAGCTTGCGAGCAACGGCGCCGATCATCGTGGGAGCTCCTCACCTGTAGGACCGGCGGCTTTTACCACGCCGGGGCGGCCGGATTTAGCTTCCGGCGTTCCGGAAATGCGGCACATTTCGGGCAAATTCGACGCGAAGCGCGCCGCTCAAGCGCAACCAGCCGAGATTGAGCGAGAGATAGGAGGGGGTCAGATTATTGTCAATTGGCGCCTTGCCACGGGCTTAACCGGCCTCGTTACGGCGAGTTTAAGGACCCGGGTGCCGCTCGGCCATTGCAAAGCCACGGTTGTTGGGTGACAAGTCCGCCCGGCGTCCGCCAAGGGGCGGACCAATCCAATCCAGACAGCCCAAGGATCGTCCATGACGAACGCTCCCCTCGCCGGTTCCCCGGCCCCGCTGCGCCGCACCGGCCTTATCGCCGCCTCGCTGGCGCTGCTGATCGCGGCGACCGGGCCGCTTTACGCTCAGGACAAGGACCCCGTGGTCGCCAAGGTCAACGGCACGGAAATCCATCAGAGCGACCTCGTCGTCGCCGAGGAGGAGGCCGGTCAGCTTCCGCCGATGTCGCCGGAAGCCAAGAAGGACTACCTGGTGCAGTTCATGGCCGACATGATCCTGGTGTCGAAGGCGGCCGAGGACAAGAAGCTCGGCGACGGGGCGGACTTCCAGAAGAAGCTCGCCTTCGCCCGCGACAAGCTGCTGATGGAGGCCTTGCTGACGCAGACCGCCAAGGCGGCGCTCACCGACGAGGCCATGCACAAGGTTTATGACGACGCCGTGAAGCAGATGGGCAACGAGGAGGAGGTGCATGCGCGCCACATCCTCATCCGCGCCGCGCCCGGCGACGACAAGGCGAGCAAGGAAGCCGAGGACAAGATCAAGGCGATCATCGTCCGCCTGAACAAAGGCGAGGATTTCGCCAAGGTGGCAGGCGAAGTGACCGAGGACCCGTCGGGCAAGGCCAACGGCGGCGATCTCGGCTATTTCACCAAGGATCAGATGGTGCCGGAATTCTCCGAGGTCGCCTTTAAGCTCGACAAGGGCAAGATCTCCGGCCCAGTGAAGACGCAGTTCGGCTGGCACGTAATCAAGGTCGAGGACAAGCGCACCAAGGCGCCGCCGAAGTTCGACGAGGTGAAGGCGCAGGTCGAGCAATATGTGACGCGCAAGGCGCAGGCCGATATGGTGACCGCGCTGCGCGCCAACGCCAAGATCGAGAAGATGTACAAGACCGACACACCGGCTGCGCCGGGTGCGCCCGGTGCTCCGGCTGCGCCTGCGGCGCCGGCTCCCGCTCCGGACAAGAAGTGACGGTCACACCGCTGTAGCAAATGAATGCATGATGCCCGGCCTTGTGCCGGGCATTTTGCTTTAGGGGCGAGATGCTTTTCTCTCCTTTGTCATGGCCGGGCTTGTCACCGGAAGTCGGGTGTACCCGACTTCCGGCAGTCTAAAATTCTTGCGCGGCTCGAGCGGCCCGAGTTGCGCGTGCCATCTCGCTTAGGTACGCACTTCCCTGCCCGACTCATCGGGATCGCCGGGACAAGCCCGGAGATGACAAATCGTTGGGTCCCAGCATGTCCTCTTCAATCTCCCCCCTCGCCCCGAAACATGTGCCAGACATGCCGGCGATTGGCGGCGTGCGGCTGGCCACGGCGCAGGCCGGCATCCGCTACGCCAACCGCACCGACGTGCTGCTGGCGCTGTTCGAGCCCGGGACGACCGTTGCCGGCGTGTTCACGCGCTCGAAGTGCCCGTCAGCACCTGTCGAATGGTGCCGGGCCAATCTCAAGGGCGGCAAGGCACAGGCGCTGGTGGTCAACTCCGGCAACGCCAATGCCTTCACCGGCAAGACTGGCCGCGCCGCGACCAAGCTCACCGCCGCCATCGCGTCGAAGGCCGCCGGCTGCAAGCCGAGTGAGATTTTCCTCGCCTCGACCGGCGTGATCGGCGAGCCGCTCGACGCCACGAAATTCGCGCCGGTGATGTCCGGCCTCGCCGAGCGCGCGCAGCCCGGCGACTTCTACGCCGCCGCGCAGGCGATCATGACGACCGACACCTTCCCGAAGGTCGCGACCGCCACCGCCAAGATCGGCAAGACTACGGTGACCATCAACGGCATCGCCAAAGGCGCTGGCATGATCGCGCCGGACATGGCGACGATGCTCTCCTTCATCTTCACCGATGCGGCGATTTCCGCGCCGGCCTTGCAGGCGCTGCTCAAGGACGGCGTCGCCGACACGTTCAACGCCGTGACCATCGACGGCGACACGTCGACCTCCGACACGCTGATGATGTTCGCCACCGGCCAGGCCAAGGACTGCCCGCGCATCGCGCGCGCGAGCGACGCCCGGCTCAACGGCTTCAAGAAAGCCCTGCTCGCCGTGCTGGCGAACCTGTCCGAGCAGGTCGCGCGCGACGGCGAAGGCGCCCGCAAGCTGGTCGAGATCGTCGTCGATGGCGCGGTGTCGAAAGCCTCGGCGCGGAAGATCGCCATGTCGATCGCCAATTCGCCGCTGGTGAAGACGGCCATTGCCGGCGAGGACGCCAATTGGGGCCGCGTGGTGATGGCTGTCGGCAAGGCCGGCGAGCCGGCCGACCGCGACAAGCTCTCGATCTGGTTCGGCGGCATCCGCGTCGCGCACAAAGGCGCGCGCGATCCGGGTTACGATGAGGCGGTGGTGAGCGCGGCGATGAAGAAGCCGGAGATCAGCCTCAAGGTCGCCCTCGGCATGGGCAAGGGCCGCGACCGCGTGCTCACCTGCGACCTGACCAAGGAATATGTCGCTATCAACGGCGATTACCGCTCTTAACGATCCATTTACCGTTCCCGCAGGCGTGCCTTTGGGTGTGGCACTTTTGAGTGTGCCTTAACCAGGCGCCACTTAAGGTCGAGGCTCGAGGGCCGTGAGCGTCAAACTCCTTCTCGTTGCCGCCTGCGCCCTCGTCGATGCCGACGGCCGCGTGCTTCTGGCACAGCGGCCGGAAGGCAAGCCGATGGCGGGCTTATGGGAATTTCCCGGCGGCAAGATCGAAGCGGGCGAGCGGCCGGAAGAGACTCTGATCAGGGAGTTGCGGGAAGAACTGGGAATAAGCGTCAGCGAGCCTTGTCTCGCCCCGCTCACCTTCGCCAGCCACACCTACCCCGACTTCCATCTCCTGATGCCGCTCTATGTCTGCCGGCGCTGGGAGGGGACCGTCACCGCAACCGAAGGGCAGAAGCTCGCCTGGGTGAGACCGAACAGGCTACGCGACTACGAGATGCCGCCGGCCGATGTGCCGCTGATCTCGCACTTGATGGCGCTGCTGTAGAGCGCAGCCGCAACTTGGACAGGATGCAGATGCGCCGCTTGATGTCGATCGCGACTCTCCGCCGCTTCCTCGCCGACCAAGAGGGCGCCACCGCCATCGAATACGCGATGATCGCGTCCGGGATCAGTATCGTCATCGCCGCGGTCGTTGCGACGATCGGCGATCAGATCAAGATGAACCTGTATCAGAAGATCGCGAATTTGCTCTGAACGGCCCTGCCGTCTTTTCCCGATCCGGGATAAACTCGCGTCCGACGGCCCGCAGAGGCCGCATGTCCCCGGGGGACGCCATGGATACATTCTTCGGCCGTCAGCTTGCGACCTATGCCAGCTATCATCGCGACGGACGCAATCGCGCAACTCATTTCATCGGCATTCCGGCCATCGTGTTCGCGATTCTGGTGCCGCTGGGGCTGCTGCGCATCGGCGGCGTTTCGGCCGCGGTTATTGTCGCGCTGATCGCGTTGGTCGGATGGATCGCGCTCGACCGTGTCATCGGCCTGGCGATGGCGGTGATGATCGTGCCGATGCTGCTGGCGGCGCAATGGATCGCCGGCTACGGCAGCGGGGCCGCGTGGCTGGTGTTCGCGATCTTCTTTATCGGCGGCTGGATTTTCCAGCTCGTCGGCCATGTCTGGGAAGGGCGCCGGCCGGCGCTGGCGGACAACCTGTTCCAGGCCTTCATCGGACCGATGTTCATCATGGCTGAGGTGCTGATGGCGCTGGGCCTGAAGCAGGACCTCAAGGCGGCGATCGACGGTACGCCCCACGCGGCGCAGTGAAACTAACCACCCGCCTTGTCGCCGGTAGAGATTTCCTTGGTGCCGAGAGCATCGGCGAGGCGCTGCGCGGCCGAGCCGGGTTTGAGCGGCTTCTGCTGGCTCTCATGCGGCGCCCAGCCGGAGAGCCAGGCGATCTCGAAGGTGGCGCGCAGGCGGCCGTCAGCATCGGCGAAACGATCGGCGTAAATCTGCGTCATGCGCTGAAGCGTCCTGCGCTTGAGCGGCGCGCGGCGGCGTTCGCTCAGAATGTTGGTCGCGCCCATGGCCCGCAGGTCACGCATCAGCGCGAAAGGTGAATCGTAACGCACTGTAAGCCGGTCGGAATCGACGACCGGAAGCGCAAAGCCGGCGCGCTGCATCAGCGCGCCAAGCTCGCGCAGATCGGCGAAGGGCGCGACGCGCGGCGACAGGCCCCCTTCGATCTCGCTCTCGGCCTGGGCGAAGGCCTCGCGCAGTTCGACGAGGCTGTCGCCGCCGACCAGCGCGGTGAGCAGCAGACCGTCCGGCTTCAGCGCGCGGCGGATCTGAATGAGCGTGCCGGGCAGGTCATTCACGAACTGCAGCGCCAGCGCCGAGACGACCAGATCGAGCGAGCCATCGGCAAAAGGCAGCGCCTCTTCGTCAGCCGCAACGCGCGGGAACGTGTCTCCGAGCGTCGTGGCATCCGGTTCGGCGGCGATGATGGTGCCGACCTTGCCGCTGACAGCCAGCGCGCGACGGACCGCATCGGTCGGCGTGCCGAGGTCGACGCCGATGTTGAACGTGCGCATCACGGGGTCGAGACGCTCGGAAAGCTCGGTGGCGACGCGATCGAGCAGGAAAGTCGCCGATCCCAGCGTGCGGGCGCGGGCGCGGCGTAGACGAAGCAACTGGCGATCAAAGACGATTGGGCCGGGCATGGGCGCTCACGATTAGCGCTCCTCTCACGCATAATCCATTGGTCATTCCGGGACGCCCCGCAGGGCCGGACCCGGAATCCAGCCGCTATCGACGCTGTTCGTGTTTCTGGATTCCGGGTTCCCTCGCTACGCTCGCGCCCCGGAATGACGGAGCGCATATGGCGTGTATTGTTACAAATACACAACCGCGATAGCCTCTCGGACATGCAGCAGGCCGAAGCGACGCCGGAGAGGTTTTCGGGTTTGCGGCGTTTCGCGACCCCCCTCCGCGCCGCGTTGCGTTTCACGCTCGACGTGGCGCTGCCGCCGCTGTGTCCTTTCTGCCGCTCGCCGCCGGGCGGCTCCGGGCTATGCGCGCCATGCTGGTCGAAGCTGTCGTTGATCGAGCCGCCGTACTGCGCCCGGCTCGGCATCCCTTTCACCTACGACCCCGGCCGCGGCCTCCTGTCGATGGAAGCCATCGCGGCGCCGCCGGCCTATGACCGGGCGCGCGCCGCGGTGCGCTATGACGACGTCGCCCGCGCGCTGGTGACCCGCTTCAAATACGGTGACCGGCTCGATCTGGCGCCTATGATGGGACGCTGGATGGCGCGCGCCGGCCGCGAACTGACCACCGGCGCCGACGCGCTGGTGCCGGTGCCGCTGCACTGGCGGCGGCTGTGGGCGCGGCGGTTCAACCAGTCGGCAGCGCTGGCCAAGACGATCGGCGGTATCGCGGGCGTGCCGGTGCTCGCCGGCGCGCTCAAACGCGTGCGAGCCACCCAGCAACAGGTCGGTCTCTCCAAGACCGAGCGCGCCGACAATGTGCAGGGCGCCTTCCGCGTGCCGCCTGAACGCAAGGCCGAGGTCACCGGGCGGCGGCTGGTGCTGGTCGACGATGTGCTCACATCGGGCGCAACGGTGGATACCTGCGCACGTGCCCTGCTGCGCGCGGGGGTCGCCCATGTCGACGCGCTGGTCTTCGCCCGGGTTGTTGCACCCCTGCGCACCACCATATAGTTACAGTTGGAACCTGCGGAAAACCCTATATGCCTCCGATCGATATCTACACCACACGCTTTTGCCCCTATTGCACCTCGGCGAAAGGCCTGCTCAAACGCAAGGGCGTCGAATTCCACGAGATCGACGTCAGCGGTAACGGGGCGCTGCGCGAGGAGATGATCCAGCGCGCGAGTGGCCGTATGACCGTACCGCAGATCTTCATCGGCGACGTGCATGTGGGTGGCTGCGACGACCTGCATGCTTTGGAACGCGCCGGCAAGCTCGATACGCTGCTGGCGAGCCACGAAAAGAACGAAGCGCAGAGCGAAGGACAGAGTGCATGACGCCGGGCGAAACGCCCGCAGCCTTCAAGGCCGCGATGATCCAGATGCGCTCGGGGATGACCTCGAGCGCGAACATCGATACGGCTGTGCGTCTGATCGGCGAGGCCAAGGCCGCCGGCGCCGATTACGTGCTGACGCCGGAAATGACCAACATCATGGAGGTCAAGCGCGAGCGCCTGTTCGCGACGATCGCCGACGAGGAGCATGACGCGTCGCTGGCGGCGCTGCGCGACTTGGCGCGCAAGCTCGGCATCACCGTTCATGCCGGTTCGCTGGCGATCAAGGTCGGGCCCGACCGCGCCGCCAATCGCTCGTTCCTGATCGACGCAAAAGGCGACATCGTCGCGCGCTACGACAAGATCCATATGTTCGACGTCGACCTCGCCAACGGCGAGAGCTATCGCGAGTCGAACAGCTACCGGCCGGGCGAAAGCGCGGTGCTCTGCGATCTGCCCTGGGGCCGGTTGGGACTGACCGTCTGCTACGACCTGCGCTTCCCGGCGCTTTACCGCGCGCTGGCGGAAGCCGGCGCCACGATGCTGGCAATCCCGTCGGCTTTCACCAAGCAGACCGGCGAGGCGCATTGGCACATTCTCAATCGCGCGCGCGCGATCGAGAACGGCTCCTTCGTCTTCGCCGCCGCGCAAGGCGGCAAGCACGAGAACGGACGCGAGACCTTCGGCCATTCGCTGATCGTCGATCCGTGGGGCAACATCCTCGCCGAAGGCAGCACCGAGCCTGGCGTGGTTATGGCGGAGATCGATCCTGGGGCGGTGGCGACGGCGCGTGCGCGCATTCCGTCGCTGCAGCATGGCCGGCGTTTCGAGATCGTCGAGCCGATGGCCGAGCCCACACACCTGCATGTGCTGAAAGGCGCGCGATGATCAAATACGCATTGGCCTGCGACAAAGGCCACCAATTCGAAAGCTGGTTTGCCGACAGCGCGGCCTTCGACAAGCAGGCCAAGCGCAAGCTGGTCACCTGCCCGGTGTGCGACTCGGCCAAGGTCGAGAAGGCGATTATGGCGCCGCGCCTCGCTGCGACCAAGAAGCGCAAGACGCAAGTCCCCGCGCAGCAGGCTCCCGCGATCACGGATGCGCCGGCGCCTGCCGCGCCGGTGGCGATGATGTCGCCGCAGGAGCAGGAACTGCGCACCAAGTTGAAGGAATTGCGCGACCACCTCACCAAGAACGCCGACAATGTCGGTAAGAAGTTCACGGAAGAGGCACGCAAGATGCATTACGGCGAGATCGAGCATCGCTCGATCTATGGCGAAGCGACGCCTGAGGACGCCAAGGAATTGGCCGAAGAGGGTATCGACTTTCACCCGCTGCCGATTCTGCCGGACGAGCGGAATTAGGCCGCCTTTGGCGGGCGTGTCCCGGGCGCAGCGCAGCACGTCTTCGTGGTGCGCTGCAGACCCGGGATCGTCGCAAATTCGGAGTTCGCGACGGCCCCGGATCATCGGTGCATCACGAAGCTAGCGCTTCGTGATGCACCGCGTCCGGGGCACAAGTCAGTAAGCCCACACCAGCACGGCAACGCCGATCACCACCAGCACGACGCCGAGAAGCTCGCGCGGCGTGGCCGACTGCTTGAAGATGAACCGCGTGACGAATTGCGCGAACAGCACTTCGACCAGCGCCAGCGTGCGTACATTCGCCGCCGTGGCGATGGCAAATGCGAGGAACCAGAACTCCGAAGCAAAGGCGCCCATGAAGCCGGCGAACAGCGACGGACGCCAGGCGTGTGCGATGGCTGTGAGCACTTTGCGATCGCGCAGCACGAGATAAAGCGACAGCAGGCCCGCCTGGATCGCCAAGCCGACGGCGACGGTGAAGGTCGCCGCCAGCACGAAATTTGGAAGATTGAGCGACAGGATCGCGCCGCGATAGCCGATCGCCGACAGCGCGAACATCGTGCCCGACAGGATGCCGAGCGCGGTCGAACGTAACGTGCTGGCACGGGCCGCGCCGGGCTTGAGCGAGATGACGATGACACCGGCGGTGGCGATCAGGATCGCGGCGCCCGCAAGCAGCGTAACGTGATCGCCGAGGAACAGAAGGCCGAACAGCGCGGCCTGCACCGGCTCGGTTTTGATATACGCATAGGCGACCACGAAGGACCGCTCGCCCATCACCGAGAGCATCAGCGCGGTGGCGGCGATCTGCGTCAGCGCGCCGGCGATGACCCAGGGCCAGAACACCGGCGGCGTATGCGGCAGGCTCGCGCCTGTCAGCTGCAACAGGGCCGCGAGGAACACGATCGCGAAGGGAAAGCCGAACAGGAAGCGCACATGCGTGGCGCCCACCGTACCGAGCGTCGCGGTCAATTCGCGCTGCATGGCGTTGCGCGCGGTCTGCGCCGCCGCGGCAATCAGCGTGAAGAGGGCCCAGAGCATGAGACAGCGCTTCTCAGGTGTGGGTGAAGCTCTTCAGCCGTCATTCCGGGACGCCGCGCAGCGGCGGGCCCGCAATCCATACGCCGCAGCGTTCGGGATTATGGATTCCGGGCTCGCCCGTCTGCGCCCTTCGGGCGCCGACGAGCGCCCCCGGAATGACAACAGCTCAAGCGGCGGGCTTGATTTCAGCCGACTCAGGAAACTCCGTCACCGCGCCTTGCTCGTTGTCGACCAGCAGCAACAGATCGAAATAACGGATGGTCGGCGCAGCGCCCGTGCGCTTGATGATCGACTGGCGCCATTCCTCGTTGTGCGCTTTCTGCGCCGCCTCGAGCGAGGGCCAGATGTAGACGCCGGCGCCGGTCTTGCCGTTGAGTTCGCGCAGGAAATGCTTGCGTACAAGCTCCGTGTTGGCGCGCCACTTCGGTGCGACCTGCTTCGCATCTTCAAGCACCTGCTCGCGCGTCCAGCCCTTCGGCGAAATGAATTCGACGAGTTCGAGGATCATGCCGTTTCCTCTCCTTGTTTTCTTTTCTCTCCGACGAGCATGTAGTTCACGTCCATGTCGGACGCCAATTGCCAGCGGTCGGCGAAAGGATTGTAGACGACGCCGCGTTCGCCGATGACGTCGAGGCCGCCGCGCTCGAAGGCGTGCTCCAACTCGTCCGGCGTGACGAACTTGTCCCATTGATGCGTGCCGCGCGGCACCCAGCGCAGCACATATTCGGCGCCGACGATGGCGAGCGCGAAGCTCTTCAAAGTGCGGTTCAGCGTCGCCGCGATCATCAGGCCGCCCGGCTTCACCATCGACGCGCACGTGGCGACGAAAGCCTTCACGTTGGTGACGTGCTCGACCACTTCCATGGCGAGGACGACGTCGAATTGCTCGCCGGCGGCGGCGAGGTCCTCGGCGGTGGTGGCGCGGTAATCGATGGTGAGGCCGCCATCCTCGGCATGCGCGCGGGCGGCTTCGATGTTCTCGTCGGCCGGGTCGGCGCCGACCATCTCGGCGCCGAGCCGCGCCAGAGGCTCCGACAGGATGCCGGCGCCGCAGCCGATATCGAGCATACGCAGGCCCTTGAGGCAGCCGAGTTTCTTCGGATCGCGGGCGAAATGCGCCGCCGCCTGGTCGCGGATATAGCCGACGCGGACCGGATTGAACTTATGCAGCGCCGCCATCGGGCCGCGCGGGTCCCACCAGTCCGCGGCCATGCGCGAGAAGCGCTCGACCTCATGCGGATCGACGGAGGCGTGACCGGCGCGGCTCACAGCGCGGCCCCCTTAAGCGACTGGGAACTCAAGCGAAAGTTCCACGTTGACAGTCCGTGTAATTTAGAACAAAAAGAGAACATGACGCCCTTGGCCTTCCCGTCGGAACTCGAGGTTCTTTCCGAGACTGATCAGCCAATTCGTATACGCCGGAAGGCGGCCGTATGTCGCCGTTAAAACCCCTGCTTACGAATCCCAGCGTCTTCGGCTGTGCTTACTACGATGAGCGTGATGGATAGCAGAACGTACCGCGTGCTGATGCACGACGAAACTTCGCTCGAGGAATTCCGCGAGCATGTACGGACCTTGATCGCCGCCCAGGCGCGCCCGCGTGATGTCACGTGGACGACGTCAGCCGATGACCTGTTCGGCGAGGCGCCGCCGCCTGACGTGAAGATTCCCAAATTCACGGTGCCCGGCGCCTATGTCGAGCTGGCGCGCGATGTGCTCTTGCATCGCGATCCGCAGCGTTTCGCGCTGCTCTACGAGGTGCTGTGGCGCCTGCTCAACGAAGACCGCATGCTGCTGGCGATCTTCTCCGATCCGCTGGTCTATCGGCTGCGGCAGATGCAGAAGGCGGTCGAACGCGATCGGCAGAGGATGGTCTTCGCGCGCATCCGCAAGGCCAAGGAG
>DASXOK010000439.1:0-2225 GCA_036494425.1 Pseudolabrys sp.
GCCGTTCCGATACGGAATGGTCGTCGTTTCCAAGGGCTCGCTGCGGATCAACTGGCGCGGATCCCGTCCAGTCGACCCGGCGCCGCCTCACGGGCTCGACCCGTGCATCCAGGGCCGACGGTTCAGTGATAATCTGCGAGGCGCCGCCTGGATGCCCGGCTCTAGGCTGCTCTAGGCGGTGGTTCTTATTTTGTAATACGTCAAGGGATTGATTTTGCGTGCATTTCGCCTCGAAATGGGCCCCGATTGTAGCCATGTAAAATAGCAGAATGCGCTTGATTTAACGGAGATCATGCGCTATCAAGCCGCCATGTATGTTGAGACCGTCCCCAACCGCGGCTCGCCCCCCGCCATCCTGCTGCGCGAGAGCTATCGGGAGGGCAAGAGCGTGCGCAAGCGCACACTGCTCAACCTTTCGAACTGGTCGGCCGAGCACATCGAGGGCCTGCGCGGCGTCCTGAAGGGCGGCATCGTCGTTCCCGCCGGGCGCGAGGCCTTCGCCGTCCAACGCTCGCTCCCGCACGGCCACGTCGCCGCCGCGTTGGGCATGGCCCGCGCTATCGGCCTGGACCGGTTGCTCGGCCCCAAGAACAAGCGCGAGCCCAACCGGCCGCGCGATCTGGTGCTGGCGATGATCGTCAGCCGCATCATCGCGCCGGCCTCCAAGCTGGCGACCGCCAAAGCGCTCGATCCGGCCACCGCGGCCTCGAGCCTGGGCGTCGAACTCGGCCTGGGCGAGGTGGGCGAGAGCGAACTCTACGCGGCGCTCGATTGGTTGCACGAACGCCAGGGCGCCGTCGAGGCCGCGCTCGCCAAGCGCCATCTGAAGGGCGGGACGCTGGTGCTCTACGACGTGTCGTCGAGCTACGTCGAAGGGCGCTGCTGCCCGCTGGCCAAGCGCGGCTACAACCGCGACGGCAAGAAAGGCAAGGCGCAGATCGTCTATGGCCTGTTATGCGCCGCCGACGGCTGCCCGATCGCCATCGAGGTGTTCGAGGGAAACACCGGCGACCCCAAGACTGTGGCGGACCAAGTCGCCAAGCTGAAACAGAGGTTCGCGCTCGAGCATGTCGTGCTGGTCGGCGATCGCGGCATGATCACGCAGGCGCGCATCGACGAGGATCTGCGCCCGGCCGGCCTCGACTGGATCACCGCGCTGCGCGCGCCCGCCCTGCAAACCCTGGCGAATGGCGGCGTCCTGCAAATGTCGCTGTTCGACGAGCGCGACATGGCGGCGATCACCTCGCCCGACTTCCCCGGCGAGCGGTTGATCGTCTGCCGCAATCCCGATCTGGCGCGCGAGCGCGCCCGCAAGCGCGAGGAGCTACTCGTCGCCACCGAGCGCAATCTCGGCAAGATCGCCGCCGCTGTCACGCGCGAGAAGCGGCCGCTGCGCAGCGCGGCGAAGATCGGCGTCAAAGTCGGCGCCGTGCTCGACAAACACAAGATGGCCAAACATTTCGATCTCACGATCGCCGACGCGCAGCTGGCCTGGCGTCGCAAGACCAATCAAATCGTCGAGGAGGCCGCGCTCGACGGGCTCTACGCCGTGCGCACCAGCCTGCCGGCCGACGCCATCGACGACAAGGCCACGGTGCGCGCCTACAAATCACTCAGCATGGTGGAACGCGCGTTTCGCTGTCTGAAGACCGTCGATCTGCACGTTCGCCCGATCTACCACTGGTTGGAGGATCGCGTCCGCGCCCACGTGTTCCTGTGCATGCTCGCCTACTATCTGGAGTGGAGCCTGCGCGCGCGCCTAGCCCCGATGCTCTATGACGACGACGACAAGGAGGCCGCCGCGGCGTTGCGCGACAGTCCGGTCGCCAAGGCGCAGCGCTCGCCACGCGCCGTCGCCAAGAAGGCCACCGGAAGAACCGCCGATGGCGCCCCCGTCCACAGTTTCCAAAGCCTGCTGGCCGACCTCGCGACCCTCGCCCGCAACACGGTCGTCACCGCCATCGCTCCCGACCGCCCCTTCACCGTCCTCACCCGCCCCACCCCCCTCCAGCAAAAGGCCTTCGACCTCCTGGCCATCCCCATCGCCTGTACCCAGTAAACGAACCCGCAATCAGGCTTGCCGCAGGCAAGATCAATGACTTGCGACGCCAGAAAATAAGAACCTAAGTTTAGGACGCCGTTATCCGCAATTTCGAGATTATCGGTGAGGCGGCCAACAAGATTCAGCTTGCCGATTCCACCTTCGCGCAACGTCACCCGCAGCT
>DASXOK010000440.1:0-4048 GCA_036494425.1 Pseudolabrys sp.
TGGATACGACGCTGGCGATCTGCGATCAAATGCTGACGAGATAGGCGCAGAGTGCGCTGAACAAGGCCGCCGATTCTGATAGACATCCGGCCAGTCGTCGAAACCGAGCAGGCGGGAAATGTCGAAACAGGCAATGCGCGAGGAAGCCGAGCGTTTGATCAAAGAGGCGATGGAGAAGAAGGCCATCTCCGTGAAGCAGGGGCAGACCCGCATCGAGACGAAGTGCGGCAAATGCGGTGCGCCGAACCGCGTCTCGGCGGCGCCGGGGCAGGGCCGCGTCGAATACGCGTGCAAGGAATGCGGGCACAAGCAAAAGGCCTTGTGAGCGGGCTAATTGATCGCTCGCGAGCGCTTTGGCCTTGCCCCCTTGACGGCTTGCGCGCCATCGGCGTGACTGGCGCGACAACCGAAGAGCCTTTCGACCCATGGCCGGCACGCGCCTCTCCATCCGCATCGACCTTTCGTCCGGCGCCCGCATCGGCCCGGGAAAGATTGCGCTGCTCGAGGCGATTCGCTCGACCGGCTCGATCTCGGCGGCTGCGCGGTCGCTCGATATGTCTTATCGGCGGGCTTGGCTGCTGGTCGAGGAGATCAACAATGCGCTGCGCGAGCCGGCGGTCACGGCCGCGACCGGCGGGCGCAGCGGCGGCGGCGCGGCGGTCACGCCGGTGGGCGAGCAGATCATCGATCTCTACCGCGCGGTCGAAGTGCACGCGCGTGGGGCGGCCAGCGAGGAATTCCGCGCGATCGGCAAACTGATGCGCCACGATAAGGCGTAATCGCGCGCGGACGTCGGGGAATTTCGGGATCAACGTGGCAAGGACGCCACACTCACGCCCCCTTTCCTGCAAACGATCGCCGTCCCCATTTCATCAAATCCTGAGTTCCTCCTCGGCATGGCATTTACGCGCGCACTCACCATCCTCGCATTCGCGATTGTCCTGTTCGCCCAAACAGCGAATGCGCAGGTAACGACTCCAACGACTCAACCGCCGCCACAGACGGTGACGCCGGATCAGGCCAAACAGGCGCTGGACGTGCTTCGCGACGACACCAAGCGCACGCAGATGATCCAGACGCTGCAAGCGATCGCGCAGGCAACGCCACAGCCGATCACTGCGCAGCCGGCGCATGCGCAGCCTTCGGAAAATTTGGGTGTGCAGCTCCTTGCGCAAGTATCGGACTGGTTGAACCACTTGTCGCGCCAGATCGCAGCCGCGGCGCGGGCCGTCTCCGATCTCCCCAGGATCGTACGATGGCTGACGCAACTGGCCGACAATCCCGACTCCCGGTACGGGCTGTTCGACATCACCTGGAAGTTTGCCTTGGTCCTCGCATGCGCGCTCGCGGTGGAATGGATTGTCCGCCGCGTCGTTCGCAAGCAGATGGGGCTCATTGAGCGTTACACCCCCTCGCGCGCGCCGCGGCCGCTCGGGGCAGACGTCGCTGCGGCTCTGCCGGCGGACGGTGCAATGTGGCGTGAAGAGCCGCAGGCCAGTGGGCCGCGCTGGCAATACCTTTGGTACCTCGTGACCCGCCTTCCGTTCGTGCTTGCGCGGCTGCTCTTGGACATCCTCCCCGTCATCTGCTTCGCCGCCGTCGGCAATCTGCTACTCGCGACGCAGATCGGCGAGGAAACGGTGACGCGTCTGATCATTCTCGCGGTCGTGAATGCCTACGTGGTCTGCCGCATCGTTCTGCTCGTGACGGCCGCGATCATTTCACCGCAAGACAATCAGCCGAGCCTGTTTCTGCTGCGCGACGAATCCGCCTCGTACATCGACATCTGGATGAAGCGCATCGTGGTCGTCACGGTGTTCGGCATCCTTCTCGCCAACGTCGCCTTGCTGCTCGGCCTCGATCGGCAGGCATACCTCGCGGTATTGCGGTTGGTGATGCTGGTCGTCCATCTGCTGCTGGTCGTCGTCATTCTTCAAAGCCGCCGCCTGGTCGCCGACTTCATTCGCGCACCGGAGGGGCGCACCGGCCTCATCGCCATCGTGCGCAACCGTCTCGCCGACGTGTGGCACATATTCGCAATCGTCATCGACATCGCACTCTGGGCGGTGTGGGCGCTGGAAATCCAGAACGGATACGCGCTGCTGTTTCAATATCTGGTGGCCACGGTGGCGGTCTTGCTGATTGCCCGCCTCATCTCGATGGCGGCGATGACTGGCCTCGATCGCCTGTTTCGCATCAGCCCGGATTTGACCCACCGCTATCCCGGACTGGAAGCCCGCGCCAACCGCTACCTCCCCGCGCTTCGTCTCACGATCTCGGGCGTGATCACCGCGGTCACGATCCTGGCGCTGTTGGAGGTCTGGGGCATCGACGCGATCGAGTGGCTGTCGCGGGGACAAGTGGGACCGCGCCTGATCTCGACCATCATCACCAGCGCCATCGCCGGCTTGGCCGCGCTCCTGGTCTGGGAAGCAAGCAACGCCACCATCGACCGCCATCTCGCGCACCTCTCACGTGAGGGACGTTACGCACGAATGGCGCGGCTGCGGACCGTCCTGCCGATGCTGCGGACCACGCTGCTGTCGGTCATCCTGACGGTGGTCGTGCTGACGCTTCTGAGCGAACTCGGCATCAACATCGCGCCACTTCTTGCCGGCGCAGGCATCGTCGGCATCGCCATCGGCTTCGGCGCGCAGAAGCTGGTGCAGGACGTCATCACCGGGCTTTTCCTGCTGCTTGAGAATGCCATGCAGGTCGGCGATTTCGTGACGGTGTCAGGACTCTCGGGGTCGGTGGAGGCGCTGTCGATCCGCAGCATCCGCCTGCGTGCCTCGGACGGCTCGATCCATATCGTGCCCTTCAGCTCGGTCACCAGCGTCACGAACACCAATCGCGGCATCGGCAACGCTGCCATCAGCGTCAGCGTCGCCTACAAGGAAGACACGGACCGCGTCGGTGCGGTTTTGAAAGAGATCGCCGAGGAGATGCGCGGCGAAAAGGAATTCAAGTCGAAGATCCGTGGCGAACTCGACCTGTGGGGCGTCGACAAGGTCGACGCGTCGATGACGACGATTGTCGGTCAGATCGAATGTACGGATGCCGGACGATGGCCGGTGCAGCGCGAGTTCTACCGGCGCATGAAGCGGCGCTTTGATGAACTCGGGATCGAAATTGCCCGCCCCGGGCAGACGATGATCGTCCTGAATGGACTTTCAATGCAGCCTGCGAATGAACCGCTGGCCGCGGCCGCAGCGCCGTCGCGCGCCCGGTAAGTACGGCTCCGTCAATGCACGCGCGGCGGCGCGAGCGCGGCGCGCTTCTCGTCGGGCTCATCGCCGGCGGCATCGCGCCCGGTCGCCAGCGTCCAGCCGAGCGAGAGGCACGCCTCGGCGGGCAATTCGAATGAGACTTCGAACCCGTCGGACGTCGCCAAGGTCAGGATCAGCCCGTCGCGGCCTTCGGGGACTTCGACCGTCCATTCGCCGAGCGGAAAGACGTAACGGGATTCGGGAATACCACTGATCGACTGGATGGCGCGCGTCAGCAGGCGTGGCAACGTCATGGCGATCGACTGCGCCTGCTCGAAGGGCACGTTGAACGCTACGGCCGCTCCCGTGTCGTCGACCAAGTTGAGCGTGATGCCTCGGCCGCCGTCGGTGACTTCGCAGGTGGTCAGCGTCTTACTCTGGATTTTCATTCTCGGCTCCATCCTCGGCATCAGGGCCGTGAGGCGCCGCGGACGGCGCTAGCGGCGCTGACGAACTTCGGCCTTTCCGGTCAAGCGCCAGCCAATCGATATATATCAATGGATATAACGTTGGCAATGGGCATCGGCGACTGGGGCTCCCGGCGCGGCGCTTGCCGGCCATCCCCAGTCGAGGGGTGGCCCAACTCCCGCCCCGTTTCCAACAAAAACCGGAGTAGGATCAAACTGTTGACGGCGCCGGCCGGAACGGCCCCCAGAGCGCCCTGCGCCTTGCCTCCGCCGCCCGCTTCCTTTATCCGAAGGTGCACTTGGCCGGAGGCACCCGGTCCGTGCGTTTCGGGGGCTAACGGCCGGGGAAGGGATCCTGATGGCGAACGTTGT
>DASXOK010000441.1:0-2202 GCA_036494425.1 Pseudolabrys sp.
AACTATCGTCTTCGGCTGGAGCCCGCGCGATGAAAGCGATCGTGGTTGCACTGATCTTCGCCTTGCTGCCGGTGTGGGCGGCCGCCAAGGAGCAGCCCAAACTCAAAAAGCCGGCGCAGACGAAACAAAAGCCGTGCTCGGAATACGGCCCGGGCTTCGTCCAGGTTCAAGGCACAACGACATGCGTCAAAGTCGGCGGTAGCGTGGAAGCTGGCGGCGGTTACCGGCGGTGAGGCTGCGCAGGCGCGGGCTGGTGAACCCGCGGATAGACCCGAATGGCCAAGACCTTCTCCCGCGGCACCCATTGGATCGCGCTGCAACTGACGCAGCGCATGACGTCGTAGCGCGGCTGATTGATCCGCCGCGGAATTGATGTCTCGATCCGGAGGAAACCGGCGCATCCTGAACACGCAAGGCGTTCGATTTCGTTGGGCTGTGCCCCACAATCGGCGATCATGATTTTTTCTTGGTTGCTCTCGTGTCGCGTGGCCTGGCAGCGCGCGTTACCGCAGTTGCGGCTTGGTCGCGGGCTGGAGGATGCTATCTGCCACGTGTTGCCGGCACCACGCAATCGCGCTGCCAAGCGTAGCGAAATCGTCTGGCGGCTGAGAATGTCTTGCGCAGATTCGCCAGCGGCTCTTTGAACGCGTGATCAGGAATTGGCCGACACGATACGATCGTGGTCCGGATTTTTGAGCGTCCGGCACCGCCACTGACGTGCGCTGCATGAACTTTCCCCAGTCCCCACGAAGATCATGCGGCAAGCCGCATCTAGGGGCCATAAAAATCTACATGTAGTTGATGTCTTTTGTGCTGCTGTTGCTAAACTCCCACAGAATTGGGGGCAACGAGACGCGCGCGCCTGATGCAAGGCATCCGCGCGAGCGAATGCAGCTAAAAACGACTTGCGAAAATCTGCGGGTGACGCGGCGCTCAGCTTTTGAGCGCGAACGCGCTCCAGATGGTGGGCTCGCTCTCGTATCTGGTCGCCGATGATTGGCAGTCTTCGGCAATGCGGTCCATCTCGGCGGCGAGATGTTCATCCGGACACAGGCGCGCCAACCGGCGGCAGCGGGCTGCATGGGCACGAAACTGTTCAATGAGTTCGGACTGCTCGATCATTTCGAATTTGCCCGTAGGGTCCACGCGCGAGAGGATTGCGCGGAAGCGTTACCAAATTGAATACCGAGGCTTAATCTTGCCGGAACTTATTTAGCAGTTGTGGTTCGTATTTACCGCTGTCAACTTTGACCCTGTGGATAGATCGCAATGCAACCTTCGCCCCGCAGCACGCAAGTGATTGATCGGCAATGCGCTTACAGTCGGCGGCAGGCCTTTTTGCGCCGCGGCAGCCTCGCGCGTGGAAATTGCTAAGGGGGTTTGCTGCACGCTTCTCCAATAACTGCTGGCGCGGGCAAGGTCTTGCGGTCACACGGCATGATATGGTCTTCCCGATGGGCCGCAGGGGGCACGCGTTTCAACCAGCCCGAACGTCTGCGCCGGTCACGACCTCGACACCATCACGCGCTGCAATAATGTGGATTGCCGTTTCGGGAGATTCAAAACCAATGCTTAAGCTCGTCCGCGCCGGCCTTGCCGCCGCGCTGCTTGGCTTCACGCTGTTCCCGGCGCTCGCCGCCGACAAGGCGTTTCACAACAGCGAGCTCGACGACGCTGCGATCAAGCTGGAAGTACAGATAAAGTCGGACGCCGGCACCGTCACAAAGCCGGCCGCGACGTTACGACGCGACGCCGACGTTGCCTTCCAGAAAATCGACCTGCGCACCGGCATGACGGTGCTCGGCCAGCTCATCAGCGTCGCCCCCGACGACGCCACGACCTGGCTGCGTCTGGCGCGCACGCTGCGCCAGATCAAGCCGCGCGACGACAACGAAAAAGCGCTGCTGCTCGATCGCGCCGCGACCTCGGCTTACGTCGCCTACCAGCGCACCAGCGACCGCAACGTCGAGGCCGACAGCCTTGGCGTGCTCGGCCGCACGCTGGCCGACGAGAGGCAGTGGCGCCCAGCGCTCGACACCCTGCGGCTGTCGCTGGAGTTGCATGAGACAGCCGATCTGCGCGGCCAATACGAGCGGCTGCGCATCGACCACGGCTTCCGTATGCTCGACTATTCCGTCGACTCCGATGCGGTATCACCCCGCGCGTGCTTCCAGTTCTCCGAGGACCTGCCCGGCAAGCGCA
>DASXOK010000442.1:0-3020 GCA_036494425.1 Pseudolabrys sp.
CGTGGCGACGAGCGATTTGGTTGCCGGTCGAGAGCCGGCGCAATTGACACGCAGGTTTGTGATGTTGCCGCCCACCGCCGCGATCACGAGGTGTCGATCCTGATCACGATTGGGGATGCCGCCGGCCGGTAACGCGGCGAGGAGCCGCGCTCGAACGTCTCGATGATGACCATGCGGCCGCCGCAACACGGACACGGGTGCGCGGGCGGCTTGGGCTCGTTTGCTTCGGCGCGGTTGGTATCTGCGGCCTCGGACTGTGGCACGGCGAGCAGTTGGCGCGCTCGGGCGATGTTGTCGGCGCGCGTGCCGCTGGCGAACAGGCCGTAGTGACGGATGCGGTGGAAGCGGTGCGGCAGGACATGGATCAGGAAGCGGCGGATGAACTCGGCGGTGGCGAGTGTCATGACCTTCTGGCGATCCCGACCATCGGCACGATAGTCCTTCCATCGGAAGGTGACGCCGGTGCGGTCGCAGGCGATCAGCCGGCTGTTGGCGATGGCGACGCGGTGGGTATAGCGCGACAGATAGGCCAGCACGGCCTGTGGCCCGCCGAACGGGCGCTTGGCATAGACCACCCATTCGGTTCGGCGCAGCGGTTCCAGATACGCCGCGAACGCCTGCGCGTCGGCGAGAGCTTCATGATCGTCGAAGAACTTCAGGCGGTTGGCCTTGTGCGCTGCGAGCAGCTTCTCCAGGAACAGCCGGCGGAACAGGCGCGAGAGCACGCGCACCGGCAGGAAGAAGCCGGGCCGGCATGCCACCCAGCGCTCGCCGTCGAGCGAGATGCCGCCGCCGGGCACGATCATGTGCACATGCGGGTGATGGGTCATGGCCGAGCCCCAACTGTGCAGCACGGAGGTGACACCGACGCGAGCGCCGAGGTGCCTGGGATCGGCGGCGATCGTGGTCAGGGCCTCGGCCGAGGCTTTGAACAGGAGGTCGTAGATGACGGCCTTGTTCTGGTAGGCGATATCGGCGACGGCCGCCGGCAGCGTGAACACGACATGATAGTACGGCACCGGCAGCAGATCGGCTTCGCGCGCCGCCAGCCAGTCCTTCGCCGCGGCACCTTGGCACTTCGGGCAATGCCGGGTGCGGCAAGAGTTGTACGATATCTGGGTGTGCGTGCACTTCTCGCAGCGCGCGACATGGCCGCCGAGAGCCGCGGTGCGGCAATTCTCGATCGCCGACATCACCTTGAACTGGCCGAGGCTCACATGGCCGGCATTGGCCCGGCGCCATGCCGGGCCGTGGCCGCGGAAGATGTCCGCGACCTCCAGCGATGGACGCGACACGCGAGTCGCGCCTCAGGCGGGCGGCTCAGCCTCCTTGAGCTTCAGTGCAATATGTTCCAGCGGGCTCACCACCTCCCGAATGGTCTTGGTGGCGACCCGGGTATAGAGCGCCGTGGTATCGAGCTTGGCGTGCCCGAGCAGCACCTGGATCACTCTGATATCGACGTTTTGTTCCAACAGATGGGTGGCGAAGCTGTGCCGCAAGGTGTGGAGCGAGACGCGCTTGTCGATCTCGGCCCTCTGGGCTGCGGCATGACAGGCGCGATTGAGCTGGCGCGTCGTCATCGGCTGCACGCGGTCGCGTCCTGGAAACAGCCAGCCCTGCGGTCGTGCCGTCCTCCACCAGGCGCGCAGCAGTTCGAGCAGATGTGGAGACAGCATCACGTAGCGGTCTTTGCGGCCTTTGCCTTGCTCGACGCGGATGATCATGCGCTTGCTGTCGATGTCACAGATCTTGAGCGAGATCACCTCGGCGGCGCGCAAGCCGGCACCATAAGCCACACTCAGCGCCGCCTTGTACTTCAGCCCTGGCGCTGCATCCAGCAGCCGCGCTATCTCCTCCAGACTGAGCACGACCGGCAGCTTGCGGGGCTCGTGGACGAACGTCGTATGCTCGATGATGTCGGAACGCCTGAGCGTGACCTTGAAGAAGAACCGTAACGCAGCCACGGTGTGATTGAGAATGGGGATGTGCGCGCCGTTCGCCGCCAGGTGCAGTTGAAAGCGTCGGACGTCCTCGAAGCCCGCGGTGTCCGGCGATCGGCCGAGGAACGCAGCAAAATCCTTGACGCTGCGGATGTAGCCTTGCTGGGTCTTTGGCGCTAACTTGCGGATCGTCATGTCTTCGATCATGCGCCGCCGCAGCGGACTCATGGCCTCCTCGGTCATGGGGATGCTCCTGTCTTGAGTGAAGGTTGCGAACCCCTCATCTCAGGACAGGACGTCCCGTTGCGCTATCGTGTCGGCTGTGTCGCCAGCCGCAGCGCCCTACCGCGCGAGCGGTTTAGTCCTTTGGCACTTTTCGGACTTGGCGCGATGCCCGACTTGATTCCGTTGTGCGCAGCTCGTACGGCGGAATAGCGCAGCGTATTCCGCCAATCAGGCATGGATCGGCCCAACACGCTTGTCATTGCGCCCTCCGCCCTTTTCCGCACCTCGCCTAAATGCTATATCTCAGTCATGACCACCGCCGAAGACATCGAAAAGGCCGTCGAGCAACTTGCGCCGCACGAGCTCGCGCGGTTTCGTGCGTGGTTCGAGGCCTTCGACGCGGCGCAATTCGATGCTGCCATTGAGCGGGACGCGCGCGCCGGCAAGCTTGATGCGCAGGCCGAAGAGGCTCTCGCCGCGCACCGCGCCGGGCAGTCGCGCGATTTGTGAGGCATTTCGTTTCATCGAAGCTGGCGACAGCCCGAATGAGCGCAGCGATATCCGGGATCTTTGCATCGACAGCTCCCGCATGTCGCGGAGCCCGTCATCGGGCGGCGCTTTGCGCCGACGCGTTGGCTCATGCGGGCTACTTGCTACGATAAACTGATTGGCTGAACGAGCTTAGCCCGCAGGATGGAATAGCGAAGCGTATTCCGCCATGCCTACACTCCGATCGGCGCAATACGCGGAGCCTGTCATCGGGCGCGCGTTCGCGCGACCCCGTGGCTCTTGCGCCCTACGGGCTACGGGTTGGCCGGCTCTGCCTTCGATTGGACGACTTCGAGTTTGACCTTT
>DASXOK010000443.1:0-2606 GCA_036494425.1 Pseudolabrys sp.
CGAGAACCAGCTTCATGCCGCCGTGGTCGAGCTGGTCGCGCTCGACGACGCCGAGATCAAATATTCGACGGTGCAGAACTGGTACCCCGGCGACGCCGAGGGCAAGGGCGGCATCTTCAACTTCGTCACCAAGCGCGGCGATTGCCGCGGCGTGCGCTCGAAGATTTCCTGGACGCAGGTCGAGACCGGTTCGGCCATCACCTGGAAATATCCGAGCTGCATCCTGCGCGGCGACCATTCGCGCGGCGAGTTCTACTCGATCGCCATCTCGAACGGCTATCAGCAGGTCGACAGCGGCACCAAGATGCTGCACCTCGGCAAGAACACCACCAGCCGCATCATCTCCAAGGGCATCGCGGCCGGCCGGTCCGACAACACCTATCGTGGCCTCGTCACCGCGCACCGCAAGGCCAAGGGCGCGCGCAACTTCACCAACTGCGATTCGCTTCTGATCGGCGACAAGTGCGGTGCGCACACCGTGCCTTACATCGAGGCGAAGAATTCCTCCGCCATCTTCGAGCACGAGGCCACCACCTCGAAGATCTCCGAGGACATGCTGTTCTACTGCCAGCAGCGCGGCATGTCGGCGGAAGAGGCGACGGCACTCGTGGTCAACGGCTTCGTGCGCGACGTTCTGCAGCAGTTGCCGATGGAATTCGCCGTCGAGGCGCAGAAGCTCATCTCAATCTCGCTCGAAGGCAGCGTAGGCTAAGGGTTAGGACAAATGGCGTTTCTTGAAATCAAAAACCTCCATGTCGAGATCGAAGGTGAGGGCAAGAAGATCCTCAACGGTCTCGATCTGACGATCGAGAAGGGGCAGGTCGCGGCCATCATGGGCCCGAACGGCTCCGGCAAGTCGACGCTGGCCTACGTGCTCGCCGGCAAAGACAGTTACAACGTCACCGAGGGCGATATTCTGCTCAACGGCGAGAGCATCCTGGAGATGGCGCCCGACGAGCGCGCGGCCAAAGGCGTGTTCCTCGCTTTCCAGTATCCGGTGGAAGTGCCGGGCGTCGCAACGATGACGTTCCTACGCACAGCGCTCAATGCGCAACGCAAGCTGCGCGGCCAGGGCGAATTGTCGACGCCGGAGTTCATGAAGCTGGTACGCGACACCTCCGGCAAGCTCGAGATCAATCAGGAGATGCTGCGTCGCGCCGTCAATGTCGGCTTCTCCGGCGGCGAAAAGAAGCGCAACGAGATTCTGCAGATGGCGATTTTGCAGCCGACGCTCGCGGTGCTCGACGAGACCGACTCCGGCCTCGACATCGACGCGCTGAAGATCGTCGCCGATGGCGTCAACCGGCTCCGCTCGCCGGAGCGGTCGATGATCGTCATCACGCACTATCAGCGGCTCTTGAACTACATCGTGCCCGACGTGGTGCACGTCATGACCAAGGGCCGCGTGGTGAGGACCGGCGGCAAGGAGCTCGCACTCGAGCTCGAGGCCAACGGTTATGCGCAATACGTGGGCGAGGCGGCGTGATGGACTTGGGCGCCACATTTGCGGCGCCCCGCCATGACGGCTGAGAGGTTCCTGTAAGATGGCTGACGTAACTCCAATCAAGACTCCCGCCGAGCAGGCGCTCAGCGCTGCCTTCACGTCGGCGCGCGGCTCGCTGCCGGGCAAGGGCGCGGTCGCGACGCTGCGCGAGGACGCATTCCGCGCCTTCGAGACGCGCGGCCTGCCGCACCGGCGCGTCGAGGAATGGAAATACACCGATCTCCGGGCGCTGATGCGCGAGCTCAATCCCGTGGCCGCGCCGCCCGATGCAGCGGCCAAGCAGCGCGTCAAGAATGCCGGGCAGATCCTGGCAAGCGTCGAGCAGCGCCGGTTGATGTTCGTCGACGGCGCCTTCGTGCCTGACATGTCGGACCTGTCGCCGGAGCCCGGCCTCACGATCGGCTCGCTGGCCGATGCGCTGGCAAAGGGCGACGCGCTGGTTTCTGCGCATGTCGGCAAAACTTTTGCGACCGAGGACGTCGCGGTCGCCCTCAACACAGCGCTGATGGGCGATGGCGCTGTCATTCACGTCGCTTCCGGCGCGCAACTCAAGCGGCCGATCCATCTCGTCTTCGCCACCGGTAGCGACAAGCCGAGTTCGGCCTTTGTCCGCTCGCTGGTCGTGGTCGAGAAGGGCGCTCATGCCATCATCATCGAGAGCCACGAGAGCGGCGATGCGCAGGTGAATGCTGCGCTCGAGCTGGTCGTCGGCGACAACGCGCAGGTCGATTACTTCAAGGTCACGCAGGCACGCGCCTTGCACGTCGGCAGCCTGCTCGCGTCCGTCGGCGCGCGGGCGACGTTCAACACCTTCGCCTTCACCAGCGACTCGTCGATCGTGCGCAATCAGAATTTCATCCGCTTTGCCGGCGAGCACACGCATGGCGGCATTCGCGGCGTCAACTTGCTGCGCGGCAAGGAGCATGTCGACACCACGCTGCTGATCGATCACGCGGTCGGTCATTGCGAGAGCCGCGAGCAGTTCAAGACCGTGCTCGACGATGAAAGCCACGGCGTGTTCCAGGGCAAGATCGTCGTGCAGCCGGACGCGCAGAAGACCGACGCCAAGATGATGACGCGGGCGCTGCTCCTGTCCGACGAG
>DASXOK010000444.1:0-7628 GCA_036494425.1 Pseudolabrys sp.
AGATCGGCTTCGCCGAGCGAGTAGCCGGCGAGGATCTGCGCCGCCTGCATCACCTGCTCCTGGTAGACGATGACGCCGAAGGTTTCCTTCAGCACCTCTTCCAGCTTGGGGTGGATGTAGTCCGGCACTTCCAGCCCGTGCTTGCGCGCGCAATAGGTCGGGATGTTGGCCATAGGGCCCGGGCGATAGAGCGCCACGAGCGCGATGACGTCGGTGAACGTGTCCGGCCGCATGTCGAGCAGCGCGCGGCGCATGCCCGCGCTTTCCAGTTGGAACACGCCGACGGCTTCGGCGCGCGCCAGGAGCTCATAGGTCTTCTTGTCGTCGAGCGGGATCGCCGAGAGATCGATGTCGATGCCGCGCCGCTTCACCAAAGCGACGGCGGTCTGCAGCACCGTGAGCGTCTTCAAGCCGAGGAAGTCGAACTTCACCAGCCCCGCCTGCTCGACCCATTTCATGTTGAACTGGGTGACCGGCATGTCCGACTTCGGATCGCGGTAGAGCGGCACAAGTTGCGACAGCGGCCGGTCGCCGATGACGATGCCGGCGGCGTGGGTGGAGGCGTGCCGGTTGAGCCCCTCGAGCTTCCTGGCGATCTCGAAAGCGCGTTTGACCGTCGGATCGGCCTCGGCTTCGGCCTGGAGCTTGGGCTCGTCGTCGATGGCCTTGGCGAGGCTGATCGGATTGGCCGGGTTCTGCGGGACCAGCTTGCAGAGCTTGTCGACCTGGCCATAGGGCATCTGCAGGACGCGGCCGACGTCGCGCAGCACGCCGCGCGCCTGCAGCGTACCGAAGGTGATGATCTGCGCCACCTGATCGCGGCCGTAGCGCTCCTGCACGTAGCGGATCACCTCGTCGCGGCGGTCCTGGCAGAAGTCGATGTCGAAGTCCGGCATCGAGACGCGCTCGGGGTTCAGGAAACGCTCGAACAGCAGGCCGAAGCGGATCGGGTCGAGGTCAGTGATCGTGAGCGAATAGGCGACCAGCGAGCCGGCGCCGGAGCCGCGGCCGGGGCCGACCGGGATGCCGTGCGTCTTCGCCCACTTGATGAAGTCCGACACGATGAGGAAGTAGCCGGGGTATTTCATGCGCTCGATGACGCCGAGCTCGAACTCCAGCCGGTGGCGATAGTCGTCTTCCGTCGTGCCCTCGGCGAGACCGGCGGTGGCGAGACGGCTGGCGAGCCCCTCCTCGGCCTGCCGGCGCAGCTCGGCAGCCTCGTCCACGGCGGCGCCGTCCTCGCCAACAGAGAAGCGCGGCAGGATCGGCTTGTGCGTGCGCGGTCGAAAGGCGCAACGCTCGGCGATCTCCACCGTCGAGGCCAGCGCCTCGGGCAAATCGCCAAAGAGCTCAAGCATTTCCGCGCGCGTCTTGAAGCGATGCTCCGCCGTGAGCTGGCGCCGCTCGCCCTCCGAGATCAGCTTGCCTTCGGCGATGCAGATGAGGCCGTCATGCGCCTCGTAGTCGGCGGCGGTGGCGAAGTACGGCTCGTTGGTCGCGACCAGCGGGATGCCGTGCCTGTAGGCGAGATCGACCAGTGCCGCCTCGGTGCGGCGCTCGGCCGGCATGCCGTGGCGCTGCAGCTCCATGTAGACGCGGTCGCCGAACAGCTTGAGCAGCGCCTCGAGCCGCGCGCCGGAGAGGTGGCCCTGCCCGCCATTGATGGCGTAATCGAGCGGGCCGCCGGGACCGCCGGTGAGCGCGATGACGCCATCGGTCTCGCCGTCGAGCCAGTCGAGCTTGATGCGTGGCGGCTCGTTCGACGAAGACTCGAGGAAGGCACGCGAGTTGAGCCGCATCAGGCTGCGGTAGCCTTCGGGCCGCGCGGCCAGCAGCACGATGCGCGAGCGCTCCGGCGTCACCGGGCCGCCGCGAGCGCCGTGGTCGGTGTCGGCGAAATCGATCGCGAGCGCGCAGCCGACGATCGGCTGGATGCCGTAGCCGGCGAGCTTCTCGGAGAATTCCAGGGCACCGAACATGTTGTCGGTGTCGGTGAGCGCCAGCGCCGGCTGCTTGTCGGCCTTCGCCAGTTCGGCGAGCTTGCCGATCGGCAGAGCGCCTTCGAGCAGCGAATAGGACGAGTGCACGTGCAGGTGCACGAAGTTCAGGCCGGCCATGGCGACTCGCGAGCTGGGTGATTCCTTGATGTCACCCAGAGTGGGGAGCGCGCGCGCTCAAGTCCACCGCCGCGACCGCATGGCGGTCCGCTATGGCCGTTTTCAACAGGCCGGCGACCACGCCGGCCCGCCTGTCCCGTCATGCCCGGCATCGGGCGCTCGGGGACGCGCCCTCAGGCCGGCCATGACAACGCGGGATACGCCACACGCAACGAACGCGACTGTGAGCATGCGACGACAAAGGTGACGCGACACGCGGTCAGAGACTTCCCAGCACCTGCGACCAGATCAGAATCATGCCGACGAACAGCGACAACGAGGCCAGAGCAGCAGCTTCCTGGATGACGGCTTTGAGCATGGTCTTTTCTCCCATGAACATAGCGAGAACATAGTTCATGGAATGTTCTGGAGTCAAGAGGGCCGAGCACGCCTCAAAAGGCGCGTGAGCTTAAACGCCCAAGTCGCTGTTCCAGCGGGGTTTTCGAGCGGCCTATCCGCCGCCCCTCGTCCATCTAGCCCAATACTTCGGCCAGCTTCGTCATGAACGGCTCGTCGGTCAGGTCGAGCCGCAGCGGCGTCACCGAGATGCGCTTCTCATTCAGAGCGGCGAGATCGCTGCCGGGCGCGGCGCCGGCGATGCCGCCGCGGCCGAAGGCGATCCAGTAATAGGGATTGCCGCGGCCGTCGTAGCGCGCATCGATGCGCAAGAGCTCCTGGTCGCGCTTGCCCTGCACCGCGACGGCGATGCCGGCGACCGCATCGGGCGTGCAGTCGGGGAAGTTCACGTTCACCAATACGTCGCGCGGCATGCCGGTCTCCAGCACGCGGCGGATCACGCCGGGCGCGTGCTGGATCGCCGTCTGCCACGGCGGCGCACTCTTGGTGGCGAAGGAGTAGGCCTGCGACAGCGCGAAGGACGGGATGCCGAGCACCGTGCCTTCCATCGCGCCGGCGACGGTGCCCGAATAGGTCACGTCCTCGGCGGCGTTGCGGCCGCGGTTGACGCCGGAGAGCACGAGGTCGGGCTTCTCCTTCATGATGTGGCGGGCGCCCATGATGACGCAGTCGGTCGGCGTGCCCTTCACCGCGAAGTGGCGCTCGTCGACTTCGCGCAGGCGTAACGGATCGTTGAGCGAGAGTGAATGCGAGACGCCGGACTGGTCGGTCTCGGGCGCGACGATCCACACGTCGTCGGAGAGCGCGCGGGCGATCTCCTCGCAGGCGGCCAGCCCCGGCGCGTGGATGCCGTCGTCATTGGTCACGAGAATGCGCATGCTGCTTCCTTACCTCCCCCGCTTGCGGAGGAGGTCGCCGACCGCAGGTCGGCGGGTGGGGACGTTTACGCGCGCTCGCGCAAGGGCGCGCCGCCTCCCCGACCCTCCCCAAGCGGGGGAGTGAGAACGGAGTTCGTTCCGCGTCGCAATCATCACGCCGCTTTCTCGATCTTCGTCACGCCGCCCATATACGGCCTGAGCGCGTCGGGCACGGCGATGGCGCCGCCCTCCTGCTGATAGGTTTCCATCACCGCGATGAGCGCACGGCCGACGGCGACGCCGGAGCCGTTGAGCGTGTGCACGTGCTTGACGCCATCCTTGGCGCGGTAGCGCGCGTTCATGCGCCGCGCCTGGAAGTCGCCGCAGACCGAGCAGGAGGAAATCTCGCGATACATGGCCTGCCCGGGCAGCCAGACCTCGATGTCGTAGGTCTTCTGCGAGGCGAAGCCCATGTCGCCGGTGGACAGCGTCATGACGCGATAGTGCAGATCGAGCTTCTTCAGCACCGCCTCGGCGCAGGCGAGCATACGCTCGTGCTCGTCTTTGGACTTCTCCGGCGTGGTGATCGAGACCAGCTCCACCTTGGTGAACTGGTGCTGGCGGATCATGCCGCGCGTGTCCTTGCCGGCGGCGCCGGCCTCGGCGCGGAAGCAGGGCGTGCAGGCGGTGAACCGCAGCGGCAGGTCTTCTTCACTGATGATGGATTCGCGGACGAGATTGGTGAGCGGCACTTCGGCGGTGGGGATCAAGCCCCAACGTCCGCTCTTCATGTCGTTCGCAGCGGCGTTGTTCGCGAACACCTCGCCGCTGACTGCCCAAAACTGATCGTCCTCGAACTTCGGCAATTGCGCGGTACCGAACATCGTCTCATCGCGCACCAGCAGCGGCGGGCTCACTTCCGTATAACCATGCTCACCCGTGTGCATGTCGAGAAACAACTGCCCGAGCGCGCGCTCCATGCGCGCGAGGCCCTTCTGCAAGACGACGAAGCGCGCGCCGGAGAGCTTGGCCGCCAGCTCGAAGTCCATCATGGCCAGCGCTTCGCCCAGCTCGAAATGCTGTTTCGGAGTGAAGGCGTAATCGCGCTTGGCGCCCCACGTATGGTGCTCGACATTGCCATGCTCGTCGGCGCCGTCCGGCACCTCGTCGAGCGGCGTGTTGGGAATCTGCGCCAGCTCTTTGTCGAGCTCGGCGCCAAGCGTCTTCTGTTCGTCCTCGAGCGCCGGCAGCGACGTCTTGAGCTCGGCGACCTCGGCCATCAGGGCCGAAGCCCGCGCATCGTCCTTGGCTTTCTTGGCCTCGCCGATTTCCTTCGAGGCCGCGTTGCGGCGCGCCTGCGCCTGCTCGAATTTGGTGATGGCCGCGCGCCGCTTTTCGTCGAGTGAGAGCAGCTTGCCGGACAGTCGCTCCAGGCCGCGCCGCGTCAGCCCCCGGTCGAAGGCGTCAGGGCGCTCGCGAATCCATTTGATGTCGTACATGGCCGGCGTTCTGTCCCGTCATGGCCGGGCCTGTCCCCGGACATGCACGCCCAAAGACGTGGATGCCCGGCATAAAGCCAGGCATGACGGAGTCAAGTGGCAGACGCCACCCGTACCGGCTGGTCAGGGCGTCACCCCAGCGCCACCTGCAGGAACGGCTGCAGTTCCGCCGGGATGTCGTCGCGCTTGGCGACGATGGCGGCCAGCGCCTTGTCGCGGCTGCAATCGCTGATCAGCCGGGCAAAGCCGAATTCGGAGAACTGGGCGCCCTCGTTGGCGATGACCCGGTGCTTGACCGCCTTGTCGCCGCGGTCGACCAGCACGTCGGTGACCGTATCGGCAATCTCCGAGCGCGCGGCGATCGCCAGCAGGTGGCCCTGCCCCTTCGACTTGGCGATGCCGACAAGGTCGCTGTCCTTGAGCAGCTTCGACTTCTCCAGGATGGGCCCAGAGACCGTGATGTTGTCGCTGTTCGACAGCGCGCCGATCGTATCGAGCGGGGCGGCATCCATGGCCGCCAGCATCCGGGCGAGCTCCGCCTGGCCGCGCGGGCCGATGTCCTTGGCGAGCCGCTTGATCACGGCATCGAACACGGTGGCCTGCTCGGGCGTCCAGGCCTCCGCATGGGCGACGAATAGATCGGTCACTTGCCGCAGCATCACCATGTGCCGCGAGGGCGAGACCTTGCTCAGAACGGAGTCGATCTCGGTCAGCAACGATTGCGGGTCATACGACATACGCAGCACCACTCAATATTCCGAGCGGGACCGCACGTCCGCTACGAGGGTTATCTTGCGACAATGATTTACCGGGCAATCCCCCAATGAAAAATTAAGCGCGATGACCCGCGTATGACACGGTCAACGCCGCTCCAAAGCCGCCCACTCAATTTAATTAAAATTGCAGCGATCGGCTCACTGCCCCGGCGTTCCGCCCGCGGCCTTCGCGGCGGCTTCGGCCTTGGCGCGCCTCTCCACCATGCGCACCGACCAGATCGAGCCCTCGAACAGGATCAGCAGCGGCACGGCAAGCGACATCTGGCTGATCACGTCAGGCGGGGTGAGCACGGCGGCGAGGACGAAGGCGCCGACAACGAAATAACGGCGCTTCGCTTTGAGCTGGTCCGAGGTGATGAGGCCGACACGGCCGAGCAGCGTCAGCACCACCGGGAGCTGGAAGGCGGCGCCGAAGGCGAGCACCAGCGTCATCATCAGTGAGAGATATTCGCCGACCTTCGGCATGAGCGCGATCGAGGCTTCGTCGGTGGTGCCAGGCTGCTGCATGTGCAGCGAGAAGCGCACCAGCATCGGCAGGACGAGGAAATAGACGACCAGGGCGCCGAGCGCGAAGAAGACCGGCGTCGCGAACAGATACGGCAGGAAGGCCTTGCGCTCGTGCTTATAGAGCCCCGGCGCGACGAACATGTAGATCTGCGAGGCAACGATCGGGAACGACAGGAAGGCGGCGCCGAACATCGCCAGCTTGAGCTGGGTGATGAAGTATTCGAGCAACGCCGTGTAGATGAACTTGGAATTCTCCGGCCCCGCCACCCAGACGAAGGGCCAGACCAGGACGTTGTAGATATCCTTGGCGAAGACGAAGCAGATCGCGAACATCACACCGAAAGCAATAAGCGCCTTGATGAGCCGCGAGCGCAGCTCGATCAGGTGCTCCATCAGGGGCGCCTTGGTGGCCTCGATGTCCTCGTGGCTCATGGCCCGCTCCCGGCCCGCTTCTGCGGCTCCTCGGTCTCGGCGGCGGCCGGCTCGGCCGATGTGAAGTCGGCATTGGTGACCGGCGGGACCGGCTCGGGCAGCGGCACATCGATCGGCGGCGGCGAGGCTGCTTCCGCCGTTGGAACGGTCGTTTCTGCGACCGGTTCGCTGGCTGCTGTCTGAACCTCAGGCGGCGGCGGAGCGTCCCCGGACGGCGCGGCCGCGGTCTCGGCGATCGGGTCGGGCGGCTTCGGGGTGTCGGCGAGCGGATCGATCTTGGCGAAGTCGGTAACGGTGCTCTTGAGGCTCTCCGCCTGCTGCTTCAGTTCGGCGACCTCGGCCTCACGCAAAGCTTCCTGAAACTGTCCTTGAAATTCCGCCGACATGCGCCTGATCTTGGCCATGTATTGGCCGAGTGTCCGCAGGACAGTTGGCAGCTCCTTCGGCCCGATCGCGATCAGCGCGACGATGCCGATGACGACGAGCTCGCCCCAACCAATGTCGAACATGGATTAGCCACTCCAAGAGCCCGGCGCTGGGCCGCCCCCACAACCGCCGGACAAAGCGCGGCGGCTGGCCAGCCATACCGCGCCAGCGCCCGTGCGGCTAGGAGCGAACGCCTTCGGCGCGGTGCTCGGTTTCCGTCTTGGGCGCGACGCTCGCCTGGCTGTCGATGCTTTTGACCGGCTCGCTCTTCGGCGGGGTATCGTCTTCCGCCATGCCCTTCTTGAAGGCCTTGATGCCGCCCGCCACGTCTCCCATCAGGTCGGAAATCTTGCCGCGTCCGAACAGCAGGAGCACCACGACGATCACGATCATCCAGTGCCAGATGCTTAGAGAACCCATCGCAAACCCTCCGCGGCGACGGGCAATGTGGGCTCGTCCCGCCTTATGTATTCAACGCAGAAACTAGGCCCCGGGCGAGGCAAAAACAAGGACCCTCGGTTCCTCCCTGGAGCCGATGATGTCGCACTAAGTCCTGGATTTGCCTTTATTTCGGCCGTGTCACGTCTCGTTGACCGGTGCCGGAGCGAGCCCCAGATC
>DASXOK010000445.1:0-10729 GCA_036494425.1 Pseudolabrys sp.
CAGAAGGCCTGCGACTTTAGCGGTCGCCAAAGGCGAAAGGGCGCAGCGCTTGGATAAACAACATCTGACGGGGAGGCGGCATGGTCCCCGAATGTTTCAATGCAGCGGCACGATCAACGATAATCCCGACACCAACAACAGGACGAGGATGATCCTGCGGAACGTGAGGTCATCGAGCTTTCCATAGAGCTTGAAGCCGAGCCACACGCCGGCAATCAACGCGGGGAGTGCCAGTGCGTAAAGCTTAAGGGATTCGACGCTGAATACGCCGGCAACGCCGAGCGAAACCGCGCTCATCACGAAGGTCGCGAACAACACCGGCTGAAACACTGCGCGTTGCACGTCTTTGTTTCCCCCGCGCAATTGGCACCAGATGGTCACCGCGACGCCACCCAGCCCGGTCAGCCCGCCGATAAGTCCGTTCGCGACACCGACGCTAAAGTCGGCCGGCGCGCTGCCCTGAACCGGTTTAACCGCCGGCCGGATGAGGCTGTAGAGACTGTAGATCAGCAGCAGAACGCCGATCGCGAGACGGAGCGTGCCCTGATTGACCGTTGTCAGCAGAGCGGTGCCGGCGGGAACGCCAAGCGCGCCGCCGAGGATGAAGGGGGACACGGCCCGCCAGTTTATGGCGTGGCGCACGCGCCAGATGCCGGAGCCTTGCGTGACAAGTCCGCACAGCACGATCAGCAGCGCGTTCTGCTCGGGCGCAATGATGTGCAGCCATACCCCGGAGACCACGAGGCCCATCGCGAAGCCCGACAGACCGGAAGTCAGCCCGCCGAAAAAGGCCGCTGCGAGAAAAAGCGTCAAAGTCAGTGCAGTCATAGCGATCGCTCCCAAATGCGGAAGGGCGCAGCGCTTGGATGAATGAGATCTGACGGGGAGGCGGCATGGTCCCCGAACGTTGCGGATGTTTTGAGAGGCTAGCGTGCAGACAGCATGAGTCCCCTCCGCAGGCGAAGGAGACGGTGCTTGGGCTCGCGAGCCTTTTGAAGCGCGGGGCGACCGCCGCAGGCCCCACATTGCGAATGCTAGTCCAATGAATCGGCGCGATCAATGCCGGCCCGGGCATGACGTGTCCCGCCGAACGCCGCTTTGCTTCCGTCAATCTCGGTATATCGTTGCGGGAGGCGTGCGCCACACCACACCATAAGATGGCCCGCCGCCTGGGGAGGACAACAACGATGACCAACACGATCGATCTCGGCGGCCGTCATGCGGTTGTCACCGGTGGCGCGCAAGGAATCGGCCGCGCGATCGTCGAGCGTTTCCTTGACTCCTGCGCAGCGGTGGCGATCTGGGATCGCGATCTCGCACTCGCACAGAAGACTGCGCAGGAGCTCAAATCGCGCGGCCGCGTCGCCGCTATCGCGGTCGATGTCACGGACTACGGCAATGTCGAGCACGCGCGCGACGCCACGCTCGCCGACTTCGAGCGGATCGATATCCTCGTGAACAATGCCGGCATCTCCGGTCCGAACGTGAAGACCTGGGAATACCCACTCGATGCCTGGCGCGATGTCCTGTCGATCAATCTCGACGGTCCGTTCCATTGTTGCCGCGCCGTGGCGCCGGTTATGATCGCCCAGAACTACGGGCGCATCGTCAACATCGCCTCCATTGCCGGCAAGGAGGGCAACCCGAATGCGCCGGCCTATTCCGCCTCGAAGGCCGGCGTGATCGCGCTGACCAAGTCGCTCGGCAAGGAGCTCGCGTCCTACGACATCTCGGTGAATTGCCTCACGCCGGCGGCGGCGCGGACGGCGATCTTCGACCAGATGACACAAGCGCACATCGATTTCATGCTGTCGAAAATCCCACGCAATCGCTTCGTGACGGTTGACGAGATCGCGGCGCTCGCCGCCTTCTGCGCCTCTGCCGACTGCTCGTTCACGACCGGGGCGGTGTTCGATATTTCCGGCGGGCGGGCGACCTATTGAACGAGGCGGTCATCCAGCGCCGGCAACGTCTTGTCGGCATCGGCCTGATGTGTGCCGCGGTGGCGCAATTCGCCTGCCTCGATACGACCGCGAAATACCTCAGCACCGAGATGGACTCCCTGGAGATCGTTTGGGCGCGCTATACGTTCGCCTTCCTGCTCACCACTATCGTGTCCAATCCGGTCACGCAGCCGGGCCTCCTGCGCACCAAGCGTCCCGCATTGCAGGTCATCCGCTCGCTGCTGCTGATCGTCGCGACGGCGGGCAATTTCCTCGCGCTGCGCTGGCTGCAGCTCGACGAGGTCCTGTCGATCATCTTCACCTTCCCCTTCATCGTCGCCATCGTTTCGGGGCCGATGCTGGGGGAATGGCTTGGCTGGCGGCGCTGGTGTGCGATCGCGGTCGGCTTCGGCGGCGTGCTGCTGATCACGCGGCCCGGTGTCGGCGGCATGCACCCAGCGGCGCTGTTTTCGCTCGTCGCCACCATCGCTTATGGCTTCTACGCGGTCATCACCCGCATCGTCTCGCGGAGCGACTCCAACCAGACCTCGCTGTTTTATTCGAACCTGATCGGCGCGCTGGTCATGCTCCCGGTGATCGTCTTCATCTGGCATCCGCCGGCAAGCTGGGTGACCTGGCTAATGCTGATCGCGATCGGCGCCTTGGGGAGTTCCGGGCACTATTGCCTGATCGCCGGGCACAAGCTCGCGCCGGCCTCGGTACTGTCCCCGTTCATCTACACCCAGCTCATCTGGGTCGTGATCCTGGGCTACCTCGTTTTCGACCACGTGCCCAACGCCTGGACCATGGTGGGCGCTACCGTCGTGATCGGCTCCGGGCTTTATCTGCTCTACCGCGAGCGCCGGCTGGGCAAGAGCACGACCAGCGAAGGCGTGATAGAAGGGCCGCTGGAATGAGTGTTGCGAGACGTCAATCAGAGGGGCTAAGTTCCGCCCCCGAAAAGCAGAATTAGACCCTTTCGAGGAACGCTCATGGCCACAATCAAGGATCGGGCACCCAGCCCGGCCGGCTCCGGACTGAATGACGATATCGGCGAGCAAAAGCGGCTTGCGCTATACCGTTCGCAGGTGCGCCTGCGGGAGGCCGAACAGCGCGCCTTCGACCTGTTTCTCCAGAACCTTGTGAAAGGCACCAGCCACCTGTCACTCGGGCAGGAGGCGATTGCCGCCGGCTTCGGCGAAGCGATGCAGAAGGGCGACCTCAGCTTCTGTACCTATCGCGGCCACGCCCACACTTTGGCGCGCGGCGTGCCCGTGGAGAAGGTATTGGGCGAACTGATGCAGCGCGATAATGGACTGATGCGTGGCAAAGGCGGCTCCATGCACCTCACGTCTGAGGAGCACGGCGTGATGGGCTCTTACGCGATCATCGGCGCTCATTTGCCGATCGCCTGCGGCGCCGCCTGGCGCGCGCAGTACAAAGGCGACAAGGACGTGTCCGTCTGCTTCTTCGGCGACGGCACGACGAATATTGGCGCCTTCCACGAAGCGCTGAACTTCGCGGCGGTCTGGAAGCTGCCGGTCGTGTTCGTCTGCGAAAACAATCTCTACATGGAATACACGCCGATCGGCGATGTCACCGCCGTCCAGCATCCGGCCGCCGACCGCGCCTCGGCCTATGGCCTGGAGCGCATCGTGATCGACGGCAACGACGCCGACGAAGTCTATCGCACCGCGCAGAAGGCCTTTGCCAAAGCGCGGGCCGGCGACGGACCGTCGCTGATCGAATGCATGACCTACCGGCACAGCGGCCATTCGCGCGCCGACCCCGCCAAGTATCGTCCCGAGGGCGAACTGGAGAAGTGGAAGGAGCGCGATCCGATCAAGATCTATCGCGAACGGCTCAAGCAGTTCGGCGTCAGCGATGCGACTATCGCCGACATCGACGCCGGCGTGATGAAAGAAGTGAACGACGCCACCGAGGCGTGCAAAGCCGCGCCGATGCCGCCGCTCGATATTCTCACCACCGATGTCTACGCCGATGGCGGCTGGGCGTGGAGAAACTGACATGGCCGAAATAAGCTATCGCGACGCTGTTATCCGCGGCATTGCACAGGAGATGGCGCGCGACAACGACGTGGTCTTCCTCGGCGAGGACGTCGCTAAGGCGGGCGGCGTGTTCAAGGCGACCGTCGGTCTCTACGAGCAGTTCGGTCCCTTGCGCGTACGCGATACGCCGATCTCCGAGCAGGCGATCCTCGGCGCGGCCATGGGCGCGGCGATGACCGGCCTTAAGCCCATCGCCGAGATCATGTTCTCGGACTTCTTCGCGGTGTGCTTCGACTACATCGCCAACGAATTTCCGAAGAGCCGCTACATGTCCAACGGACAGACCAAATGTCCGCTGGTCGTGCGCACCGGCAACGGCGCCGGTTCGCGCTTCGGCGCGCAGCACTCTCAGAGCGTCGAGAACTGGTGCATGATGATCCCGGGCCTGAAGGTGGTCGCGCCTTCGACGCCGCGCGACGTCATCGGCCTCCTGGCGGCCGCGGTGCGCGATCCCGATCCGGTGATCTTCCTCGAGCACAAGTCGCTCTATCCGACCAAGGGCGAGGTGGAGGACGGCGAGATCGTCGACACGCTCGGCACTGCCAAGATCGTGCGGCCTGGCAAGGACGCGACCATCTGCGCGCTGGCGCTGATGGTGCCGCGTGCGCTGGCCGCGGCCGAGACGCTGAAGGCCGAGCACGGCATCGACGTCGAGGTTGTCGATGTGCGTTCGCTGGTGCCGCTCGATACGCAGACCATCCTTGGCTCGGTGGCGAAGACGCATCGGCTGTTCACCGTGGAAGAGAACCCGCGGCTGTGCGGCTGGGGCGCCGAGATCGTGTCGATCGTCGCCGACGAAGCCTTCTACGATCTCGATGGCCCGCCGGTGCGCATCACCACGCCGCACATTCCGCTGCCGGCCGCCGACATATTGGAAGACATCGTGCTGCCGACACCGGCGCGCATTGTGGAGACGGTGAAGCGGTCGCTGAACGCTTAGGTAAAACGTAACAATAAGGTGCCCGCTCGGGAATGAGCGGAGCAAGTTGGGAGGAACGCACGATGTACGAAAACCTTCTCGCCAATGTGCCGACCGATCTGTGGATCGGCGGCAAGTGGCGCAAAGCCTCCGACGGCGGCCGCTTCGACGTGACCGATCCGGCGACCGAAAAAACGATTGCCTCGGTGGCGAGCGCGACCGTCGATGACGCCATTGCCGCGGTCGATGCCGCACAGGCCGCCTTCGAAGGCTGGGCCGGCCGCAAGCCGCGCGAGCGCGCCGAGATCCTGCGCAAGGCCTATGAGTTGATCATGCGCGACGCCGAGCGCTTCGCGAAGCTCATCACGCTCGAGAACGGCAAGGCGCTGCCCGACTCGCGCGGCGAGGTAGCTTACTCGGCCGAGTTCTTCCGCTGGTACGCCGAAGAAGCCGTGCGCAACATCGGCCAGATCTCGATGGCACCGGCCTCCGGCGCGCGGATTGTCGCGCAGCACAAGCCAGCCGGAATCGCCGTGCTGGTCACGCCGTGGAATTTCCCCGCCGCAATGGCGACGCGCAAGATCGGTCCCGCGCTCGCCGCCGGCTGCCCGGTCGTGCTCAAGCCTGCGTCGGACACCCCGCTCACGATGCTGGCGCTGATGCCGGCGCTGGAGGAAGCGGGCGTGCCTGCCGGCGTGGTCAACGTCATTCCCTCGCGCTCGTCCGGCAAGGTCGTCAGCGCGATGCTGCATGACCCGCGCGTGCGCGTCGTCTCTTTCACCGGCTCGACCGAGGTCGGCCGCAAGCTGCTGCACGAAGCGGCCGACAACATCGTCAAGCCGGCGATGGAACTCGGCGGCAACGCGCCCTTCATCGTATTCGAGGACGCCGATATCGACGCGGCGATCGAAGGCGCCATGATCGCGAAGATGCGCAACATGGGTGAGGCCTGCACCGCCGCGAACCGCTTCTATGTGCATGAGAAGGTGCACGACGAGTTTTCCAAGAAACTCACCGCCAAGATGGCCGGCTTGAAGATGGGCAACGGCCTCGACGAGGGCGTGATGCTCGGGCCGCTGGTCAATGCCGAAGGCCGCGACAAGGTGATCGAACTGGTCGATGACGCCCTCGCCAAGGGCGCCAAGCTGCTCACCGGCGGCAAGCTGCCGGCGGGCCCCGGCTACTTCTATCCGGCCACCGTGCTCACCAATGTGCCGGACACGGCCAAGATGCTGAACGAAGAAATCTTCGGGCCGGTCGCGTCGATCCAGACTTTCACGTCCGAGGACGAAGCGATCAAGCGCGCCAACGCCACCGAATACGGCCTGGTCGCCTACCTCTACACCAAGGATCTGACGCGCGGCCTGCGTGTGTCGGAGAAGCTCGACTTCGGCATGATCGGCCTCAACCGCGGTCTCGTTTCCGATCCGGCGGCGCCGTTCGGCGGCACCAAGCAGTCGGGCCTCGGCCGCGAAGGCGCGGCGGAGGGGATGAAGGAGTTCCTCGAGACGCAATACGTGTCGGTGACGTGGTGACTCGTGTCCCGTGCGCAGCGCAGCACGAAGTGGTGCGCTGCCGACCCGGGACCCAGCTTTCTAACAACCGGGGTCCCGGATCTGCGGTGCATCGCTCCGCGCTGCACCGCGTCCGGGACAAGAGGGTGAGTGAATGGACGTTCTAATGCCCCAACTCGGCGAGACGGTCGCCGAAGGCAAGATCACGAAGTGGTTCAAGTCGGCCGGCGACGCGGTCAAGCCCGGCGATAACCTGTTCGAGATCGAGACCGATAAGACCTCGATGGAGGTGCCCTCGACGACCTCGGGCACGCTCACCGACATTCGTTTTCAGGTCGGTGACGTCGCGAAGGTCGGCGCCGTGGTGGCGATCATCGCCAGCGTTGCGGGACCGTCTTCTCCGACAGTTCCACAAACTCCGCTCACCCCCGCGAAAGCGGGGGTCCAGAGCCAAGCGGCACAGACTCCGAAAGAACTGGATTCCCGCTTGCGCGGGAATGAGCGGAGTGAAACCTCACACGCCTATCCCAACATGGACCCTTGGCGCGAGGTGCGCACGCCCGAGCGTAACTTCGGCACCGCCAAGACGTCAGGCGGCGTCTTTACGACGCCGCTGGCGCGTCGGCTCGCCGGCGAGCGCGGTATCGATCTCGCCCGCATCAAGGGTTCCGGTCCCTATGGCCGCATCGTCGCCCGTGACGTCGAAAATGCCGCACCCGCGCGTGGTGCCGCAATGGCGACCGGCGCCAGTGCCGCGCAGGTCAAGGCGCTGTTCGACGGGATTGCCTACGAGGAAGTGCCGCTCGATTCGATGCGCCGCACCATCGCCACGCGGCTGATCGAAGCCAAGCAGACCATCCCGCATTTCTATCTCACCGCCGATATCGACATCGGCCGGCTGATGGCGGTGCGCGAGGAGGCGAACGCCTCCGCCCCCAAGGGCGCCGACGGTCAGCCTGCGTTCAAGCTCTCGCTCAATGATTTCATCATCAAGGCCTGGGCTGTGGCCTTGCAGCGCGTCCCTGCGGCGAATGCGGTGTGGGCCGAGGATCGCACCTTGCGCTTCACGCACGCGGACATCGGCGTGGCGGTGGCGCTCGACGGCGGCCTGATCACGCCGGTGATCCGCAATGCGGACGTGAAGTCGCTCACCGCGATTTCGGCCGAGATGCGCGATCTCGCGGAGCGCGCCCGTGCCAAGAGGCTCAAGCCGAACGACTACCAGGGCGGCGCCAGCGCGATCTCCAATCTGGGCATGTATGGCGTCCGCGAATTCTCGGCCATCATTAACCCGCCGCATGCGACCATCTTGGCGATTGGCGCCTCGCGCCGCGCGCCGGTCGAGACGGAGGACGGCGGCGTCAAGTTCGTCAGCCAGATGACGGTCACATTGTCCTGCGATCATCGCGTGGTGGACGGCGCGCTCGGCGCAGAGCTGCTCGCCGCGTTCAAGGCGCTGATGGAGACGCCGGTCACGTTCATGGTGTGAAGGAGTGAGATGATGGCTGGCGAAAAGCCGGACGTATTGTTGGTTGGAAGCAGGAAGCCGGTGATCGTCGGCGGTCTCAAAGACAAGGCCAACGTCCACGTTCTCTTCGAGGCGCCCGACAGGGACGCTCTGATCAAGTCGCTCGCCGACAAGGTGCGCGCGGTCGCGGTGGCTTATACTGCCGACAAGATCGGCGCGGCCTTCATGCAACAATTTCCCAAGCTCGAGCAGATCTCGAGCTTCGGTGTCGGCTACGATCACATCGATGCGAAGTGGGCCGGCGAGCACGGCATCGTCGTCACCAACACGCCCGACGTGCTCAACGAGGAGGTGGCTGACACCGCCCTCGGTCTCTTGCTGTGCACGGTGCGCGAATTCCCGCAGGCCGACCGTTATGTGCGCGCCGGCAAATGGTTGGAGAAGCATTATCCGCTGAGCAAGGCAACGCTGCGCAACCGCACCGTCGGCATGGTCGGCATGGGCCGCATCGGCAAGGCCATCGCGCGCCGGCTCGAGGCCTTCGGGGTGCCGGTCGTCTATCACAGCCGCAATCCGCAAGCCGGCGTGAGCTACAAGTACTATCCGAAGCTCACCGACATGGCGCGGGATGTCGACACGCTGATGGTGATCGTGCCCGGCGGCGCCGCCACGCGGGGCATGATCAATGCCGAGGTGCTCAAGGCGCTCGGCCCGAACGGCATCCTCATCAACATGGCGCGCGGCTCGGTGGTCGACGAGCAGGCCTTGATCAAGGCGTTGAAGGACCGCACGATTTTTTCCGCCGGCCTCGACGTCGTTTTGAACGAGCCGCATGTGCCGAAAGAACTGATCGAGATGGAGCACATCGTTCTATTCCCGCATCTCGGTTCGGCCAGCGAAGCCACGCGCGCGGCCATGGACCAGCTTGTGGTCGACAATCTCCTGGCCTGGGCCTCCGGAAAGCCGCCGCTCACGCCGGTGCCCGAAACGCCCTATCCGCCGAAAAGGTAGCGGGCGGGCCGCGGACAAGTGTTATTCTCTCTGTCATTCCGGGGCGCAAGCGTAGCCCCGCGATCCCGGAATCCAGTCCCGAGCGCCGCGCTTGCGCCTGGATTCCGGGTCCGGCGCTGACGCGCCGTCCCGGAAGGACCTTGAGAGGCTCTCGATGTTCCGGCCTGTTATTGCATTCATCGCGCTCTGCTTGGCATCGTCCGCGTTCGCTCAGACGCCGGCGATCGGCGATTCAGCCAAGGCGGTGCTTGGCAGTTGGGAATTCTCCAACGCCGACCGCGACAAGATCTGCACCGCGAATTTCAAGAGTGACCGCACCGCCGTCGGCTTCAAGGTCGAGTTCGACGCTAATTGCGGTAACCTGTTTCCGTTGGTGAAGAGCGTCGCCGGCTGGGTGTTTCCGGAAAACGACCTGCTGCGGTTGATCGATACGGACGGCAAGTCGCTGGTCGAATTCAGCGAGGTTGAGGACGGCATCTACGAGGCGCCGACACCGGGGGTTGGCGTCCTGTTCTTGCAGAGCGCGGCTGCCGCCGGTCCGCCGCCGCGCCCGCCCGAGGACGTCGCCGGCGATTGGAAGATCATGCGAGGGGATGGCACCAGCCTCTGCGCCTTGACGCTCTCGGCCATGCCGTCGCGCGATGCCTTGGCTTTGGCGGTGAAGCCCGGATGTGATCCAGCGATCGCGCGGCTGAACTTCGGGCAATGGCGGCTCGACCGCGGCGAGTTGATGCTGGTGCCACCGCGCGGCAATCCCTGGCGCTTCGAGGAGGTCGACAATGTCACCTGGCGCCGCCTGCCGGAAAGCGACGACCAGATCACGCTGGTGAGGCAGTGATTTTCCTTATCCCTCCCCCGCAAGCGGGGGGAGGGATAAGGAAGGGAGTCAAATCAACCGCAACCCCTTGAAGCTGACATGGCCTTCCTTGCCGACGATGATGTGGTCGTGAATGGCGATGCCGAGCGGCTTCGCCACCTCGATGATCGACTGCGTCATCTGGATATCCGCCCGCGACGGCGTCGGATCGCCTGAGGGGTGATTGTGCACCAGGATGATCGCGGTCGCCGACAATTCGAGCGCGCGTTTGACCACCTCGCGCGGATAGGCCGGCGTATGATCGATCGTTCCGGTCTGCTGCACTTCGTCGGCGATGAGCTGATTGCGCTTGTCGAGAAACAGCAGGCGAAACTGCTCCTTGTCGGAGAAGGCCATGGCAGTGCGGCAATAGTCGATTACGCTCGACCAGGATGAGAGCACCGGCCGCGTTTGCACCTGCCCGCGCGCCAGGCGTCCGGCCGCCGCGTGGATGATCTTGAGTTCGGTGATGGCGCTGTCGCCGACGCCTTTCACTTCGGCCAGTCGCGTCGTCGGCGCTGCGACGACCTCGGCGAAGGAACCGAACTTCGCGATCAGGCCTTGGCCAAAGGCTTGATGTCACGCTGGGGAATGGCGCGGAACAGCACCAGCTCGAGCAATTCGTAATCGCTGACCGCCTCGGCGCCCGCCTCGCGGAAACGCGAACGCAGGCGTTCGCGGTGACCGTGGTAATGCGGGGCCGACTCCGAGAGGCCCGCGTCGCCCGCCACTTTGTCATCTCTGTCCGCCATTGCCCCGCGTCCGCCGGCACAACCCATCACAACTATGAGTGTAGTGCAGGCCGGGCCGCGCGACGAGAGCGGTCTATGGCGGTGAGCTTAGGCGCGCTTGTAGGGCGGCTTGTCGAGGCCGGCGGGCGAGAACGTGAACACCTCGACCCCGTGCTCGGTGACGCCGACGGCGTGCTCGAACTGGGCCGAGAGCGAGC
>DASXOK010000446.1:0-11035 GCA_036494425.1 Pseudolabrys sp.
CGACGCCTCGACTTCCTTGTCGTCCTCTTCAGTCAAGTCGCGCAGCGCCAGCACGTCGGGATGGCGATAGAGCGAGTTGCCGTCGAAATCGACCTTGGCGTCGAGACAGATGAACTTGTTGTCCTTGGTCACCACCAGCGGATTGATCTCCAGCATGCTCATGTCTTTGCTGGTGAAGGCGGTGTAGAGCTTGGGCAGCATCTCTCCGATCTGCTTGGCGAGATCGCCGGTGAGCTTGAGCGCCTGAGCTACGGAGCGGGCGTGATGCGGCATGATGCCGGTGGCCGGATCGACCGAAAAGGTGAGGATCTTCTCGGGATGGCTGTGCGCCACCTCTTCGATGTCCATGCCGCCTTCGGTGGAGACGACGAAGGCGACGCGCGAAGTCTCGCGATCGATCAGCGCCGAGAGATAGAACTCGCGATCGATGGCCGAACCTTCCTCGATATAGAGACGGTTGACCTTCTTGCCCTGCGGGCCGGTCTGGTGCGTGACCAGCGTCGAGCCGAGGATGCGGGTGGCTTCCTTCTTCACGTCGTCGATGGATTTCACCACCTTGACGCCGCCGGCCTTGCCGCGCCCGCCGGCATGGATCTGCGCCTTCACCACCCAGACCGGGCCGCCGAGTTCGTCGGCGCCCTTGAGCGCCTCCTCGACAGTGAAGGCAGGAACGCCGCGCGGGACCGGCACCCCGAACTCACGCAGCACCGCTTTGGCTTGATATTCGTGGATATTCATGCGGCTTCCTTAATCGCTTAGTGGGCCGGGCCAGCGACGATCCGCTGGCCCGGAGTCTTGACTTCTAGTTAGCGAGAGCCGGCGCGATCTTCTTGCAGGCTTCGATCAGACCCTGCACGGAGGCCGCGGACTTTTCGAAGGCAGCGCGCTCGCCGCCGGTGAACTCGACCTCGACAATGCGCTCCACGCCTTTCGCGCCGATGACAACGGGCACGCCGACATAGATGTCCTTCATCCCGTACTCGCCATTGAGCCAGGCGGCGCAGGGCAGCACGCGCTTCTTGTCGAGCAGATAGCTTTCCGCCATCGCGATAGCGGAGGCTGCCGGCGCATAGAAGGCCGAGCCGGTCTTGAGCAGGTTGACGATTTCGGCGCCGCCATTCGCGGTGCGCTTCACGATCTCGTCGATGCGGGCCTGCGTGGTCCAGCCCATCTTCACCAGATCGGGCACCGGAATGCCGGCGACCGCCGAATAGCGCGTGAGCGGCACCATCGTGTCGCCGTGGCCGCCGAGCACGAAGGCGGTGACGTCTTCCACCGAGACGTTGAATTCATCGGCGAGGAAATAACGGAAACGCGCCGAGTCGAGAACGCCCGCCATGCCCACCACTTTCTGCGGAGGCAAGCCGCAGCTCTTTTGAAGCGCCCACACCATCGCATCGAGTGGGTTGGTGATGCAGATCACGAATGCGTTCGGCGCATACTTCTTGATGCCTGCGCCCACCTGATCCATCACTTTGAGGTTGATGTCGAGGAGGTCGTCGCGGCTCATGCCGGGCTTGCGCGGCACGCCGGCGGTGACGATGCAGACATCGGCGCCTTCGATGGCGTCGTAGCTGTTCGTGCCGATGAATTTCGCGTCGAAATCGTTGACCGGCGAGGACTCGGCGATATCGAGCGCCTTGCCTTGCGGGATGCCTTCCGCGACGTCGAACATCACGACATCGCCCAGGTGTTTGAGGCCGATAAGGTGGGCCAGGGTGCCGCCAATCTGGCCGGCGCCAATCAACGCAATTTTGTTACGCGCCATTGGGAAAAACTCTCAGCTGGGTGCTGCCGCGGACTGCGGCCGAGTGCTGGTTATCCCGTTAGGCATGTCGCGACAAGGCACCGAAAGACCCAAACTTTGAGCGCATCTGGCATCATGTATACATAATACCAAGCAGAGACTGGGCTGCGTGTCCAGACTCTTTTCGCGAAATCTGATTGGTGCGTGCTGCGCTGCAATCGCGATGCGTTGCAGTGCAACACGATAAGTCGTGTGACACGCGGGCAAATGAATCGTCGCGTGTTGAGCTTCGCCATAGCGCTTGAACGTTTGTCGGACCGGCTTCGAAAATGCGGCGAAGGCCGCACGGCAATCGCGGCGCACCGACAGCAGCGCGGTGACTCTGTTCGCCGCAAGCCAGAGATCGGTGCGCGGCCACCTCACAGTGACGGGACAGAATCCGCGCAAGATTCGCGCAGGCCTCTCACCGCTTGCGCAGCGCGGGGTCCTGCATCATTTCGAGCTGGATCTGCTGGATCTCGGCCAGACGCTCCCACTGGCGGGTGAGGATGTGGTCGACCTTCTCGTGCAGATGGCGGATTTCCAGCTCCGCCTTCAAGTTCACCCGGTAATCGTTCTCGGAACGCAGGCGGTCCTTCGCCTCCTGCCGCTTCTGGCTCATCATGATGATCGGCGCCTGCAGGGCGGCAAGGCAGGACAGCACCAGATTCAACAGGATGAAAGGATAGGGATCGAAACGGTCGGCGTCGGACGTTACCGCGTTGAATGCCATCCAGATCAGCAGCATGACGCCGAAAGAGATGATGAAGGTCCAGCTGCCGCCGAAGCTCGCCAAATGGTCGGATAGGCGTTCGCCGAAGGTGCGGTGGCCGGCGAACTCAGCCTCGATGTTTTCGGCCAGCGTTTCGTGGTCGGCGAGGCTCTGGACCACGTCCTGCTCGAGCTTGGTGAGCTCGCCGCGCTCCTGGCCGAGAAGCTCGGTAACGTAGCACGAGCGGAATCGGTCGAGGTCCTCGTTGCAGATATGGCCCTCTGACGGCATCTCGGGATAGTCGTTGCGGATACGGTCGAGCAGGCTCGGACGCACCACGTCGAGCTGGCTCACGTCGCGCGCGGGCTTCTCCTTGTCACAAATGACGCAGCGAAAGCGCGTGGGACGCGGCCTGCGCGACCGCGTCGAGGCGGGGCTTGTGGTATCGGGTGCGATCGCGGCCTCGGCGGCCGTGGCCTCCACCATGGCGGGCGTGGCACTTTGCTCGGCCATGACTGAACGTCCGATTTATTTTGCGTGACGGCGCCACCTATTTCGACTGCCGCGTGACGCGTTGCAACCGAAAAAGACGTAACCGCTGAGTAAATCCGCGCGAGCCGTTGACGGTGGCGGGACGCGCGTCAGGTTTCGACGATCTTGCCGGTGTCGATCGACGGTTCATGACGCGGGCCGTGCGGCAGGCCGAGATAAACCTGCGAACGCATTTCAATCAGGCGTGAAGCCGTGCGTTTGAACTCGTTTGCCTCGTAGCCATCGGTGGCGACATAGAGATTATCTGGCTGCGCCTCGGCCGAGGCGACGAGCTTCACCGCGTGATCGTAGAGCGTGTCGACCAGGATGATGAAGCGCTTGGCCTCATTACGGCGGCTGTAATCCATGACCGGAATATGGTCGAGGATGATGGTGTGAAATTCGAGCGCGATCTTGAGATAGTCGGCCGCAGCAAGAGGCCGCGCGCACAGTTCCTCGAACGTGAAGCGGGCAACGCCCATCGCCGCCTTCGGCACGTGCACCGCGTGACCTTTCACGATGAGCTCGTGTGGGGCGCCGTGATTCTCGCCGGCGAGCCGTGTCCAGGCCTCGTCGAGCGCGGCCGTCGCGGCGGCGTCCGGCGGCACGTACCAGGTCGGCACGCCGGTGAGCTTCTCCAGGCGGAAGTCGACACGGGCATCGAGCCGCAACACCTCGCAGTGCTTCTGCAGCAATGCGATGAAGGGCAGGAATAGCGCGCGGTTGAGCCCGTCCTTGTAAAGGCCGGTCGGCGCCTGGTTCGAGGTCGCCACTACGACGACGCCAAGTTCGAACAGCCTGGTGAACAGCCGGGCGAGGATCATCGCGTCGGCGATGTCGGTGACATGGAATTCGTCGAAGCAGAGCAGCCAGCTCTCTTCGGCGATGGCCGCAGCGGCGCGCTGGATCGGATCGTGATCGGCAGCGTCGCCGTTCTTCATTTCCTGCCGGTAGGTGTGCACCCGTTCGTGCACATCGGCCATGAATTCGTGGAAATGGACCCGGCGCTTGCGCTTGACCGCGCTGGTGGCGAAGAACAGGTCCATCAGCATGGTCTTGCCGCGGCCGACCTCGCCGTGGACGTAGAGTCCCTTCACCGGCAGCGCCGCCTTGTTGCGCTTGCCGAACAGCCAGCCGAGCGATGAGGACTTCTGCGCAAGCCGGTATTCCTCCAGCCGCCGCTCGAGCGCCGTCAGATGCCGGACCAGGACCGCTTGGCCGGGGTCGGCCTCGATCTTTCCGGCGGCGACGAGCGCCGCATAGCGCGTGCTGAAGGTGTCGGGCATTCGGGACATTAGGAGTTCGGTATGGGCCCGCGCTGGTCGGCCGGGCAGAGATGAGCAAATGGCAGACCCATAAGGCATCGACGGGAGACGTATGGGGAACCGGGCCGCCTGTAAATCGCCAGCGGCGCGGGAAAGCCCTGCCCCGGCAGCATTGCTGCGTAATATTGTGTGTGCGATGCAGCAATTGCTGCAGTATTTGCTGCGGCATATCCGCAGCATGAGTTGCTCAATCTTGCGCCAAGGCCTTGTTAATCATGCGATTTCAGGAGGGTAAACTACCTGTGTGCCGTCCCGGCGGTCGTTTTTCTGCTGCAATGCACCATATACCTGCGCTGGGGTTCCTGCGTGATTTGCAGGTGCCCCAAGGGACGGAATGCGCGGATCAAGGCGGGGCAAAATGCGATGAGGAGACTTGATAATGATTTACGAGCCTTTGCCCGATGGCGGCCTGGTCCGCAAACTCTGGATCGGTGAGACCGAAGCCTATCGCGACCATCTGCTGCGTCTCGACGAAGACAGCCGCCACCGCCGCTTTTCCGGCGCGGTGTCGGACGACGTGATCGCCGCGCATGCCGCGACGGCCGACGAACTGGGCACCGTCGTGCACGGCTTCTTCGCCGAGGGCGTACTGCGCGGCGCGGCCGAACTTCGGCATCTCAACGGCATGTTTTCGCGCGAGGCCGAGGTCGCCTTCAGCATCGAGCGCGACTGGCAAAGCCTCGGCATCGGCACAGCGCTGCTCGAGCGCACGTTGCTGTCGGCCCGCAATCGCGGCATTACCTCGCTGCGCATGGACTGCATGGCGGACAACCGGCGCATGCAGCAGCTCGCTCGCAAGTTCGAGGCCGAATTGAAGTTCGATTTCGGCAGCGTGGTGGGGCAGGTCGATCCCTCGCGCTCGACGCCGCTGTCCATGCTGCGCGAATGGCTGGAGGACGCGAACGGCGTCGCCGCGACGATGTTCGATGCGCAGGCTCGGATCTTCGGGGTGGCGTAGGGCTTTTCCGGTCATTCCGGGACGCGAGCAAAGCGAGCGGGCCCGGAATCCGTACTCCGTAGCGCCGGGGTTATGGATTCCGGGCTCGCGCACTTCGTGCGCGCCCCGGATGACAGCTAGGAGAGCGGATAACTCGCCTCGACCACATAGGGGCCGCCGCCGACCGAATCGCGCGAGGAAAACAGCACGAAGCGCGAGACCTTGAAGGCCGAGGTGCGGAAAAACCCGCGCGCGGCGAGATAGTCCGCGACCTGGCGGCTCGAAGATTCGCGCAAGCGCGCCAGCGTCACATGCGGCGTGTATTTGCGCCCTTCCGGCTCCAGACCGATGCGCTGCATCAGCCGTTCGTGCTCGGCCTGCACCTCCAGCAATTGCGGCTCCGGCGCGACCGAAGCCACCACCGCGCGCGGCTTGCGTCCGCCGAAGGACGTCAGACCGTCTAGGTGCAGCTCGAAAGCCCCACGCTGAACCCGCCCCAGCATCAGCGCGACTTCCTGCGCGGTCATGTCGTCGACATCGCCGATGAAGCGCAGCGTGAGATGGTAGTTCTCGGGATCGATCCAGCGGGCGCCGGGCAGGCCGCCGCGCAGCGATGACAGCGCCTGGCCGATATCGGCAGGGATTTCGAGCCCGGTAAAGAGACGCGGCATTGAGGGAGTCCACTCACGAGCCGCGGCCATTGCGGGCGCGGGCGATCAGCTCTTCGACCTGCGGCAAGATGCGCGCAACGATCACATCGACGCCGGCGGGGTTCGGGTGCATGCCGTCCGCCTGATTGAGCTTGGCGTCGGCGGCGACCCCGTCGAGGAAGAAGGGATAAAAGATCACGGGATGAGTCGCGGCAAGTTTGGGGAAGATCGCATCGAAAGCGCGCGCGTAGTCGGCCCCCATGTTGCGCGGCGCCTTCATGCCGGCGAGCAGGACGGGTATCTTGCGCTCTTGCAGCCGGGTGAGGATGGTGTCGATCGCTTTCTCGGTCAGGGCCGGATCGAGACCCCGCAGCGCATCGTTGGCGCCGAGTTCGACAATCACCGCCTGGGTGCCGTCCGGCACCGACCAGTCGAGCCGCTCCAATCCGCCGGTGGATGTATCGCCCGACACGCCGGCATTGGTCACCGTCGCGGCGATGCCCTTGGCCTTGAGCGCGGCCGCCAACTTGGCCGGAAAGGCGAGGTTACCGGCCAGCCCGTAGCCCGCGGTCAGCGAATCGCCGAGCGCGACGATTTTCACCGGATCGTCAGCGCCACGGGCCGCAATCGGGCCCAGAAGAGCAGCAATCGTAAGGACTACCGCTGTCAGGCGCTGGAACAGGGCGGTGCGGTTCCCATATGAGCGGGATTGCGAACGGTGAGGACCCATGACGAATAACTCCCAGGCGGGGCCGGCTATCGCTCTGGCCGGTGTCAATCTCTCGCTCGGGCAGGGCGCCGCCCGCGTCCATATCCTGAAGGATATCGATCTGCATATAGGCACCGGCGAGGCGGTTGGCCTCATCGGCCCGTCGGGGTCTGGGAAATCGACATTGCTGATGGTCATGGCAGGGCTGGAACGGGCCGACACCGGCAATGTGTCGGTCGCCGGCGAGAATCTCACCGCACTTAACGAGGATGCCCTCGCGCGTTTTCGCGGCCGTAACGTTGGCATCGTCTTTCAATCCTTCCATCTCATCCCGACCATGACGGCGCTGGAAAACGTGGCGGTGCCGATCGAGCTCGCCGGCGCGCCCGACGCCGAGGAGCGCGCGCGGGCTGAATTGAACGCCGTCGGCCTCGGCCAACGGCTCGACCATTATCCCGCTGAACTGTCGGGCGGCGAACAGCAACGCGTCGCCGTGGCGCGGGCGCTGGCACCAAATCCGGCGATCCTGGTGGCGGACGAGCCGACCGGAAATTTGGACGAGGACACCGGCGAGCAGATCGTCGAATTGCTGTTCGCGGGGCATCATAAACGCGGCACAACGCTGGTGCTGGTGACGCACGATGCCGGCCTCGCCAAACGCTGCGGCCGCATGGTGCGGCTGCGTTCCGGCCGCGTCGACGGCGCGGGCGCCGCATGAGGCCCGATTCTTTCCCGATTCCCTCCGGCCGCAAGCCGGCCGCCACCGCGCCGCGGGGCGGGGCGAGATGGCTGCCGCTGCGCTTCGCCCTGCGCGAACTGCGCGGCGGATTGACTGGCTTCTACGTCTTCATCGCCTGCATCGCGCTCGGCGCCATGGCGATTGCCGGCGTCGGTTCGATGGCGGCCAGTCTGGCCGACGGTCTTACAAGCCAAGGCCGCGTGATCCTTGGCGGCGATCTGTCGTTCTCACTGATCCAGCGCGAGGCGGCGCCGAACGAGCTCGCCTTCCTGCGCAGCCATGGCCAGGTCTCCAGCGCCGCCACTTTGCGCGCCATGGCGCGCACCGCGGATGGCAAGGCAACGCTGGTCGAGATCAAGGCGGTCGACAACGCCTATCCGCTGTTCGGCGACGCGGTACTCGACCCGGCCGGCAAGCTTCAGGATGCGCTGGCGCAACGGGATGGGATGTTCGGCGCAGTCGCCGATCCGACGTTGCTGGCGCGGTTCGGGATCAAGCCGGGCGCGACGCTGATAGTCGGCAACGCCACGTTCGAATTGCGCGCCGCGCTCAACAGCGAGCCGGACAAACTCGCCGGCGGCATCGGCTTCGGGCCACGGCTGATGATCGGCGAGGATGCGCTGCGCGCGACCGGACTCATCCAACCCGGCAGCCTGGCGCGCTGGACCTATCGCCTGCGGCTGCCGAACGCAAATTCGAGCGATGCCGCGGCAAACAGGATTGTCGACCAGGCGCGCGCGCAATTGCCCGAGGCTGGCTGGGACATCCACACGCGCCGTAATGCCTCGCCGCAGCTCGAGCGCAACGTCGATCGCTTCACGCAATTCCTCACCATCGTCGGCCTTACCGCATTGTTGGTCGGCGGCGTCGGCGTCGGCAATGCGGTAAAGAGTCATCTCGACCGGCGGCGCGACACCATCGCCACCATGAAAGCGCTGGGCGCGAGCGGCGCACGCGTCTTCGCGATCTATCTGACCCAGGTGATGCTGCTGGCGCTGATCGGCGGCGCTATCGGCATGGTGCTGGGCGCGATCCTGCCTTTCGCGATCTCCTGGACATTCGGCTCGATCATTCCGCTGCCGATCATCCCCTCCGTGCATCCGCACGAACTTGGGCTGGCATTGGTCTACGGCCTGCTCACGGCTTTGGCCTTCGCGCTGTGGCCGCTCGGGCGCGCGCATGACGTGCCTGTGGGCGCCCTTTTCCGCGATATGGTGGCCCCGCAGGGGCGTCGGCCCCGTCCGATCTATATCGCGCTGACGGTCCTTGCCGTCGCCGTGCTCACCGCGCTGGCAGTGCTGCTTGCCTACGACCGGCGCGTCGCCATTCTCTATGTCGGCGCCGCCGCGGCGGTGTTCGTGCTGCTGCGGCTGGTTGCGCTGCTGCTAATGGTCATTGCCGCGCGCGTGCCGCACGCGCGCTCCACCGTGCTGCGCATGGCGGTCGCCAACATCCACCGCCCGAGCGCGCTGACGCCGACCATCGTGCTGTCGCTGGGCTTAGGAATCGCACTACTGGTGACCGTGATCGAGATCGACGCCAACTTGCGCCAGCAATTCACCAACGAACTGCCGGCGCGCGCGCCGACGTTTTACTTCCTCGACATTCCGTCGGACCAACCCGACCGTTTCGACGATTTCGTACACAAGCAGGCGCCCAACGCCGTGCTCGAGGAAGTGCCGATGCTGCGCGGACGTATTGTATCCGCCAACGGCATCCCGGCGGAGCAGATCAAACCCAAGGATGACGCCGCCTGGGTGCTGCAAAGCGACCGCGGCATCACTTACGGCGACCAATTGCCGGAAGGCTCGCGTCTGGTTGAAGGCGAATGGTGGAAGCCGGATTATAGCGGGCCGCCGCTGGTGTCGTTCGAGAAGCGCATCGCCGACGGGCTGGGCCTGAAGCTGGGCGATCCCATCACCGTCAACGTGCTCGGCCGCAATATCACGGCAAGAATTGCCAACATGCGCATCGTGGACTGGCAGAGCCTGAGCATCAATTTCGTGATGGTGTTCACGCCCAATGCCTTCCGCGGCGCGCCGCACACGCGGCTGGCGACGCTCGCCTATCCGGACGGTGGCGCACCGGCGCAGGAGGGCGCGATGATCCGCGCGGTCGCCGACACGTTCCCCATGGTCACGACGGTGCAGGTGAAGGACGCGCTGGAAGCGATCGGCGCGCTCATCGGCAACCTGCTGCTCGCGATCCGCGGCGCCAGCGCGATCACGCTCTTGGCAGCCGCGCTGGTTTTGGGGGGCGCGCTCGCTGCCGGCCATCGGCATCGCGTTTACGATGCCGTGATCCTCAAGACGCTCGGCGCGACGCGCGGTCGCCTGCTCACGGCGTACACAATCGAATATCTGCTGCTCGGGGTGGCAACCGCGCTGTTCGGCGTGCTGAGCGGTCTGGTGACGAGTTGGCTCATTGTCACGGAACTGATGCACCTTCGTTTCATGTGGTTACCGTGGCCGGCGCTCGCGGCGGCCGCCGCGGCGGTCGTGGTCACGCTGGTTCTGGGACTTCTCGGCACCTACCGCGCCCTGGGGCAGAAGCCCGCCCCAGTACTCAGAAATCTCTAGCTTTTTGCGACATTCCGCCGCGCGGCATAACCCCCCTGATACCGGTGTGGTTTTTCCGATATAATCGGCGCTCGAGAGGCGTTAATCTTTGGCAATGGAAGGGGCCTTGATCGGGCCACATCTGGCGCAAAGACTTGCTACCCACTAGATTCATGCTCGACCGCGACGGCCATCGCCGGCGCGCTTCCTGTGACCCGACCGCAAGGCCGGGACTTTGAGAGAGGGATCCTCGATGTCGGACTTCGACCGTAACGTAGCTGCCCGCGGCTTCGGCACGCGCGCTGCCGCGATAGATGCAGGCCTTCGCGCCTACATGCTTCGCGTCTACAACTATATGGCCGCCGGCGTCGCTCTGACCGGCGTCGTCGCCTGGCTCACCTTCAATGCCGCGGTGCAGACAAACGCCGGCGGACAGCTCGTGCTGACCTCTTTCGGTCAGGCGATCTTCAGCGGACCGCTGACGATCGTGCTGTTCCTCGGCACGCTCGGCATCGTGTTCTTCCTGAGCTTCCGCATCAACAGCCTGCAGCCCAGCACAGCGCTGATGCTGTTCATGGGCTATGCGGCGCTGCTCGGGCTCATGCTGTCGTCGGTGTTCCTCGCCTATACCGGCGCGTCGATCACCCGCACCTTCTTCATCTCGGCGGCATCGTTCGGCGCACTGAGCCTGTACGGCTACACGACGCAGCGTGATCTCTCGCCGATCGGCTCGTTCCTGATCATGGGCCTGTTCGGGCTGATCCTGGCGTCGCTGGTCAACATCTTCCTGAAAAGCTCGGGTCTCGAGTTCGCGATCTCGGCCATCGGCGTCTTGATCTTCGCCGGCCTGACCGCCTACGACACCCAGCGGATCAAGGAGATGTACAGCGCGATGGACGATGGCACCGTCGCCGGCCGCAAGGCGGTGATGGGAGCGCTCTCGCTCTATCTCGACTTCATCAACCTGTTCCTGTTCCTGCTGCGCTTCCTCGGCGACCGCCGCTGATCCTCCGGCAGCACAACCATCGGAACGCCCCGGGCCAAACCCGGGGCGTTTTGTTATTCTGAACGCATGACTGGAATTGGCA
>DASXOK010000447.1:0-2730 GCA_036494425.1 Pseudolabrys sp.
ATTCAGGAGAGCGCGCGCGGCCGTGCGACGTCTGACCGCGGGCGCGCCGCTCGGTCGCGCGGCCTCGGCGATCTGCGACAGCCGCCCCCGTGCGGTCGACACTGCTCGCATGCGGCGTGGGTTTCTGGGAGAGCTTGGCCACGGCGGATTCTCGTCATCGGAGGTCGAAGAAAGAGAATAGCACGATTCCATATTTTCAGAAATAAAATCTCGCAAATCTTAGCCATTAAGCTCAGGGCAACGGAATCAGATAATTAGTGTAACATAAAGGACGTTGGACTGAACGGCTTCGCCGTAGGGCGTGTTTACCGTACCGCATGTGAGTTGAGGGTATTTTCCTTGGGGCCGGCGCCGTCGCGCCGGCTTGCTCGAACCAAGGGATAGCTCGATGACGCCGTTGCGATTGCAGATGATCGAAGACATGAAGTCGGCGGGGTTGGCGCCGAGAACCCAGACCGTCTACATCGACGCGGTCCGTCGGCTGGCGGCCCACTATCGCCGTTCGCCGGATCGGCTGACCGAAGAAGAGGTGCGCGGCTATCTGCTTGGCCTGCGGGATCGCGGCGTCGCGCTCGGCTCGTTCAAGGTCTATCACGGCGGCATCCAATTCCTCTACCTCCGGACGCTTGATCGCGACTGGGCGCTGTTTCAAAAAAAAGAATTCGGCCGCCCAAGCAACTCCGTCTTCCCGAGGTCCTGTCGGACGCGCAAGTCCGAGCGCTGCTGGGCGGCGTGAGGAATCCCATTCACAAAGCCTGTCTCGCTCTCATGTACGCCTGTGGGTTGCGCATAAGCGAGGCCGCGACCTTGGAAATCGGCGCCATCGACGGCGCCAATTTGCAGCTTCGCATCATCGGCAAGGGCGACAGGGAGCGGCGCGTTCCGTTGCCACAACCGGTCCTGGATGGCCTGCGGGAGCTTTGGAAGAGCCACCGCGATCCGCGCTGGCTCTTCCCCAATCATTCCGGCGCCTCGGCCAACCCGCACGTGCTGCGCCGCAGCTTTCAAGACGCCGCCCGCGCGGCGGGGATCACGCGGCGGGTCACGCCTCACGCCCTGCGCCACAGCTATGCGACGCGATTGCTCGAAAGAGGCGTCGATACGCGGGTTGTGCAAATCCTGCTCGGCCACGTCCACATCGCCACCACCGCGATCTATACCCACCTCACCGAACCGACCCGCGTCTCGCTCAAAGCCATCCTCGACGGATTGATGACCGGCCTCTGACGCGTCGGCTCCGTCGTGATCGAGGTCGCGGACGTCTTTCGCCGCTTCGCGGGCGAATACTTGTCGGCTCATGGCGCGGCGATGCCGCCGTCACACCGGCGCGCCATCGTCGACATCCAAGCCTGCCGCACCGAGGCGCTCGGTGGACGCGTCTGGCGGTGCGATCAATGCGCCGCCGAAGTGTTCTCCTATCACTCCTGCAAGAATCGGAGTTGTCCCAAATGTCATAGCGGACAGACCGAGCGCTGGCTCGAGGCCCGCAAGAGCGAGATGCTGCCGTGTGGCTACTTCCATGTAACCGTCACCGTACCTGAGCAACTTCGCGACGCGCTGCGCGCCAACCAGCGTGACGGCTATGCCCTTCTGATGAAGGCCGCCGCCGAAGCCATCGTCGAACTCGCCCGCGACCGACGCCATGTCGGCGCGACGGTCGGCGTGCTCGCCGTCCTGCACACCTGGACCCAGCAACTGCTCTACCACCCGCACGTCCACTGCTTGGTCACTGGGGGCGGCGTTTCCGACGACGGCGCCAACTGGAGTCCGGCGCGTCGAGCCTTCCTGGTTCCAGTCAAAGCGTTGGCCAAGCTCGTGCGCGGCAAGCTCAGGGCCGCGTTGCAGAAGAGCCGTCCCGACCTGGTTCTGCCCGACGCCGCCTGGTCCAAGCCCTGGGTCGTCCATTGCACGCCCTGGGGCGAAAGCGAGCAGGCCGTGCTCGATTATCTCGCCCGCTACGTCTTCCGCGTCGCGATCACCAACACTCGCATCGTCGGCCTCGACGACGAGGCTGTCACCATCCGCCACAAGCATCGCAAATCCAACCGCTGGCGGATGAGCCGCATCCCCGGCCAGGAGTTCATGCGCCGCTTCCTCCAGCACGTCCTGCCCAAGGGTCTGCACAAAGTCCGATACTTCGGCCTCTGGCATCCCGCCAAACGCGAGCACGCCGCCCGTGCGCGTCAGCTGCTTCTGCTCGACCGGCAGGGCACGCCGCCACCAGCCCAAATGAGCGCGGACGCCACCGATCCGTCGGCCGACCCGAAAACGTCGGACGGTCCGCGGGTCTGTCCCTGCTGCCGCAAAGGCCTTCTCCTGTTTGTTCGCCAGCTCTCCCCGAAGTGGGCACAAGGACCATGACGCGCGAATCCGCTCTCCCGCGACAGACACCAGATCATCCTTGCATCGTTAGACATGCCACGAATGCGCTTGGCCCGGCGCCGCCAATCTCCCGGTTCGTGAGCGCGAAACAACGCTATCGGCCACGCGCGCCCCACCTCCAAGGCCGCAAGCGCGACCACGGCGCCGTTCGCAGGCTTCCATCTGTTCCCCGCCACCGCCTACGCCGCACCAACCTCGACTGAAAATTCCATAAGGCGGAGCTGAACCCTCGGCTTAGCGCGTTCAGTCCAACGGAGTTTTTGCATCGGCTTCGCGACGCAAAAACTCTTAAGTCGTTACGGGACGCTATAAAAAGAGAGGAGGGGGAACCCATAGCCGAACAGCCCG
>DASXOK010000448.1:0-24842 GCA_036494425.1 Pseudolabrys sp.
TCTCGTTCGGATCGACCACGCAGTCGAAGATCACCGGCCGCTTGACCTTGATCATCTCTTTGATGGCGCCGTCGAGGTCGGCCGGCTTCTCGCAGCGCATGCCGACGGCGTGGAAGCCGTCGGCGAGCTTGACGAAGTCCGGCAGCGCCTCGGTGTAGGAATGCGCGTAGCGGCCGCCGTGCAGGAGTTCCTGCCACTGCCGCACCATGCCCATGTAGTTGTTGTTCAGGATGAAGATCTTGATCGGCAGCCGGTACTGCACGGCCGTCGAAAGCTCCTGCATGGTCATCTGCACCGAGGCTTCCCCGGCGATGTCGATGACCAGCGAATTCGGATGCGCGAGCTGCACGCCGACCGAGGCCGGCAGGCCATAACCCATGGTGCCGAGGCCGCCGGAGGTCATCCAGCGGTTCGGCTCCTGGAAGCCGTAGAACTGCGCCGCCCACATCTGGTGCTGGCCGACTTCCGTGGTGATATAGGTGTCGCGGTCCTTGGTCGCCTCGTAGAGCCGCTGGATGGCGTATTGCGGCTTGATCACCTCGTTCGACGGACGATAGGCGAGCGACTTGCGGCCGCGCCACTTGTCGATCTGCGTCCACCACATTGACAGCGCCTTCTTGTCGACCTGCTTGTGGCCGCTGCGCCAGAGCTGCAGCATATCCTCGAGCACATGCGCGACGTCGCCGACGATCGGCACATCGACATGCACGTTCTTGTTGATCGACGACGGATCGATGTCGACGTGGATCTTCTTCGAGCCCGGCGAGAACGCATCGATACGTCCGGTGATACGATCGTCGAAGCGCGCGCCGATGCAGACCATCACGTCACAGTCGTGCATCGCCATGTTGGATTCGAGCGTGCCGTGCATGCCTAGCATGCCGAGCCACTGTGGATCGCTCGCCGGCACCGCGCCGAGCCCCATCAGCGTCGAGGTGATCGGGAAGCCGGTGAGCTGCACGAATTCGCGCAGCAGCGCGCTCGCCGCCGGGCCGGAATTGATGACGCCGCCGCCGGTGTAGAACAGGGGCCGCTTGGCATGCGCCATCAGTTCGACCGCTTCATTGATCCTGTCGATGTCGCCCTTGAGCTTGGGCTTGTAGCCGGTGTGCGTAAACTCCTTCGGCTTCGAATAGATGCCCTTGGCGAACTGAATATCCTTCGGAATGTCGATCACCACCGGACCAGGCCGGCCGCTCGCGGCGATGTGGAACGCCTCGTGCAGCACGCCCGGCAGGTCTTCGATGCGCTTCACCAGGTAATTGTGCTTGGTGCAGGGCCGCGTGATGCCGACCGTGTCGGCTTCCTGGAACGCATCGTTGCCGATGAGGTGCGTCGGCACCTGTCCGGTGATGCAGACCAACGGGATCGAGTCCATCAGCGCGTCGGTGAGACCGGTCACCGCGTTGGTCGCGCCGGGGCCGGAGGTGACCAGCACGCAGCCGACCTTGCCGGTCGAACGCGCGTAGCCCTCCGCCGCGTGCACCGCGCCCTGCTCGTGCCGCACCAGGATATGCCGCACCTTCTTCTGCGCGAAGATGGCATCGTAGATCGGCAGCACCGCGCCGCCGGGATAGCCGAACAAGTGCTGCACGCCCTGGTCGGCCAAAGCCTGGATCACCATTTCGGCGCCCGTAATCTCCTGCGTCATCGTCGTCATCCTTGCCTGGTCTTGCCGCTGTCACCGCGCCAATAAAAAAGGCCCGAAACGGGCCAAGTCCGGACGCCTGCCTCTGGAGCCCCCTGCGATCAGGGCCGCCCCGGCCGCGTCCGAACCGCTACTGCCGAAATAATATTGCGCAACATAGTTCCTGCCCGACTTTTCATTGCGCGCGTTATAGGAGCACCTTTTCGGATGGTCAAGCCATTCATTTGCGAAAATGGGTCCTCACCATAGGCCGGTTCAGACCCTATCTTCGGGTCACCCGCCCACAGGCTTCGGAACCCGACCATGAGCGTCCTGGAAAGCCCGCCTATTGCCCCGGCCCAGGCCGTGACCCGGCTGACCGCTCGCGCCATGCTGCTCGGCGAACGGCTGGACACCGCCATGCTGGAACGCGGCGATGTCATCTCCACGGCCCCGCTCGCCTTCCGCATGGACCGCGGTTACGCGGTGCTCTTCCGCTACGGCATCGTCGTTCTGATCGGGCTGACGCCGGTCCAGGAAGACGAACTGCTGCGTGGCCTGATGCCGCGCGTGATCGGGCCATTCGCCAAGGCCGACAGCGAAAGCGCGCTGATCGAGATCAATCCCGCGCAGGAAGACCAGATTACCCCGGGCGGCCCCATCGTCGTGCGCGACCTGTCGGCCCCTCGCCTACTCGTTATTGCTGACGCGCTGGCCAAGAACGTGGCGCTCTCCCGCGACGAACGCGAGGTGACCCGGGTGTTCGAGGTGACCGAGCCCTTCGCCGCCCAGCTCGCCAGAAGTGGCCGCGTCCCCTCCAACCGGCGCGAGATGCTGCGCACGATCGGCCAGGCGCTGCTGGTGCATCACCGCATCGCCGGCCGCGTCGAGGTCGAGGAGAAGCCGGACATCCTCTGGGATCACCCGCAGTTCGAGCGATTGCACGCACGGCTGGTCGACGAATACGAAATCAAGGAGCGGGCCGCCGGCCTCTCGCGCAAACTGCGCGTCATCGACGAGACGGCCAGTGCGCTCACCGACATCATCGACACCGAGCGCAGCACGCGTCTGGAGGCGACGATCGTCATCCTGATCGTGGTCGAGATCCTCGTCGCCTTCTACGAGGTCTTCGTCCGTCACGCGCATTAAGCTCCGTCAGGCCGCCGCACGCCGTCCACTCCCTGCACGATACACGCGCGGGGGCAACGAGCGCTGTTGTTCGTACGCTTCGACAACGGCCTGCTCGGTTTCCTCGCTATCGTCCCCGAGCTTGAAGAACGCCACGTGCTGGCGCATCGCCTTGGCCATGTCCGAGAGGACGCGGGCGGTGGCGGCATTCTCTTCGACGAGGGCCGCGTTCTGTTGCGTCACATCGTCGATCTGCGTCAACGCCTTGTTGACCTGCTCGATGCCGACTGACTGCTCGCGGCTGGCCGAGGCAATGTCGGACACCGTATCCGCCACCGACTTCACGGAACCGATGATCTCGGTCAGTGCCGCGCCCGCCTGATCGACGAGTTGGACGCCGTCCTTCACCTGTCCGGTGCTGGTGGTGATGAGCTGCGCGATGTCCTTGGCCGCCTGCGAGGAGCGCTGCGCCAGGCTGCGCACCTCCGCCGCGACCACGGCGAAGCCGCGTCCCGCCTCGCCGGCACGCGCCGCCTCCACCGCCGCGTTGAGCGCCAAGAGGTTGGTCTGCCGCGCGATCTCGTCGATGACGCCGATGATGTCGCCGATCTTGCGCGAAGATTCTTCGATGCGCGCCATGGCCTTCACCGCCTTGCCCGCGATCTCGCCGCCGCGGCCGGCAATGGCGTGGGTCGTGGACGCCGCCTGGTGAACGGCCGCTGCGTTCTCGGCGTTCTTATGCACGGTGGCGGCGATCTCCTCCATCGAGGCGGAAGTTTCCTCCAGGCTCGCCGCCTGCTCTTCGGTGCGTTGCGACAGGTTGGTCGTGCTCGCCGAAATCTCGTCGGAGGCGTTCGTCACCTCGCGCGTGGCGCGCTCGATCTCCACGACCGTCGTCCGCACCCGCTCGGCCATGGCGGCGACGGCAGCAGCGATGCGGCCAACCTCGTCGCGCTGCGTGGTGTGCGACATGTCGACATCGAGGCGGCCTTCCGCGATCTGGCCGATGGCGCCGGTGATGGCCTTGAACGGCCTGGCGATCATGCGCGCTATTATGAGCGAGACAGCGCAGCCCACCATCACCGCGCCGAACAACACTGCGATCAGCATCGTTTCCTGCGCGCGCCGTGCCGCCTTGGTGCGTGCGACCTCGGCGTCGCGCAACGTGTTGCTGTTCTTCGCCAGATCGTCCGTCAGCTTCGCGATCTCGTCGAAGCTGCGCTGCGCGCCCATCATGAACATCAGCGCCGAGCCGGAATCGCTGTCGGCCATTTCGGTGACATTCTTGGCTTGCTTCATGTAGCCGCCAATGGCGGTCTTGAGCTTGTCGATCGCCTCTGCCGCCTCCCCGCTTGAGCCCCTGAATTCTTCGAGCCCGGCGAGCTTCTGCGGCACGGCGGCAACCATCTGTGCCGTCTGCTTGGCGAAGGCTGCGATCTTCTTCTGATCGGTCTCGTTCGCAGCCGTCGCCGTGAGCCGATAGAGGCTCGTCTGCGCGGCCCATATGGCGGTGCTGAAATCGGCAACGGTTTCCGCCTGCCGCACCGGCCCGCCGATCAGCGCATCCTCGGCCGCCTCGCTGACGTGCTGCATTTGCAGCACATAGGCGCCGAGCGCGATCAGCATGAGCACAAGAAAAGCCGGTGCGAAGAGAACCTTCCACCGCACCGGCATGTTCGATAGCCAATTGGACACGAGGATATCCTCTCGTTTGCTGACACCGGACCGGTCGACAGCCAACTGAGCCTCGAGCGGCCTAAAAGGCCTAATCAACTAGAGCTTATAGACTCCGGCGCACACCGTCGTTTCGTCGAGCTTTTCGCAATACATCTGCTTGGGCTCGATCTTCTTGTTCGTCGGATTGACGAACTTGTAGTCCTGCCAGAACGTGCCTTTCGAACGCGCGAGCTCGACGCGTTCCTTGACGTAATATTTGCCGTCGACGTCCTGTGCGTCGATCATGTCCTTGCCGATCAGTTTCTCGTTGGCGCCGTGCGCGAGCACCTTGCCATCGAGGCCATAGACTACGACGTAAAGATCGCGGTCGGTGAACTGGCCTTTCTTGTTGTCGATCTCGGCATAGGCCTTCTGCGGGCCCTCGCTTTTGATCATGGCGGTGGCCTTCTTCACCATCGCCATGGCCTCGTCCTTGGTCGCAAATTCGGCCGCGCCCGCGATGGCGGTGCCGGCAAGCAATGCCGTCACGACGGCAATCGTCCGCGATTTCATGGTCATTCTCCCTAGTGTGCGATCATCAACGCAGCCGGCGGTCGAAAGCCGCTCTTCTTCTACGATGCGCTCATGCTGGATAAGCTTTCTGAAGACTAGGCTAACGGACCTAGCCAATATTCTTATTCTGTATTGTTATTCTAAGCGAAGAGCGCGGCTGCGACGCAGCCCCGCCCTTGTACGTCCCTGTTATGGAACGCGCGGCCGCTCAGGCGGCGGCCGATCTTTTCGTAACCGGCGCAGCCGGCTCTGCCGTGCGCGGGCGCGGTGGGGCGCGCCGTGTCGCAGGAGCCACGGCCGCATGAGCGGTTGTCTCGGCCTCGCCGGTGCGGAAGAACGAGACCTGCTCGTCCATCGACTTGGCCTGCTCTTCCAGCGTCTGCGCGGTGGCGGCGTTTTCCTCCACCAGAGCCGAGTTGCGCTGCGTCACCTCGTCCATCTGCGTCAATGCCTTGCCGACTTCTTCGAGGCCGGTGGCCTGCTCGGCGCTGGCCCGGGCGATGTCTGAGACCAGCGTTGCGACTTCGCGGATCGAGTCGACGATCTCGTTGAGTGCGCTGCCCGCCTGGTTGACCAGTTCGACGCCTTCCTTGACCTGGTTGCCGCTGTTGGTGATGAGGTGCTCGATGTCCTTGGCGGCCTGAGACGAGCGCTGCGCCAGGCTGCGCACCTCGGTGGCAACCACGGCAAAGCCGCGGCCCGCTTCGCCGGCGCGGGCGGCTTCCACGGCGGCGTTGAGCGCCAGGAGGTTGGTCTGGCGCGCGATCTCGTCGATCACGCCGATGATGTCGGCAATCTTGCCAGACGATTCCTCGATGCGCGACATGGCCTGCACCGCCTTGCCGGCGACCTCGCCGCCGCGGTCGGCGACCTTCTGCGTGCTCAAGGCCGACTGTTGCGCCCGCTGCGCGTTCTCGGCGTTCTTGCGCACGGTGGCGGAGATTTCCTCCATCGAGGCCGAGGTCTCTTCCAGGCTCGTCGCCTGCTCGTCCGTCCGCTGCGACAGGTCCGTCGTCGCAATCGCGATCTCGCTCGAGGCGTTGGTCACCTCGCGCGCGGAGTCCTTGATGTTGCTGATGGTTGAGCGCACCTGACCGACCATCTCGTTGACCGCGGTGACGATCTGCCCGATCTCGTCCTCACGTTTGGTGCTCGGCAGCGAGGCGTTGAAGTCGCCGCCGGCGATCTCCACCATCACCTGCTGCACCCTCAGGAGCGGATTGGCGATGCGGCGCGAGATCACCAGCATCATCACGGCGCTGATGGACACGGCGATCGCCAGCAGACCGAGTTGCAGGAACAGGCTGCTCCGCGCCTGGGCGCGCAGGTCGGCGGCGTGGCTTTTGGAGGCATCGAGCGCCCCTTCGGCGACGCGCAGCAGCAGGTTGAGCTTTTCGATCGACGAGCGATCCCAGTACGACGAGTCGGCCGGGAGCTTCTGCCCGGCGGCCGCGGTCTTGAGGATGCCGAGCTGCTGGGTGGAATAATCGCTGCCGAAGTAGTCCGTCTTGCACTTGCGGATCGCCTCGACCAGCGCGGGCGGCAACGGCAGCCCTTGCACGAAGTCCTCGATCGCGGCGAACAAGCCCTGGGCGCGCGCCACCGAGCCTGAGAATTTCTGCATCAGCTCGGGATTGAACTGGCCCGCGAGCGTAAAGGTCACGTACATGGCCGAGTCGCCGGCCGCGTTGCGCATAGCCCAGGCGAGCTGCTTGAGCTCAATCAAATGGTCGTTGATCGGGTCTTGCAGCTTCACCATCCGCGCGAGCTCGGACGAGATCTTGTCCACCGTCTCCATCAGGGCGGTGCTGGTCTTGATCATGTCGTCGGCGAGGTCCGCGCGCCGCTGCGCCTTCGGCAGCGCCACCGCCGCCTCGGTTTCCTTATGCAACGCGAGGAGCCGGTTGAAGCCGGCCTGAAGGTCGGCGATCGCCGTACTGCCGGGCGGGAAGTCGACATTCCGGAGCGCCTCGAGGCCGGCCTGCAGCGCCGGCACCTCGGCCGCGCGCGCATTCGTCAGGGCCGGGACGAAGCCGTTCAACTGCTCACTCAAGACGGCGCGGGCGGTGAAGCTGCGGTCGAAGCGCAGATTGTGCAGGCCGGTGAACAGATAGATCGAGGCTTCGGCATTATTCGCAATTCTGGTCGCGGTGTGCAGTCTGCTCCACGAGTCCCAGGCGCCGCCTGCGAGCGCGACGATGATCGCCGCCGCCATCAGGCCGAAGACAGATTTGAGCAGCGCGTTGACCGATATACGATTGAACATCACTTCCCCACCCTTCCCATGCGATTATTCGCAAAGGGGCCCACGCCCCACGCGGGAACGCGATGATTCCCGCATGCGTCTTTTGGTGAAGAGTGACGAAAAGTCCTGAACGCAATTTTAAATTGCGCGTCCGACCGGGCACGATCTCCTTATCCGGCTTGGTTGTCCTAGATTAACAACCGCGAACGGCCGCTCAGGCGGCGGCCGCTATCTTCGTCCGGACTGGCTTCGGCGCTGCCTCGACAGCCGGGCGCCGGGAGGTTGCGGCGCGCGCCGGAGCCGCAGCGACCGGCGCGTCCTCGGTGCGGAAATAGGAGACCTGTTCGTCCATCGACTTCGCCTGCTCTTCGAGCGTGTGCGCGGTCGCGGCGTTTTCCTCGACCAGCGCCGAGTTACGCTGCGTCACCTCGTCCATCTGCGCCAGCGCCTTGCCGATCTCGTCGAGTCCCGTCGCCTGTTCGGCGCTGGCCGTCGCGATGTCGGAGACGATCTCGGCAACATTGCGGATCGAATCGACGATCTCGTTCAGGGCCTGCCCCGCCTGGTTGACCAGTTCGACACCCTTCTGCACCTGGCCGCCGCTATTGGTGATCAGGTGCGCGATGTCCTTGGCCGCCTGCGACGACCGCTGCGCCAGGCTGCGCACTTCCGAGGCGACGACGGCGAAGCCGCGCCCCGCCTCGCCGGCACGGGCGGCTTCGACGGCCGCGTTGAGCGCCAGGAGATTGGTCTGCCGCGCGATCTCGTCGATGACGCCGATGATGTCGGAAATCTTGCGCGATGATTCCTCGATGCGGGCCATCGCCTTTACAGCCTTGCCGGCGACCTCGCCGCCGCGGTCGGCCACCTTCTGCGTCGACAAAGCCGACTGCCGCGCCCGCTGCGCGTTCTCCGCGTTGCGGCGGACCGTGCTCGAAATCTCCTCCATCGACGCGGACGTCTCTTCCAGACTCGCCGCCTGCTCTTCGGTGCGCTGTGACAGGTCGGTCGTCGCGATCGCGATCTCGCTCGAGGCGTTGGTCACCTCGCGCGCCGAGCTCTTGATCTGCGTGACTGTCTCGCGCACCTGCGCGATCATCGTATTCACGGCCGAGACGATCTCTGCGACCTCGTCCTTGCGGTCGATCACCGGAAGCGAGACGTTGAAGTCCCCGTCCGCCACCTGGAGCATCGTCTCCCGGATGGTCAAAAGCGGCGTCACGACCCGGCGCGTGGCGATCATCATCATGCCGATGCTTACCGCGATGGCGAGCGCCAGCAGCGCAAGCTGGCCGGCAAGCCGCCACTGCGCCGCGACGCGAACCTTCTGGGCGTAGTCCATGATGATCTCATGCGTCACCTCGGCGACCTTCAGCAGCGTGGAGAGCTTGTCGACCGACGCCTTGAGCCATACGTCAGGCGCCATATCGATCTTCTGCCCGGCGATCAGCGTCTTCAGCGTCTTCATGCGCAATTCGCTGTAGTCGGGCGACAGGAAGCCCCGCTTCCCGCCCTCGATCGCCGCGTTGAAGCTCGCGGGCATAGGCAGACCGGTGGCCACGCTCTGCAGCGCGTTCCAAGCCGTTTCAAGACGAGCCGAATAGACATTGTAGCGCACCAGCGCGTCAGCCGGCATCGGAATGCCGCCGACACCATCGGAAATCAGCACCGCCAGGTCGCCGCCGGAATTGCGCGCGCCCCACGCAAGGTCCCTGATTTCAAAAAGCTGATCGACGTACGAATCTTGCAGCTTCACCGAGAGGACAAGTTGCTTGGAGATTTTGTCGACCAGATCGATGAGGGACGTCATCTGGGCATTGGAGTCCTGAACGATGCCGGCGCGCCGCTGTGCCTTCGGCTGCGACAGCGCGGCCGCGGTCTCCTGGTGCAGGTTGAGCAATTGCTTGAACTGCCGCTCGAGATCGGTGACCAGGGCATTGTTTGGTCCGAGGTCGATCTCCTTGAGCTGAGCGGTGGCCTCGGTCAGTGACTTGACGTCGGTCTCACGCATTTTCCGCAGCACGGGATTGACGCCGGCCTGCCGGTCGAGGTTCAGGTCGCGGGCCGTTGACGACCGGTCGATCCGCAAACTTGCCAGGGCATTGAACAGGGACGACGACGCATCGGCGACCGACACCATGCGTCCCGATTGCCCGAACCGCACCCACGAATTCCAGGAGTCGATCGCCAGCGACAGCACGAGAGCGCCCGCCAAAAGCGCGACGACCGACTTCAACAGGACGTTGACCGAAACCCGATTGAGCATCATTCCCACCATTCCAATGCAGGCGCGCGCACCGCGCCCTCATACCCCCGCGGAGATGTGACGATCTCTGCGAAACCCAAGCGGCAGAGTGGCGAAAACTCCTGAACGCACCTTTAAGCGTCCTGCCCGAGCATCAACGATCTGCTTATGCCGCTTGATTGATCCAGTTTAACAAAGCCGCGGACGGCCGCGTGTGTTATGCGGCCGCCGCTCTTGCCCGGACCGGCTTCGACGCGGGCTGAACCGCCGGACGCTTGGGCCCCACCGTTCGCACCGGGGCGGGCGCCACCGGAGCGTCCTCGGTGCGGAAATAAGCGACCTGCTCGTCCATCGACTTCGCCTGGACCTCGAGCGTGTGCGCCGTCGCGGCGTTTTCCTCGACCAGCGCGGAGTTGCGCTGCGTCGCCTCGTCCATCTGCGCCAGCGCCTTGCCGATCTCGTCGAGGCCGATCGCCTGTTCGGCGCTGGCCGTCGCAATGTCGGACACCAGCGACGCCACCTCGCGTATCGAATTGACGATCTCATTGAGCGCATTGCCGGCCTGGTTGACCAGCGCCACGCCTTCCTTCACCTGGCTGCCGCTGCTGGTGATGATCTGCGCGATGTCCTTGGCTGCCTGCGAGGACCGCTGCGCCAGGCTGCGGACTTCGGTGGCCACCACCGCGAAACCGCGGCCCGCCTCACCGGCGCGTGCCGCTTCCACGGCGGCGTTGAGCGCCAAGAGGTTGGTCTGGCGGGCGATCTCGTCGATGACGCCGATGATGTCGGCGATCTTGCCGGACGACTCCTCGATCCGCGACATCGCCTGCACCGCCTCGCCGGCGACCTCGCCACCGCGATCGGCGGCCTTCTGGGTCGAGAGCGCCGACTGCCGCGCCTTCCGCGCGTTCTCGGCATTGCGGCGGACCGTGCTCGAGATCTCTTCCATCGACGCGGAGGTCTCTTCCAGGCTCGCCGCCTGCTCCTCCGTGCGCTGCGACAAATCGGTGGTGGCCAGCGCGATCTCGCTCGAGGCGTTTGTCACCTCACGCGCCGAGTTCTTGATCTGCGTGATCGTGTCGCTGACCTGGGCGATCATGGTGCGCACCGCCGCGACGATTTGTGCGACCTCATCCTTGCGGTTGATCACAGGCAGCGAGACGTTAAAGTCTCCCTCCGCGACTTGGAGCATCGTCGCCCGGATGGCCTGAAGTGGCGTGACCACCCGGCGCGAGATCATCAGCATCATGGTGATGGTCACGGCGAGCGCCCCCGCCAGGACGGCGATCTGCCAGGTCAGGCTCCACTGCGCCGCGGCGCGAAGCTCGGCCGCGCGATCGCGGACGGTCTGTAGCGCCACTTCGGCGACATTGAGCAGCGACTCATTCTTGTCGAACGACAACTTCAGCCACTCGGCCGAAGTCATATCGACTTTCTGGCCGGCGCTCAGGGCCTTGATGAGCTTCAGACGCAAATCGGCATAGTCAGACGAAAAGAACTCGCGTTTGGCGCGCTGCATGGCTTCACTGAAGCTGGCCGGCAGCGGCAGCCCTTTCGCGACATCCTCGACGGATGACCAGGCTGTTTCGACGCGGGTATTGTAGATGTTGTATTTTATCAACGCGTCGGGCGCGATCGGCATGCCGCTCAAGGCGTTGGAAATCTGCACCGACAGGTCGCCGCCGGCGTCGCGCGCGGCCCACGCCAGATCCTTGAGCTCGAACAACTGATCAACATACGAGTCCTGCAGCTTGACCAACAGCACAAGCTGGTCGGCCAGCTTGTCGATCAGCTTGAGAAGCGCATCCATCTGGTTGAACGCGTCCTGAGCGATCCCCGCCCGGCGCGACGCTTTCGGCTGCGACATCGCGGCAGCCGTTTCCTCGTGCACAGCAATCAGCTTCTTGTAAGACTGATCGAGATCGGCAATGAGCCCGTTTCTTTCGCCGAGATCGATGCCCTTGAGTACGGCGACCGCGTTGCCAAGGGCTTTGCTGTCGGCCTCACGCAAATCGCGCAAGATCGGATTCACGCCCGTCTGTGCATCCGCGTTAAGGGCGCGGAACGAGGTTGAGCGGTCGGCGCGCAGATTATGCAACGCGGTGAACAGGTAGCGCGAGGCTTCCGCCACCTGTGTCATGCGGCTCGCGGTGCGCCACCGGCTCCATGAATCCGCGGCGCCAAATGTCAGCGAAACGACAAGAGCCCCCGCCAGCAGGGCGACGACCGATTTCAGCAGCACGTTCACCGAAAGCCGATTCAACATAGTCGCATTCCCAGTCTGTACTACACCGCCGGAGCATCGATCTGTCGCCGCCGCCCATAGCCGACGCACGCAGGGCATTCGCGCCACGCGCATCGTTCGCACACCTTGTTTATCTTTATCGCCCCGGCACGTTCATTCGAACGCGTTTCCGCCCCTTGCAATGCAAACTGAACATCAAAGCTGAAAGTACACTTAAGATTGCGCAGGTCCGGCGCGTCTTTTCTTTATCTGAATTGGTTGTCGCAAATTAACAATTGGCGGGGGCGAGCCAGCCGGCCTAAGGCGCGATCAGCGCGCGAAGAGACGCAGGCATTCCTCGGCGGCAGCCTCCGGCGTGCGCCACAGCCAGTCCTGCATCTGGTTGCGGAACCAAGTCACCTGGCGCTTGGCATAGCGGCGCGTGTCCATGATTCCGCCGGCGGCCGCTTCGTCGCGCGAGATCACGCCGGCGAGATGGCGGATGAGCCATGGCACGCCATGCGCTTTCATCGCCGGCAGCAGCGGATCGAGACGGCGTGCGGCGAGCGTCCTCACTTCATCCAGCGCGCCCGCTTTCAGCATGATGCCGAAGCGTGCCTCGATACGCCGCACCAACTCGGCGCGTTCGCAGGTCACGAAGATCTTCACCGCATGCGCCGCATCGATCAGCGGCGGCAGCCCGTCGCGGTGCCAGTCGCTCAACGGCCGGCCTGTGGCTTCGACCACCTCCAGTGCACGCGAGATGCGTGAGCGGTCATTGACCATCAGCCGCAGCGCCGTCTTGGGATCGACACGCATCAACTCGGCATGCAAGGCCGGTGCGCCTTCGCTGGCGACCCGCTCGCGCACGCGCGCGCGGATGTCGTCCGGGATCGGCGGCACCGCCGCGAGCCCGGTCAGCAGCGCCTTGAAATAGAGGCCGGTGCCGCCGACCAGGATCGGCAGCCGTCCTTGGCCCTCGATTTCCGCGAGCACCGCGGCGGCATCGCGGCACCAGCGCCCGACCGAGTAGTTTTCCGCCGCGTCGACATGACCGTAGAGCAGGTGGGGCGCCCTCCCCTCCTCACCGGGCGTTGGACGGGCGGTGATGATGCGCAGGTCGCGATAGACCTGCATGGAGTCGGCATTGACGACGACCCCGCCGAGCCGCTCTGCCAGCGAAAGCGCCAGCGCCGACTTGCCGCTGGCGGTCGGCCCTGCAATAAGCACCGCCTGTTTGTTGGCACCGTGCATCGAATGACCCAGCCCACTTCCCTTGTCGCAACCTTCATCGCCGGCCGAGCCCACCCGCTCGACGTGGACATGCTGATGCGCGCTGGCGCGGCCCTGCCCGCGGCCACAGAGCCGCGCTGGCTCGCCGAAGCAACCGCCGCGGACATTCCCTTTAGCGCAGACACAGGCTTCGACCAACGCGCTGCTGCCGATCAGCTTCGCACGCTCGTTCCCGGCGTCGACGTCGTGGTGCAGCCTACCGCTCACCGACGCAAGAAGCTGTTCCTCGCCGACATGGATTCGACCATGATCGAACAGGAATGCATCGACGAGCTCGCCGATTTTGTGGGGCTCAAGACGCATGTCGCGGCGATCACCGAACGTGCCATGCGCGGCGAGATCGCCTTCGAGCCGGCGCTGCGCGAGCGCGTTGCGTTGCTGAAAGGCCTGGCGGTGCAGGTCGTCGACGAGGTGATCGCAAAGCACATCACGCTCACGCCCGGCGGAGGCACGCTGGTCTCGACCATGCGCGCCAATGGTGCCTTCACCTGCCTGGTATCGGGCGGCTTCACGCTATTCACGCAGCGCATCGCCGTCATGATCGGCTTCGACGAGACCCACGCCAACACACTCGTCGTCGAGGGCGGCATGCTCGCGGGCCTGGTCGAGGAGCCGATCTTCGGCCGCGACGGCAAGCGTGCGACGCTTCTGGCGCTGCGCCAGGAACGCGGCCTCGCCGCCGAGGACACGATGGCGATCGGCGACGGCGCCAACGACCTCGATATGATCGCAGAGGCCGGCCTCGGCGTCGCCTACCACGCCAAGCCCAAGGTCGCTGAAGTCGCCGCCGCGCGCATCGACCACGGCGACCTCACGGCGCTCCTGTATGTGCAGGGCTACGGCAGAGACGCGTTCGTGGATAGCTGAAGCGAAGGGCGCGGCGCGGTCTGGCGCAGGCCCGCGTCCACGGCTTCGGCGACGATGCCGGCGGTCGCCGCCGACAAGGTCCAGCCGAGATGCCCATGGCCGGTGTTGTAGAAGACGCATGGCTTGCGGCCCGCGCCGACGCGCGGCAGCATGTTCGGCATCATCGGCCGTAAGCCCGACCACGGAGCGACATGGGCCGTCGATACGTCGGGAAACAGCCGGCGCGTCCAGTCCACAAGCGGACGCACGCGGTCGTCACGGATGTCGCGATTGAAGCCGTTGAACTCGGCGGTGCCGGCAACGCGGAAGCGATCCGGACCCAGCCGGCTGGTGACGATCTTGGCGTCGTCGTCGAGCAGGCTGACCCATGGCGCGGCATCGCGGCTCACCGCGTCGTCGAGACTCACGGTGAGCGAGTAGCCTTTCACCGGATAGACATTGACGCGGTCGCCGAGCATCGCGGCAAAGCCCCGGCTCGCCGCGCCCGCACAGACTACGATCGCGTCGGCCGCGCTCTCCATCACGGCCTTGCCGCTCTCCCCATTCCGCCAGCTCACGCGCACCCCGTCGGCGGAGGCGGCCACCGTCTCCACCGTCGTTTCGAACATGGAGCGTGCCCCGCGCCGCAGACAAGCGTCAGCAAGGGCACGCGTGAACTTGTGGATGTCGCCGGTTGCGTCGGACGGCGTGTAAAAGCCGCCGTAGTAGTCGCCGTGCAGCGCCGGCTCGATCGCCCTGATCTCCTCAGGGCTCACCGCATGGCGCTCCAGTCCCCCCTCCCGGAGCAGGATGTTGACGGCGCGCGCATGCGCGAAGCTGCGAGGATCGCGATAGATGTGCAGAATGCCGCGCTGCTCCAGATCGAAGGCAATGCCTTCGCGCTCGGCCAAGGCGAGCAGAGCGCGGCGCGCCTCGAGCGCGAGGCGTACGGTCGTGATGGTGTTGCGGCGGTAATGCCGAATCTGCGCGACGAACTCCGCGAGCCAGGAATATTTATGCCAGTTCGGCCGCAGGTTCAGCAGCAGCGGCGCGTCGCTCTTGAACAGCCATTTGATACCTTTCACCAGCGTGGATGGATGATTCCAAACTTCGGCATTGCTGGTTGAAAGCTGTCCGCCATTGGCGAAGGACGTCTCCATCGCCGCGTAGCGATGCCGCTCGAACACCGTGACGGTATGTCCGCGATCGAGAAGTGCGTAAGCCGTGGTAATGCCGGTGATCCCGGCGCCGATGACTGCAACATGTGCCACGAAGGGCCTCCCGCGAACAGAGTTGGACCTGGCCGGCAAGCCGGCCGACGATCCCCATCTGTCGCGGTACCTGAGAGCTTAACCCGCACCACGCGGTACGGATGTCCCCTTCGGTGGGCGCGCTGAAGCGCCTCTCTCCAGATTGTCCAGCCGTGCGGTCCTGGTGCCTGAGAGTTTCCGGGGTGGTTGCTCCGTCGGCGCTGACGCCGGTCAACGAACCGCCGTCAGACTCTCCCGCATGGCCTTATCGGACGCTGAGAGAATCGCACGGATTCGGTTCATTGACAATGAACGCGCGCGATCAACAGCGTCGCAGGACCAACTGCTACGAGCTACTCCAAAGGTCGAGTGATACGCCGACCCGGCTACTGCAGTGCCAGCGCCACGAAGCTCGGGTCGCCATCGGGCGAGACCACCAGCAGCACGACGGACTTCTTGCCGTCTTTCTTGAGCTTGTCGAGTTTCTGCTGCAGATCGGCGGGTGAGGTCACCGCCTGCTGCTGCACCTCGGCGATCACCATGCCCGGCTGCAGCCGCTTCTCGGCGGCGGGCGAGTTGGGATCGACGCCGGTGATGACGACGCCCTTCACCTTGTCCTTGATCTTGTGCTTCTTGCGCAAATCGACGCTGAGATTGGCGAGATCGAGGCCGAGCGCCTTCTGCACCACGCTCTTGTCGGCCGGCGCGCCGTTGTCGTTCTTGCCGGTGTCGACCGCGGCGGCCTGCTGCTTGTCGGTGTCCTCGAGACGGCCGAGTTTCACCGTCTTGGTCTCTTCCTGACCCTTGCGGATGATCACGATCTGCACATCCTTGCCGACCGGCGTGTCGGCGACGATGCGCGGCAGATCGCGCATCTCCTTCACGTCCTTGCCGTCAAACTTGACGACCACGTCGCCCGCCTCAATCCCGGCGGGCTTGGCCGGACCCTTCTCGTCAATGCCGGCGACCAGCGCCCCGTGCGCCGGCTTGATGTTGAGGCTGTCTGCGATCTCGTCGGTCACCTGCTGGATGCGCACGCCGAGCCAGCCGCGCCGCACTTCCTTGAACTCGCGCAACTGGTCGATCACCGGAACCACGGTCTTCGACGGCACGGCGAAGCCGATGCCGATCGAGCCGCCCGACGGCGAGATGATCGCCGTGTTCACGCCGATGACTTCACCGTTCAGATTGAACAGCGGACCGCCCGAGTTGCCGCGGTTAATCGCGGCGTCGGTCTGGATGTAGTTGTCGTAAGGCCCGGAGTTGATGTCGCGGTTGCGCGCCGACACGATGCCGGCCGTCACCGTGCCGCCGAGGCTGAACGGGTTACCGATGGCGATCACCCATTCGCCCAGCCGCAGCTTGTCGCTATCGCCGAACTTCACGGCTTTCAGCGGCTTGTCCGGATTGACCTTGAGCAGCGCCAGATCGGTCTTGGTGTCGCGGCCGACGATCGTAGCCTTCATCGTTGTGCCGTCGTTGAGGATGACGTTGATCTCGTCGGCGTCGGCGATGACGTGGTTGTTGGTAACGATCAGACCCGACGGATCGATGATGAAGCCGGAGCCCAATGAATTCACACGGCGCGGCGTGGGCGTGTTCTGGCCATTCTGTCCGTTCTGACCGCCCTGCCCGCGCTTGTTCTTGAAGAACTCCTCGAAGAACTCCTCGAACGGCGAGCCTGGCGGCAGCTGCGGCATGGCATTGTTGCTCATGTCGACGGACTGCTTGGTCGAGACGTTGACCACCGAATCGATCACCTGCTCGGCCACGTCGGCAACCGCTTCCGGTCCCCGCGCCTGGGCTTGCGCCGTAAAGGCCGGCCAAGCAATTGCGGCAGCGGTAAAAATCGCCAGGCCTGCACGGCCGAACGGCGTCTTGCGGGTCAAAAGGGCGCCCATGGGCGTCGGTTCTCCAGGGAAAAGGATCTTCAGCAAGGTGGCCCCGTCTTCACGGCGATTCAAGGGCTTCCGGGATCAATAGCGTGGGAGGACTGTCCCGCTTTCGCGAGCCCGAACCGCGGATTCGCGCGAAAAACACGCCTGAAGAAACCGGCCTTAACCGCGCGCCAGCCACACGACGAGCACTCCGACCACCGCGGAACCGATGCCGACCGCACGCAAGGTCGTCTCTGGCGTCTCCAGCACGCTCATCATCGCTTTCTTCGCCGAGCTTGGAAACGCGGCGAAGATCAGGCCCTCGATGACGAATACCAGTCCGAACGCAGCCAGGAAGTCCGACATACCGACCGCGTCCGTGTCCTACCGTTCTTACTTCGGCGGAGCGGCAGGTGCCGCCCCGTTTGCGGCGGGCGCGGGCGCCGCAGGAGCCAGTGCCGGTGCGCCGGTCGGGTTGTTAAAGTAGCGAAAGAAGTTCGAATCCGGCTTGAGCAGAAGCCGCGTGTCGCTCGGCTTCAGGCCGGTCTCATAAGCCTGCATCGTGCGATAGAAAGCGAAGAAGTCCGGGTCCTTGTTGAAGGCCTCGGCGAAGATCTGGTTGCGCTGGGCATCGCCCTGGCCGCGGATCTGTTCGGCCTTGGACTGCGCGTCGGCCACCAGCACCGTCACCTCGCGATCGGCGCGCGAGCGGATTTCCTGAGCGCGCTGCGAACCTTGCGCGCGGAATTCAGCTGCTTCGCGCTGACGCTCGGTCTGCATGCGCTGGTAGACCGCCTGGCTGTTCTGCTCCGGCAGATCGGCGCGGCGGATGCGCACGTCGACCACCTGGATGCCGTAGGACGTTGCCTCGTGGTCGACGAGCTCGCGGATGCGAGCCATCAGGTCGGCGCGCTGGTCGCGCACGACATGGGTGAAAGTGACTTCACCGAGCACGCGACGCAGCGCCGAATTGAGCAGGATCGAAAGCTGCGAATTGGCGCCGTTGATGGAGCCGAGCGTCTGATAGAAGCGCAGCGGATCCTGGATGCGGTAGCGGGCGAAGGCATCGACCACCAGCCGCTTCTGGTCGGAGGCGATGACCTCCTGCGGCGGCGCTTCGAGATCGAGGATACGCCGGTCGACCGGAATCACGGTGTCGATGAACGGCGCCTTCACGTGCAGGCCGGGATCGCTGACCACGCGCACCGGCTTGCCGAGGCGGACAACCAGCGCCTGCTGGGTCTGATAGACCGTGAACAGCGACGAATAGCCGATGATCAGAGCGGCGACGATGAGGACGGCGAGGACGCCGCCGGCGAAATTAAGCCTCATTGCCGGCCTCCCGTCGTCTGCGGCTGGGCGCGCTGCGCCGGCGGCTTCGAGAGCTCATTGAGCGGTAGATAAGGCACCACGCCAGGACCGCCCGCGCCGGAATCGATGATGATCTTGTCGGCGCCGCCGAGCACGCGCTCCATCGTTTCCAGATACATGCGCTCGCGGGTCACGTCGGGGGCCTTCTTGTACTGCTCGTAGATTTGCAGGAAGCGCGAGGTCTGGCCGGTCGCTTCCGCCACCGTCTGCTGGCGATAGCCCTCTGCCGCCTGCGTGATCTGCGCCACGCGGCCGCGCGCTTCAGGCACGATCCGATTTGCATAAGTCTGCGCTTCGTTGACCGAGCGCTCGAGGTCGGCGCGCGCCGCCTGCACGTCGCGGAACGCGTCGATCACCTGCGACGGCGGATCGACCTTCTGCATCTGCACCTGCGTCACCTGAATGCCGGCGCCGTACTGGTCGAGCGTCTTCTGCATCAGATCCTGCACGGCGGTCTCGGTCGTCTGCCGCGCGCCGGTCAAGATCGGCTGGATTTCGGAGCGGCCGATGACTTCGCGCATGGCGCTTTCCGCCACCGCCTTCACCGTGCCTTCCGGATTCTGGATGTTGAAGAGGTATTCGCCGACGCCGGTCGGCTTCACCTTCCACAGCACCGAAAAGTCGACGTCGACGATGTTTTCGTCGCCGGTGAGCATCAGGCTCTCCTCCGGCACATCGCGCGTGGTGGTGCCGCCGCGGCGGATGTCATCGACCAGGCGCATACCGATGTCGATTTTGTTGACGCGCAGCGCCTTGGGCGTAAGCACCGTCTCGATCGGATACGGCAGGTGATAGTTCAGGCCCGGCTGCACCTCGCGCACTTCCTTGCCGAAGCGCAGCACGACGCCGAGTTCGTCCGGCTCGACGCGGAAGAAGCCGGAAAAGCCCCAAAGCGCGACCGCCGCCAAGGCGACCAGCGCGAAACCGCGGCCTCCGAGATTACCGCCGGGCAGGAAACGGCGCAGCCGGTCTTGGCCGCGGCGTAGCATTTCCTCGAGATCCGGAGGAGTCGGTCCTCCGGACTGCGGGCCGGAGCCCCAAGGGCCCTTGCCTCCTCCACCCGATCCCCATGGGCCGCCACCGCCGCCCTGATTGGTCCATGGCATAGAAAACGTCTCCCGGTGCCGGCGTCATTTCCCGGCAAGCCTTTTGTCGGCAAGGGTTATAGGGGACGGCAAGGTTTGTTACAACGCGCTGTCATGCCGCGCTGCCCCAGGCCCTCGCCTTGAAGAAGCCTTCATCTTTGCGGCCCCGCCGGGGAGCCGTCCCGTGTGTGGCGCGGCGGGTCGGCCACCTCAGCGCACGCGCTCGTAGGTTAACACGGTGAATTCCGCGTCGTCGTGCGGACCGCGCGCATGCCGCTCGCGGCGCACCTCGCGCCACTGGGCCGGATCGATGTCGGGGAATTTGACGTCGCCTTCGGGCGTCGCGTGCACGCGGGTGATTTCCAGCACGTCGGCGTCTGCCATTGTGAGCGCGAAGATGTCGCTGCCGCCTATCACCATCACCGCGTCGACACCCCGCTTGTGGGCGTCGTCGCGCGCGTAGCTGAAGGCGGCGTCCATGCCGGTCGCCGGCACCGCGCCGGGAGCGGCGAAGCCGGGGTCGCGCGTCACCACGATATTGGTGCGGTCGGGCAGCACGCGGCCGATCGATGCGTAGGTCTTGCGGCCCATGATGATCGGGTGGTTGGTCGTCACCCGGCGGAAATGTTGCAGGTCGGACCGGAGCTTCCACGGCAACTGGCCCTCGCGGCCGATGACGCCGTTCTCGCCGATCGCCGCCACCAGCACCACTTTCAAGCCGGCCCTCATGACGGGGCTCCTTCCTTGGCAAAACCGGCGAGCGCCGCGCCGGACAGCCGGCAGATTTTCCACTCGTCCATCACCTGCGCGCCGAGCGACTTGTAGAAGGCGATCGACGGCGCGTTCCAGTCGAGCACCGCCCACTCGAACCGCGCGAGCTTGCGCTCGACGCAATGCTGCGCAAGCCGGCGCATCAGCGCCTTGCCGATGCCGCGCTGCCGCATCTCCGGCCGCACATAAAGGTCTTCGAGATAGAGGCCGTGCCGTCCGCGGAAGGTCGAGAAGTTGAGGAACCAGACGGCGAAGCCGGCCGGCGCGCCCTCACACTCGGCGATGTCGCAATAGAGCCGCGGCTCGGGCGAAAACAGCGCCCGCGCGATCTCTTCCGGTGTCGCGTCCACCTCGCCTTGCAGGTTCTCGTAGTCGGCAAGTTCGCACACCAGCGCAAAGATGAGCGCCGTGTCGTCCGGCCGCGCGGAGCGGATTGAAAGGCTCACACCGCGACCTCGGCCTTGATGTGCGGGTGCGGATCGTAGTTCTCGATCGCGAAGTCTTCGTAGCGGAACGAGAAGATGTCCTTCACATCCGGATTGATGCGCATCACCGGCAGCGGACGCGGCGCGCGCGACATCTGCAGGCGCGCCTGCTCGACGTGATTCGAGTACAGATGCGCGTCGCCGAAGGTGTGGACGAAGTCGCCGGGCTTGTAGCCGGTCACCTGCGCCACCATCAGTGTCAGCAGCGCATAGGACGCGATGTTGAACGGCACGCCGAGGAACACGTCGGCCGAACGCTGGTAGAGCTGGCACGACAGCTTTCCGTTGGCGACGTAGAACTGGAACAGGCAGTGGCACGGCGGCAGCGCCATCTTGTCGACATCGGCCGGATTCCATGCCGTGACGATCAGCCGGCGCGAATCCGGGCTGCGCTTGATCATCGCGATCACGTTGGCGATCTGGTCGATCGTCGAGCCGTCCTTGGCCGGCCAGGAGCGCCACTGGTGGCCGTAGACCGGCCCGAGGTCTCCGCGCTCATCGGCCCACTCGTCCCAGATGCGCACGCCGTGCTCGTTCAAGTATTTGATGTTGGTATCGCCGGCGAGGAACCAGAGCAGCTCATGCACGATCGACTTGAGATGCAGCTTCTTGGTGGTGAGCAGCGGGAAGCCCTGGTCGAGCCGGAAACGCATCTGATGGCCGAACACCGAGATCGTCCCGGTGCCGGTGCGATCGTGCTTTTCCACGCCTTCGGCGAGGATGTGTTCCATCAGGTCGAGGTATTGGCGCATCGGTTCTCGCGGCAGTTCAGCGACTCTGAGGTCGGCCAATAATATGCCGGCGCCCAAGTTCCAACCTTAATTATCGCGCCGCGCGGCCGGCATGGCGATGCCCTAGACGGGCTTATCCCGCGCGAAAGTTCGCGGGAATCCGCTGTTGTCTCGCAGCTGCCAAACTCTGTTCGCCGAACGTGCCGGAATCGTTCGAGCACGGGTTAACGCGGGTGGCTAATGTTCTCCTGCGCCGCTGCGCCGAAAATGCGGTGCGGCGTTAGCCGGCGATTCACGCGCCCGCCGCGCGGCGCGGAATGCCTCCGTGCTAGCATCCGAGCATAACGACGAAGAATCTGGGGGAAATGCCATGCGCGTCGCCTTCGACCACATTCTCCTCGCCCGCATCCTCTTCACGCCGATGACCGCGGGCTACGCCTTTGCCACCATTATCGCCGACTTCAACAAGACTCACGCGACCAATCCGGCATGGACGCCGCACGCGCGCTTCCACGTCGTCTGGCAGATTTGCAGCTATGTCGGCTTCGGCCTCATGGCGCTGGCGCTGATCTGGTGGCCAGGGCCGCTGGCGATCGAGCGGCTCTATCTTGCCGCCGCGATGGGCCTGATCGTCTACGCCGCCTTCTTCACCGCGTTGATTGCCATGCCGCTCTACGGCGGGGCGGCCTATGACGACAACGGCTACCAGCCGTTCCCCGCACCGGTGCCGCTGTTCGCCAAGGCCTGGGACGTGAACATCACCGTCTTCTGCATCCAGGCGGCTATCCTGATCGCCGGCGTGCTGGCGATCTCTGGCGCCGCAGCCGACTGAGCCCAAAATAGGCACGGCGCGCCCCGGTCACCCCCGGGACGCGCCGCCCTCCGTCGCCCTAGCCTATTCCACGAACACTTCGTCGCGCCGTTTGCGGATCATCGGCAGCATCGCGACCACCAGGAGCGAAACTGCCACGAGGATCAGCCCCGCCGAGATCGGCCGCGTCAGGAACACCGTGGCGTCGCCGCGCGCGATCAGCATGGCGCGGCGTAGATTTTCCTCCATCAGCGGCCCGAGGACGAAGGCGAGCACCAGCGGCGCCGGCTCGAAATCGTGCTTGACCAGCCAATAGCCGAACAACCCGAACACCGCGGCGATCACGACATCGGTCGGCGAGTTGTTGATCGAGTAGATGCCGATGCAGCAGAACACGATGATTGACGGGAACAGCAGCCGGTACGGCACACGCAGGAGGCTCACCCACAGGCCGACCAGCGGCAGGTTGATGATGACCAGCATCAGGTTGCCGAGCCACATCGAGGCGATCATGCCCCAGAACAGCTCAGGCTGCTTGGTCATCACCTGCGGCCCGGGCACGATGCCGTGGATGGTCATGGCGCCGACCATCAGCGCCATCACCGCATTAGGCGGAATGCCGAGCGTCAGGAGCGGGATGAACGAGGTCTGCGCCGCCGCGTTGTTGGCGCTCTCCGGCGCCGCCACGCCTTCGATCGCGCCGCGGCCGAAGCGCTCCGGATGCTTGGAGATGCGCTTCTCGAAGGTATAGGCCGCAAACGAGGCGACCACGGCGCCGCCACCCGGCAGGATGCCGAGGATCGACCCAAGGATCGTGCCGCGCGCGATCGGGCCGGCCGAATCCTTGAGATCCTGCCGCGTCGGCATCAGGCCCTTGATCTTGCCCTTCACGATGTCGCGGCTCTCCTGCGACATTTCCAGGTTGCGGATGATCTCCGCGAACCCGAACAAGCCCATGGCGACGTTGGTGAAGCCAATGCCGTCGGACAGTTCGGGCAGATCGAAGGTCATGCGCCCGGCGCCGGTCTCGAGATCCGAGCCGATCATCGAGAGCAGCAGCCCGAGGATGATCATGGCGATGGCCTTGGGCACCGAGCCCTTCGCCAGGACCACCGCGAAGATCAGGCCGAGCACCATCAGTGAGAAATACTCGGCCGGACCGAACAACAGCGCGATCGATGTCAGCGGCACGCCGAGCGCCGCCACAAGAACCGTCGCGACGCTGCCGGCGATGAACGAGCCGATGGCGGCGATCGACAGTGCCGCGCCGGCGCGGCCCTGCCGCGCCATCTGGTGACCGTCGAGACAGGTCACCACCGACGTGGCCTCGCCCGGAATATTGACCAGGATCGACGTGGTCGAGCCGCCGTATTGCGCGCCGTAATAGATGCCGGCGAGCATGATCAGCGCGCCGACCGGCGGCAGGCCGAATGTGATCGGCAGCAGCATGGCCACCGTCGCCACGGTGCCGATACCCGGAAGCACGCCGACGAGCGTGCCGACGAAGGCGCCGAGCAGACAGAAGCCGAGATTGGCTGGATGGGCGGCGATCGAGAAGCCGAGCCACAGATTGCTGAAAAGGTCAGTCATGGCGGCTCACACCCACGGCCACAGTTGGAACGGGAGCTGCAGCAGGTAGACGAACAGCACCACGCAGAAGGTCGTCATCGCCACGGCCGCGATCAGGCTCTCGATCCAGCGCATCTCGCTCGAGCCCATGATCGAGACCATGAAGGCGACGAAAGTGGACGGCACCAGCCCGAGCGGCGGCAAGCGCACGCCGCCGAGGGTGACGCCGCGGATCATGAGCGCGAACAGCAAAATCGCCACCAGCACATAAGCCGGGCCGCGCACCGCGAAGTGCCCGATCGGCTCTCCGTCGACGAACAGGCCGGTAAGCGCGACCACCGCGCCGATGACGGCGAGCAGCGTCGCGAACATGCGTGGCGCGGTCCCCGGGCCGAAGGCGAAGCCTTGCTGGCCGGGAAGATCGCCAGCCGCCCATAGGGCGATGATGGCCACCGCGATCAGCGCCAAGCCACCGTAGAAGTCGCGCGGTCCGCGCACTCTGAAACGAAACCCACCCCGGTGCGGGGAGGTTTTGGCCCCCTCGGACATCGCGCCATCCTCCTACAAGTCTTCTTATTGCTGTCCGGCCGCCCCTTGGCTCGGCCGGCCCACGCAATTCCTAACATAGAAAACTTACTGGCCCAAAGAGCACTTGCAGGTCAATACAAGACTAAAGGATAATTCTATTGCGCAACGGAATACGGCGCACGTCCCCGGCGCACGGCACGATATAACCAAAACATAAATACACGCACGCGGAACCGAAGATCACAACCAGCCGCTCAGACCCAACAGGCCTCCGGCGGCGAACAGCCAGAGCGGGCTGATGCGGGTCGCAAATACGATCAGGGCGGTCGCCGCGGTGACGAGCGCGCCATAGACATTGTGGTCGGCGGCGCCCGCGAGCACGAAAGCGCTGGCGCCGATGAGACCGAGCGAGACCGGCACCAGCCCGGTCTGGACCGCAATGCGCCAGCGTGCGTCTTTAAAGCGGTCCCAGACTTTCGCGACGAAGAAAGCGAGCACGCAGGTCGGGCCGCACATCGCCACCGTCG
>DASXOK010000449.1:0-2909 GCA_036494425.1 Pseudolabrys sp.
CTCGGCGTGGTATGGCTGCGCACCGGCGAGGAGCGCTTCCACCGGCTGATGCGCTTCTGGACCAAGATCTTCGCCGTGTCCTTCGCTATGGGCGTCGTGTCCGGCATTGTATTGTCCTACCAGTTCGGCACCAACTGGAGCCGCTTCTCTATGGTCGCCGGCAACGTCATCGGCCCGCTCCTCGGTTACGAGGTGCTGATGGCGTTCTTCCTCGAAGCAACCTTCCTCGGCATCCTGCTGTTCGGCTTTAACCGCGTACCGCCATGGCTCTATGTGCTGTCGGGCGGCATTGTCGCCGTCGGTACGGCCTTGTCCGCCTTCTGGATCCTGGCGGCGAACAGCTGGATGCAAACGCCGACCGGATACGAATTGCGCGACGGCATCGCCTATCCGACCGACTGGCTGCACGTGATCTTCAATCCGAGCTTCCCCTATCGCTTCGCCCACATGCTCAATGCCGCTTACCTCACGACCGGTTTCGTCGTGTTCGCGGTCGGCGCGCGCTATGTCATCGGCGGCCGCTATGTCGAGGAAGGCCGCACCATGCTGCGCATGGCGATCGGGCTCACCGCGATCCTGGCGCCGTTGCAACTGATCATCGGCGATCAGCACGGGCTCAATACGCTCGAACATCAGCCGATCAAGATCGCGGCCATGGAAGGGCATTGGGACGGTAGCCAGCCCGGCGACTTCGAGATTTTCGCCTGGCCGGACGAGAAGACGGAAACCAACCGCTTCTCGATTTCGATTCCGCATGGTTCTTCGCTCGTGCTCACACATACATGGGACGGACTGTTTCGCGGACTGAAGAGCGTCCCGCCGTCCGAGCGACCGCCGGTCGCGCCGGTGTTCTTCGCCTTCCGCATCATGGTCGGGCTTGGCCTGTTGATGATCGCGTCGGCGCTGTTCGGCGCCTTCCTGTGGTGGCGCGGCACCTTGTTCGAGACGCGCTGGTTCCTACGCACCATGGCGAATGCCTGGTGGGTCGGCTTCATCGCAGTGATCGCCGGCTGGGTGACGACCGAGACGGGACGCCAGCCCTGGATCATTCACGGCGTGCTGCGCACCGCCGATGCGATCTCGCCGGTGCCGGGCGCGACGGTTGCCGGCACGCTGGCATTGTTCGTTGTCACCTACGGCATCGTTTTCTGGTTCGGCATCTACTACATCAACCGCCTGATCGCTTACGGCCCGGGCGGACCCGAGCCCAAGGAAGCGCCGGCAAATCTGGGCAATCGGCCGCTGTCCGCCGCGCGAGAAGCTGGGCTCGAAACAGTCCGCGAAAGCTAAAAGGGGAGCATTGCCATGGAATGGTATCTTCCTCTGATCTGGGCCGGCATCATCGGCGTCGCCGTAGCCATGTACGTGATCTTTGACGGCTTTGATCTCGGCACCGGCATCCTGTTCCCCTACGCCGGCAGCGAGCGCGAGCGCGACCAGATGATGCGCTCGATTGCACCGTTCTGGGACGGCAACGAGACCTGGCTCGTGCTCGGCGGCGTCGGATTGTTCGTTGTCTTTCCGCACGCCTATGCGGTGATCATGCCCGCGGTCTATCTGCCCGTGATCGTGATGCTGCTGGCGCTGGTGTTCCGCGGCGTTGCGTTTGAATTCCGTGTCGTCTCGCATAGCAAGACTTGGTGGAGCGTCGCCTTCACCATCGGCTCGACGCTCGCGGCTTTCGCACAAGGCATCATCCTCGGCCGGATGATCGAAGGCATTCCGGTCAGCAATGGTCAATACAGCGGCGGCCCGTTGGACTGGGCGACGCCATTCTCTTTACTCTGCGGTCTGGGCCTGATCTGCGGCTATGGCCTGCTCGGCGCAACCTGGCTGGCGATGAAGACGGAAGGTCCGGTCGCGCGCCGCGCGCGCACGCAGGCCAAAATCTTTCTCGGGCTGGTGCTTCTGTTCATGGCGGTGGTCAGCCTGTGGACGCCACTGATGTCGCCGCGCATTGCCGAGCGCTGGTTCTCGCTGCCGAATTTCTATTTCCTGTGGCCGGTGCCGTCGATCACTGCGCTGACGGCCTATCTCATCTGGCGCTGGCTCGACGAAGGTCGCGACGTGGGGCCCTTCCTCGCAACGATCGCGCTCTTCCTGCTCGGCTATGCCGGGCTGGTGATCTCGAACTTTCCTTATCTCGTTCCGCCGTCGCTCACGATTTGGGACACCGCCGCGGCGCCGGCGAGCCAGATCTTCATGCTGCTCGGCACGCTGTTCCTGCTGCCGATGATCCTCGGCTACATCATCTTTGTGTACTGGCTATTCCGCGGCAAGGTCGCCGAAGGCGAGAGCTATCACTGACCCGGAGGCCGGATCACGGCCCAGCCCAAGCGGATGAGTGGCAGGAAGCCCTGCACCGGGCGCGGGAACGCGCGCGGCACTTCCGGAACCAGATCGGGGAATTGCGATTTCAGCAAGGCCGGCGGCGCACCTGCATTGTCGGCCAGCGGCCACAGCAGCAGGCCGCCATGCGCGCGCATGTCCTCAGGCGTCGCCCAGGGGCTGCGTTCGGGCGCCCAGTTGAAGTAGACATGCGGGCGGCCCGGCGCGCCGAGCGCGACCAGCGGCGCGACACGCATGTCGCCGGTGACGTATTCGAGCGGCTTGCCGGTGCGCCGCTGGAAGCTTTCACCGAAGAAGCGGCCTTCGGCATTGGCCGGCTGCGCGATGGCGAGCTCTATCTTGAACGTCCAGGGCAACAGCGCGAGGCCGAGCACGACCATCGCCGGCGGCGCGATCAGCAGACCGAGCCAAGCGTAAGAGACAAATCGCTCGCGATAAAGCCGCGCCTTGTCGCCGCCGGCGACGACGGCCGCGAGGCCGGAGAGCACCACCAGCGGCGTGATGCGGTCGAGCGGGCCGAGCCGATCGGTGACGAAGGCGATGGCGACAGCGGCCAGCGC
>DASXOK010000450.1:0-2816 GCA_036494425.1 Pseudolabrys sp.
CCGATAAATTCTTTTCGCCGCGCGAATGATAATGCTCTCGGTTTCCCGTACATGCCCACGCAATAAGAACGAGGCGAGCACCGGCATTAGCGTAAGCGCAAGCACGAGCGCGCCACTCAGTGCGAACATCACCGTGATCGCCATCGGGTGGAACATTTTTCCCTCGACGCCGGTGAGGGCGAGGATTGGCACGTAAACAATCGTTATGATGAGAACGCCGAAGAACATCGGCCAGCCGACTTGTTTACCGGCGGCAAGCACGGTTTGCATGTGCTCCTCGCGCGTGAGACGGCGGCCCAGCTCGCGCTGCCGAATGCCGAGCCGGCGCACGACGTTTTCCACCATCACCACCGCGCCGTCGATAATCATCCCGAAATCGACCGCGCCAAGACTCATCAAATTGCCGGACACGTGGGTCTTCAACATTCCCGTGATAGCGAAAAGGAACGATAACGGAATGGCGAGCGCGACAATGAGCGCGGCGCGCCAATTGCCTAACAAGAGAAAGAGCACCGCAATGACGAAAATGGCGCCTTTGACCAGATTGTCTTCCACCGTCCTGATCGTTTTGTTGATGAGAATTGAGCGATCGTATTGCGTGTGAATCTCGACGTTGTCGGGCAATTGCTTTTGAATCTCGACGATGCGCGCTTTGACGCGGTCGGCGACGTCGCGGGTGTTTTGACCCGCAAGCATCATCGTCGTGCCGATGACCGCCTCTTCGGCGTCGAGCGTAGCCGCGCCCGTGCGCAACCTGGTGCCATAGCTGACGTCAGCGAGGTCCTTCACCTTCAACGGCTCGACCCCCGCGGCGAATTTTACGGGCAATTTCGCCAGCTCATCGAGTGTATTGGCGCGACTCACCGCGCGAACGCTCAGTTGGTCAATGCCGCGTTGGATGATACCGCCGCCGGCGTTCTCCACATTTGCCGCAATGACATTCGCCAGGTCCGAGAACGTCATGCCCGCGGCTGTGAGCGCCTGCGGCTTTGGTTGGATGACGAGCTGTCGCTCATAGCCACCGCTTTGGTTGACGTCCGCGACTCCGGGCACCGTGCGCAGCAACGGCTTGATCGTGTATTCCTGAAGTTCAGTGAGTTCCTCAAGCTGCTCGATGCGCGACTCTGGCTTCTTTGCTCCAGGCTTGTAGTTAACGCTGTAATACAAAATTTCGCCCAGCCCGCTGGAGATCGGCGCGAGCTTCGGTGAAACGCCGCGCGGCAATTGATCGAGCGTGGATTGCAATCGCTCGGAGACGAGTTGGCGCGCGCGATAAATGTCGGTGCCATCGCGAAACATCAGCGTGATTTGTGAAAGTCCGAATTTCGTCAGCGAGCGCATCTCCTCCACGCCGGGTACGCCGGCCATCGCGATCTCAAGCGGCCGGGTAACAAGCAGCTCCGATTCTTCCGCCGCGAGCGCCGGGACCTGCGCATTGATCTGCACCTGCACGCCGGTGATGTCCGGCACGGCATCGATCGGCAATTGCACAGCCGACCAAATCCCCGCCACGAGCAAGCCGACGGCGGCGAGCAGAACGATCGCGCGCTGCTTTAATGAGAATTCGAGGATTTTGTCGATCATTCGTTCACCTCATTTCGAGGATTGCGTCGTGCCGCTTCGCGGTGTGCGGCCGGTCTCGAGCTTACCGATGAGCAACTCGATGTTGTGCCGTGCCTCCAGTGCGTTGGCTTGCGCACTCAGCAACGTGGTCTGCGCGTCGAGATATTGCTTTTGCAATTCAGTGTAAGTCGTTAGCGGAATTGCACCGAGCCGGTAATTCTTGTCCGCAGTTTCAGCCGCTTCGCGCATTCGCCCGAGCATTTCCGGCGTCCAGCGCGCAATCTCGCGCAATCGCGCGTCGTACATCGCGACCGCGGCCGCGATCTCGCTTTCCACTTTGCGGACCATCGCATTCAAACTCGCCGCCGCCTGCACTTCGCGCGCCTTCGCCGAGTCGATGGCGCCCTTGTTCTGATTCCATAACGGCAGCGGAAATCTCACGCTCACGCCGGCCATCAGATCGTGCGTGTCCGCATTTTCCCGGTGTACAAACGGACCCGCGGTAATGCCGGTCCATTTCTCGGAACCGGTGAGCTGCACCCTGAAGCCCTGCTGCTTGAGTTCCACCTGCCGCATGCGCAGATCGAAATTCCCACTACGCGCCAACGCCAGCAGTTGAGTCATCGATGATAACGGCGTCAATCGCAGTTCCTCTGCATCAATTTCAATCGGAGCCTCGGCCGCAGCGCCGCGGAGTTGATTCAGCTGGTAGGACGCGACTTGCAGTTGCGTCTCGATTTCGATGCGAGTGCGATCAAGTGCGACGGTGTTAGCTTCAAGGATTCGCGCCTCGAGCGCTGGAGCGACGCCCGCGGGCGCACGCTCATTGAGCACGCGCGTAATGTCGCGGAAGCGTCCCGCCACTTGCTCCACTACCGCCGCTTTCTCGCGCGCGACAACTGTCTGATACGCGAGCAGACGAACACGCTTCGCCAGCTCCAGCTCGAAACTCTGCAACGCAAGTTCTGCCAGCGCGATCTGCCGGTCTGCGATTGCTTTGCGCAAAGCTCTGCGCGACGGAAGATCAATAGGTTGCAGGACGCCAATCGTCCAGAGCTGTCCAGTGCCTTTCCCACCGCCGGTGATCGTCTTCACGCCAAGCTCGGTGTTCACATCGGGGTTGGGATACTCCGCCGCCGTGCGTCGCTCGCCACGTGCGATGGCAATCGCCGCGCGATAAGATTCGAGTTCGGGATTGCGCTGCAGCGCCTCGATCACAATCGAATCAATCGACGCCGCACCTACGCGCGCTG
>DASXOK010000451.1:0-3782 GCA_036494425.1 Pseudolabrys sp.
GCGGCCGTCGCGGGCGGCGGCACCGGCAACCGGTTGGCCGGCGCGGCGATCGGCGGTCTTCTCGGCGGGCTGATCGGCAACCGCATCGGCGCCTCACTCGACGAGCAGGACCGCCAGCGCGCCTACGCGGCGCAGATGAGCGCCTTGAGCGATGGTGCGCCTGGGGCGCCGGTCTCGTGGCGCAATCCGCAATCCGGCCGTTACGGCACCGTGGTTCCGGGACCATATTATCAGGAGGCCGGCCGCAACTGCCGCTCCTACACGCACACCATCTACATCGACGGCACGCCGCAGACCGTGCGCGGCACCGCCTGCCGCAATCCGGACGGCACCTGGACGGCGCTCAGCTAAGCCGCCCCAACATCCTTAAAGAGTCCTTAAGCCTCCCCGCGCTATCAATTCCGCCAGGTATATTCACGGATTGAGGGGCATGGCGGGCGCTGAGACCACGGTCGAGCGGCTGCGGGCTTATTTGCGCGAGCTGTCACCACAGGCGCGCTCGCTGCTGATCGGCGAGCTCGAACGCGCCGTGCTGCGCGGCGACGACATGGTCGGCGCCGATCTCGTGCTGCAAGAGCTGCGTCACATCGTGCGCGAGCAGCGCGAGGGCGGCTTGCGTGTCGAACATGCGGCGCGGTTATTCTTCACGCCACTCGAGCCGTTCCTGGTCGACGACCGCGGCGATCACAAGCATCCCGGCCGCATCGCGCGCTCCTCGCTCAACGGACTGTGGACCTGGATTCGCCGCGACCTGGTCGCGAACGAGGCCGAGGTTTACCGCAATGCCGTGGGCGAGGCTTTGCTCGCCGGCGACGAAGACAAGGCGGTCAAGCTCGCGCGCGCCTTCCAGGACAAAGTCGGCGTGGCCATCGACGGCGCCTTTGCTGCCGCCGCCGACGAGAAGACGCTCCGGCGCCTGCGTTCGCAGATCGGCACGCCGCGCGATGCCGCCGATGCCGCCGCGCTTAAGAGCGTGCTCAAAGGCCGCAACCTGCTGTCCACATTGGGCGCGCACCTGCCGCTGCGGCTCGGCAATCTCACCAGTCAGCAGATCGCCGACTGCAAGGCGATGGTCGAGAACATCGCGTCGCGCGACCGCGATCTCTTGCTTTATTCGCTGCTCTTGGTGATGAACCGGCTGGCGGCGCCGTGGCAGCTCATCCGTTTCGGCGTCAGCGCGGCGGGCAGCGATACGGCGGCGCGTGTTGCTGAGACGCCTTACGCCGTGACGGTGACGATTGTGCTCGCCGAGCTCGAACGGCTGGTCGGCGAATTGCGCAACGACCTGCGGACCGGGCAGGGCGTCGCCGTCGGCGTGCTGCTCAAGACCATCCATGACTGCGCGCGCGGTCTTCGCACCGAGCTCGATCTGCCGGTGGACAGCACCTGGGGCCGCGCGCTTGCCGCGCAACGCGCGCAAATCTCCGATCTCCTGCGTTCGGAAATCGAGTCCATGCCGGGCCGCGTGCGCCGGCTGCTGCGGCCGCGCCCATCCTCCGACATCCGTCCTTATTCCACGCTCGACCCGGACGATGTTGCCGAGACCGAGGCGCTGGTCGAATTCGTCGGCGTCTGCCGCACCTTCGCAGGCGAGCTTGCGATCAGCGAGATGACGCAGCGCACCTGTTCCGAGCTACAGCGCTATCTCGACGACGGCTCGCGCGCGCTGCTCGAGGGCGTGCGTCATGCGAGCGACGCGGATCGCAGCTTCCGCCTGTCGCAAATCGATGCGGCGGTACGGCTCTCGGCCAAGGTCTTCGGCAAGGATTACGCGGCCATGCTGGGGAAGGCCGCCGAGGTGGCGGAGGCCTCCGAGCGCAAGAGCGCGCGCGGCTGACATTTCCGCGAGTTTTCCCGCCCCGGCGGCTGCGTGATCTTGCTCATTGCCGCCATCATTGGGCCTGATGTATGCCCCTTGCACACGCCGCCCTGGTCCCAAGGCGGTGGAGGCGGAATGGCTCAATGACCCTGTGGCTAGTCTTCGCGCTGATGACGGCGGCGGCGATTTTCGCCGTGCTTTGGCCGCTGTCGCGCCGTGGCGCGACGCCGGGGGGCAGCGATATCGCCGTCTACCGCGACCAATTGGACGAAATCGGCCGCGACCGCGCCGCCGGTCTCATCGGCGAGGCCGAAGCGGAGGCCGCCCGCGTCGAGGTGTCGCGGCGGCTGATTGGCGCGGCCGACGCGGCGAAGACGGCAAAAGTTTCGGATGCGGCATCGCCGTTATGGCGCCGGCGCGCGACCGCGGTCGCCGGGCTCGTGCTGCTGCCGCTCGGCGCAGCCGCGCTTTACCTTGCGCTCGGCTCGCCGCAATTGCCGGGCGAGCCACTGGCGGCTCGATTGCGCGCCGCGCCCCAAAACAATTCGATCTCCGCCCTGGTGTCGCAGGTCGAGGCGCATATCGAGCGCGATCCCAACGATGCGCGCGGCTACGAAGTTCTGGCGCCGGTCTATCTGCGGCTCGGGCGCTATGCCGACGCGGTCTTCGCACGGCGCAAGCTCTTGGCGCTCTCCGGTGAAACACCCGAGCGGCAGGCCGATCTCGGCGAAGCGCTGACCGCGGCCTCGAACGGCATCGTCACCGACGAGGCGAAGAGCGCCTTCGAGCGCGCGGTGGCGCTCGACGCCAACGCGCTGAAGGCGCAGTTCTTCCTCGGCCTTGCCGCCGAGCAGGATGGCGACAAGCCGAAGGCTGCGGCTATCTGGCGCGGCATGCTGGAGAAGGCGCCGCCGGATGCGCCCTGGGCCGCGACAGTGCGCGAGTCGCTGGCGCGTGTGGGCGGCACCCCGCCCGTTGCGGCCACGGCTCCCGGCCCGAACGCGGATGACGTCGCCGCCGCGAATGGCATGAGCGAGAAGGATCGCGGCGACATGATCCGCGGCATGGTGGCGCGGCTTGCCGATCGTCTGAAGCAGAACAGCGATGACATCGAAGGGTGGCAGCGCCTGCTGCGGGCCTATATTGTGCTCGGCGACCGCAACAAAGCCCTTGCCGCCGCTGCGGATGCCAAGCGCGCTTTCGCCGGCGACCCCGGCAAATTACGCCGCGTCGAAGACATGATCAAAGCCTTAGGGCTCGAAAGCTGAGCAGAGAATGACGCGCAAGCAGCGGCGGCTGATTTTGATCGGAAGCAGCGTCGGCATGCTGGCGATCGCGGTCGGGCTCGTGCTGAATGCGTTGAGCGGCTCGATCGTTTTTTTCAATTCGCCGAGTGATGTCGCGGAAAAACATATCGCGGCGGGAACACGGATTCGTGTCGGCGGATTGGTCAAGGAAGGCAGCGTCCAGCGCGGCGACGATCTGCGCATTCAGTTCGAGGTGACGGACGGCAATCACGACATCCCGGTGCGCTATCAGGGGATCGTGCCGGACCTGTTCCGCGAAGGGCAGGGCGTCGTGGCGGAAGGGAAGATCGACGGCGGCGGTGCTATCATTGCGGATACGGTCCTCGCCAAGCATGATGAACGATATATGCCGAAGGAAGTCGTCGACGCTTTGAAGAAATCGGGACGCTGGCAGGAAGGGGAGATGAAGTGATCCCCGAGCTCGGTCATTATGCGCTGGTGCTGGCGCTGGCCCTTGGACTGATCCAGTCCGTTGCGCCGGTGATCGGAGCGCGGCGGAACGATGGCGCGCTGATGCGGCTCGCGGACTCGACCGCGCTGATGCAGTTCTTCTTCGTCGCGCTGTCGTTCACGGCGCTGGCGATCTGCTATGTCACGTCGGATTTCTCGGTCGCGACGGTGTTCGAGAATTCCCATTCGATGATGCCGCTGATCTA
>DASXOK010000452.1:0-1737 GCA_036494425.1 Pseudolabrys sp.
GAGATTCCTTCCGGCGGCTCGATGGCGATGGCCGGCTTGATCCAGGACCAGACCAAACAGGCGATCAGTGGCCTGCCCGGCATGATGCAGCTGCCGGTCCTCGGCACGCTGTTCCGAAGCCGCGACTATATCAACAGCCAGACCGAGCTGATGGTGCTGGTGACGCCTTACGTGGTGCGCGCGGTGGCGCAGAAGGACCTGTCACGCCCGGATGACGGATTCGCCGCGTCGGCCGACCCGCAAGCCCAGCTGCTGGGCAGTCTCAATCGCATCTACGGCGTACCCGGACGCAATCCGGAGCCGGCATCGAACTATCGCGGCACCTACGGCTTCATCACCGACTGAGACGGGATTTAGGACTTGAACCGATGACAGGCAGCATCTCCCACAGTTTCAGTCGCAGCCTCCGCATGGCGGGCGCGCTCGTCGGCGTCGCCGTCGCACTCGGCGCCTGTGTCCACGACAACCACCAGGTCGTGGATAGCGTCCCCGGTGACTATCGCCTGCGCCATCCGATCGCGGTCGAGGAAGCCAACCAATCCATCGTCGTGTTCGTCGGACGCGGCCGCGGCGGGTTGACCGCCGAACAGCGCGCCGACGTGGTCGGCGTCGCGCAATCGTGGATGCACGGCGGGACCGGCGTGATCAGCGTCGACGTTCCCGTCGATACGCCGAATGCACGTGCCGCGGCCGATTCCGCGCGCGAGATCCAGGCGACGTTCGGCGTCGCCGGCGTGCCGCCGCGCGCCGTGGCCCTGCGTCCCTATCATCCGGAGAACCCGAAGCACCTTGCCGCGATCCGGATCAGCTATCCCCGCATGAAGGCGGAAGCCGGTCCTTGCGGCCTGTGGCCCGAGGACGTCGGCCCCTCGATCAACAACCCGAGCTACTTCGACAACAAGCAATATTACAATTTCGGCTGCGCCTATCAGCGCAACATGGCCGCGATGGTGGCAAATCCGTCGGACCTCGTGCAGCCGCGTCCGGAGACGCCGGCTTACACCGAGCGGCGCCGCGAAGGCTTCGAGAAGTATCGCCTGGGTAACACAACGGCGACGTCCTATCCTGAGGGCGAAAAGGCCAAACTCAGCGATGTAGGAAAATGATCAGCTACGCTCGCCAGAAATCCGAACAGAAGCAGGAGGCGGCGGCGCCCCCGGCGGAGGATCATATCGCGCCGTCGCCGCGGGTGTCCGTGCAGGCCTTCTGCGAATCCGTGGAAACTGCCGCTGCCGTGCAGTCGGCGGGCGAAGACCGCCGGCTCGGCAAAGCCCATCTCAAGATCCAGATGGGAGGCGTCAGCGCCGCCATCGAGGCGTACCGCAGCGCACCGACGCCGAACGTGATCGTGCTGGAGGCGGACGCCCGCACCGACATCCTGGGCGGCCTCGATCAGCTTGCCACCGTCTGCGACCCCGGCACCCGCGTCGTGGTGATCGGCCGCATCAACGACGTCACGCTCTATCGCGAACTGGTGCGCCGAGGCGTCAGCGACTACGTGATCACGCCGGTCGGCGCGCTCGACATCGTGCGCTCGATCTGCAACCTGTTCTCGGCGCCCGAGGCGAAGTCGGTCGGCCGCATCATCGCGGTGGTCGGCGCCAAGGGCGGCGTCGGCGCCTCGACCGTCGCCCACAACGTGGCTTTCGCGATCGCGCGCGATCTGGCGATGGATTCCGTCGTCGCCGATCTCGACCTTGCCTTCGGCACCGCCGGCCTCGACTACAACCAGGACCC
>DASXOK010000453.1:0-4836 GCA_036494425.1 Pseudolabrys sp.
GCGTGGCGAGAACGCAGGCGACCGCGGCGACAGCCATCGCCATGTGGAATCCTGAGAACAGCTGAGGACCGCCCTGCTGCAGGACGCCGCCGAGCAGGGCGATGGCGAAGAGCGACCCGACGCGCGAGACCGCGCTGTTGACGCCAGACGCGGTTCCGGCGCGATCGGGCTCGACGGAGGTGAGGACGAGGGTCGTCAACGGCGCGATCGCCAGGCTCATGCCCAGCGCCAGCAACAGGATGGGGGGGAAGATGTCCGCCCAATAGGTCGCGTTCGAACCGACACGGAGCGCCATGGCGCATCCCAACGCGACGACGGCACCGCCGGCGAACAATGGCAAGCGCCGGCCGAACCGGCGGCAGAGCATGCCGGCGAGCGGCGCGACGACCGTAATCAGCACTTGCAGGGGAATGAAGGCCAGGCCCGCCACCAGCGTGGGCAGGTGTGCGCCCCGGATCATTACGAACGGGATCAAGGTTAGCATGACCGTGAATGGCCCGTAGAGGAGCGCGGTGAACAGGTTCGCGCCGACGACCGACCGCGAGGTGAAGAGGGAGGGGGACAGCATGGCGTTGTCGCCTAATCGCCGTTCGGTCACGATGAGGCCGGCTAAGCCGCCCAGACCGACGATCAGGGTGGCGAACACCCAAAGGTTCAGACCGGAACTGTTGGTAAGGCTGGTCAGCCCCGCGCCCAGCCCGCCGAGCCCGACTGTCGAGAGGACCGCGCCGCCGACGTCGACCCGGGTGTGGCTGGTCGGGGAGTCCCTGGGTATCCACACGGCGCCAACGGCCAGCGCGCCGGCGACCACGGGCAGGAGCATTAGAAAGGTTGTCCGCCACGACCCCTGATCGAGGATCGCGCCGGCGATCGCGGGCGCGACGCCGCTGGCGACAGCCGCGGCGGCGGACCAGATGCCGACCGCACGGGCTTTCTTGTCGGCGGGAAAGGCCTTCCCGAGCACGGAAAGGCCGTTGGGCAGGATCAATGCTTCGCCCAGGCCTTGCAAGAACCGGGCGACGATGAGCGGCGCGAAACTCGGCGCGAAACCAATCGCGGCCGCGCTCAGGCCATAGAGAGCGATCCCCGCGAGGAAGATCCGCTTCTGTCCGAACCGGTCACCCAGAGCGCCGGCGACCAAGGTCAGGGCCGCGAGCGGCAGGAGCTCGGCGTTCATCACCCACTGCAGGTCGATGGGCGACAGGCGCATGTCTCGGCCAATCGCGGCGAGCGCGACCGTGACGACAGCGCTGGTGACGAACACGAGGCCGCTGCCCAGGCTCGACGCGGCGAGCACCTTGGTGCAGCCCTCCGCGCCGACGGCCTTAGGCTCGGAGAGCGCCAGGCCGCCGTCGGTCAGGATCAGGGGCGCGCTGCTCACGACCTAATCACTCAGGTCAGGTCGAGCGATTCGCGGCGCGCGAGCTTATTGGCCATCGGCCTGAAGCCGAGCCGCCGCGTCCGTTCGCGGATCACTCCTCGCAACATCAATTCAACCTCAAGCAGACCCTTTCTAAGCCGCCGTCACTTGCAGCCCGCGCTGCACCGCCGGACGCGCGAGGCCCCGGTCGAGCCACGCCTGCACCTGAAGAAAGCGGTCGAAGCCGACGAGCTCGCGCGCTTCATAAAAGCCGATCAGGTTGCGTACCCAGCCGAGCAGCGAAATATCGGCGATGCTGTAGTCAGCGCCCATCACCCAGTCGCGGCCGGCGAGCCGTTCGTCGAGGACACCGAGCAGCCGCGCTGATTCGGTTGCGTAGCGGTCGCGCGGGCGCTTGTCCTCATAGGCCTTGCCGGCGAACTTGTTGAAGAAGCCGACCTGGCCGAACATCGGCCCGACTCCGCCCATCTGCCACATCACCCACTGGATCGTTTCGTAGCGGGTGTTCGGATCGGCAGAGATAAATTGTCCCGTCTTGTCGGCAAGATAGAGGAGGATCGCGCCCGATTCGAACAGCGCGAGCGGCGCGCCGCTCGGCCCGTCGGGGTCGTAGATTGCGGGAATCTTGCCGTTGGGGTTGAGCGCGAGAAAGGCCGCGTCGTGGCTTTCGTCCGCCAAAATGTCGATCCGGTGCGGCTCGTAGGCGAGGCTCGTTTCCTCAAGCATGATGCCGACCTTCACCCCATTGGGCGTCGGGAGGGAAAAGAGTTGCAGTCGATCGGGGTACTGTGCCGGCCAGCGCGTGAAAATTGGATGATTGAGTGTCACTTTCCGTTTCCTAGATAAGCAGGCCGAGCTGCGCCAGGACATGGTCGAGTCTTCCGCCTGGATTTGTGCCGAGACGATCACCACGATCCAAAAGGCGACGATCATCCACGAGGAGGGGAGAACCGCTCGCTCTCCCCGAGGCCTCACGGTCGAACGCGGATGATCGTCTTCCCCGCGTGTCGCTCGGTCGGGTTGAAGGCGGCGACGGCATCGTCGAGGGTCGAAGTGCTGTCGCAGGTGCTGTTCCCGATCGCGTCAGTGTGCGGATTGCGTGCACCGAGGACAGTGAACAGGGTGGCGACGAGGGCAAGTACCCCGTATCCGAAGGCGATCTGCGGTAACGAGAAGGTGTTGGAAAGTTGGCCAGAGATGAGACTGGGGAAGGTGGCGCCGCTGTAGCAGAGGAGGTAGATCGCGCTGAATATCGGTGCCCGGTCGCCTAGGGTGCTGCCGTGCAGCAGCCCACGGGTGGCGGCGCTGATAGCGATGCCTTGGCCGGCGCCGGCGACTATGGTTGCGATGATGAACAACGCCAGTGTGCCGGCGTTTATCGTTGTGATGATGCCGATCATTCCGGCCAGGAAGGTGATCATGCCGACGCGTTGGGCTACCGCGGATGTGAACCGGCCGCCGATGGGAGCGCCGAGAACGCTGGGGGTCATATAGGCGGCGAACACCAGTCCGAGGATGAGCGGGCTGCGGGTGTGGAGTTGATCTTCGACCAGCGCAGGCACGAACGCTTGGTAGAAGGCTCCGGTCGCCCAGGTGGCCAGGAACACCGCTGCCGCGACAGGGAGCAGATGCCTGACCCGGGCCGGTACGCGGATCCGAGGTAGCAGCGATCGCCAAGCACCCGGCGTCGGAGTTGCTGTTTCCGGGCTGATGGCGATGAGTGCAGCAGACAGTAACAGGAAGCCGACGCAAACCAGGTAAATGAGGTCGCGTGGCCAGGGGCCGAACTGGACCAGGGCGCCGGAAGCGATGGCGCCGACGGAGAGGCCGAGCATCGGTCCCTGGCTGGAGGCAACGGAGGCCAACCATTCTGGCCTGCTGGGCGCCGCGTCGACGATGTAGGAGGTCAGGGTGCTGCTGGCCAACCCGGTACCGACGCCCACCAGGAGCCGACCGGCCAGCAGGGCGCCCATGTCGTGCACATTCAGCAACAGCAGACAGCCCAGCAGGAGCAGGCCGAGGCTAGCGATCGCAGTGAGCCGGCGGCCCAGATGATTGGACAATCGTCCCAGCACCAGCAGTGCGCCGATGGTGCCGACGGCGTAGGCGACGACGGCCATCGAGATACCGGCGTTGGTGAACCCGTCCTCCGCCCGGTAGATGTTGTACAGAGGGATCGGCGCGGCCGCCGCGGCAAACGAGACCACCAGGGAGACTACCGCAGATAAGAATGCCAGCCGGAGCGTTCCGCCCCGGCGAGCCTCGTTGATTACTGGTGCCGCGTTTTGCATCGAGCCGTGCATCCGTCGTCGCCCGGAGAATTCGGGCGCACAGGTCCGAAATCTCCGACCAGGTAGTTTCACCAAGTGGCGGTGACCGTCGACACCAGGCTGAAGAGTGGCTCCATCGCCGACAGCTGCCGTGGCGCATATATGTCAGGCGGGCTGTCGCACCGCCGTCCCTTGATTATTATCGATTATGTACCGCCAGAGTCCGTCCGCGCCGCGGCGCACGATATCGCATGCCGAGCCTCCGAGGTGCACGTGCTTGCCGTCGGGCCCTATACCATCAATTGACCAGTCCACCACGATCTGGGCGATATCGTCGGCGACGAACACATGGCGCACTATGGCCTTCAACGGCAGGCCGAGCTTGAGATCTTGCTCGAGTCGGGCGGCGATCTCTGCGTGATCAGTGATGGTTCGCCCGTCATTCGCGACGAACACGGACTTCGGTTCGTGCAAGGCCATCATCTCGCTGACCCTCCCGGAGTTAAACCGCTCAATCAGCGCCGGGATAACGCCTTCGGGTTCAGTAGGGAGTGGAAAGGACTGGGACATTATTGATCTCCTGTTCGTGTTGGTTGAAACGGTTGCCCTGGGCGTTACTCGATGAAATCCGCGACCGTGGTAGAGATTGATCACAGCGCGGGACGAAATTTTCCAATAGCCGGCACGTATCGTTTCGATAGCGGCGGGGAATAGCGCTGCGACGGCCCTCACTGCCGTTCGTAAATCAAAGCAAGTTGCGCAGCCTTGACCCTAGAGGGCGTTACGGCAGTCGATGGTGGCGCAATGGGTGATATGACGGAGGGGAGAACCGCTCGCCCTCCCCAAGTCGTCACGGACGAACATCGGCAACGTCTCGACACTCGACGACGCCGTCGCCGCCTTCAACCCGCTGTGCGCCTCTCCAACCCCGACCGCATCGCGACTGGCTCCTCAGGCGCGTTAAAGACTGACGTCGTGAGCAGGACAGCGGCAGCGAGGACCCAGTAGTACCAGGCGTCGAGCCCAGCGAATTTGAAGGCAAACGGGGCGATGATAAACACCACCCCCACGGCGCGATCGACCCAAAGGTGCAGCCAGTAGGGAATGATGCGGACGATCCCGGTGGGATGGTCGGTCAGGGCGGCCAAGAGTAGCGCCGCGACACCGACAACAACCGAAAGCCAC
>DASXOK010000454.1:0-4667 GCA_036494425.1 Pseudolabrys sp.
ATTTACGGGGCGCCGGTTTACGTCCGCCACGAGATTGTCCACAACCGCTACGTCGTGGATGGCCTGCGCAAGAAGGGCGCCATCTTCGTCGAGGAACTGGACGAGGTTCCCGACGACGGCCAACCGGTCATCTTCTCCGCCCATGGCGTGCCGCGCGCGGTGCCGGCCGAGGCGGGACGCCGCAACCTCCTGACCCTCGACGCCACCTGCCCGCTGGTGACCAAGGTGCACCGCGAGGCCGAGATCCATTACCGCCGCGGCCGCGAGATCGTGCTGATCGGCCACGCTGGACACCCCGAGGTCGTCGGCACGATCGGGCAACTCCCCCCCGGCAGCGTCACGCTGGTGCAGGGTATCGAGGACGTCGACAAGTTCGTCCCCAAGGACCGCACCAACTTGGCCTTCGTGACGCAGACGACGCTGTCGGTGCAGGACACCGCCGCGATTGTCGAGCGGCTTAAGGCGCGGTTCCCCGAGATCGTCGGCCCGCACAAGGAAGACATCTGCTACGCCACCACAAACCGGCAGGAGGCGGTGTTACGCGTCGCGCCGGTCGTCGACGCCATGGTCGTCGTCGGTGCGCCCAACTCTTCGAACTCGCAGCGCCTGAAGGAAGTGGCTGAGCGTGCGGGCTGCCCGCGCGCCGTGCTGGTGCAGCGTGCCGCGGATATCGACTGGTCGTTCTTTGACGGCATAAAGAAGCTCGGCGTCACCGCCGGTGCCTCCGCTCCGGAAGTCCTTGTCGAAGAGATCCTCGACGCGTTCGCCGCGCGCTACGTCATGAACGTCGAGACCATCTCCGCCGCCGAGGAGGGGGTGTTCTTCCCGCTACCCCGCCCCCTGCGGGAGACGCAGGCGGCGGAGTAGCTGCCTCATGGCCGTCTATACGGACGTCACGGCGGATGATCTCACCCGCTTTCTCGCCGGCTACGACATTGGCGAACTGCTCTCCTACAAAGGCATCGCCGAGGGCGTGGAGAATTCGAACTTCCTTGTGCACACGAGCACCGGCAATTTCATTCTCACGCTCTACGAGAAACGCGTCGCCGAAAAAGACCTGCCGTTCTTCATCGCGCTGATGGAGCATCTCGCGGCGCGCGGCATCAATTGCCCGCAGCCCGTGAAGAACAAACAGGGCGGCATGCTCGGACGTCTCGCCGGCAAGCCGGCGGCGATCGTCACCTTCCTCGATGGATTGTGGATTCGCAGGCCGAACGCTGCTCATTGTGCCGCCGTGGGCGAGGCGCTGGCGCGGCTGCATCTCGCCGGCGCCGACTTCACGATGAAGCGGCCTAACGGGCTGACGATCGACAGTTGGTCGGCGCTCTATGAGCATGCGCGCGAAAGCGGCGACAGCGTGCGGCCGGGCCTCTGCGACGAGATCGCCAAGGAGCTCAACGCGCTGGAGAAGCTCTGGCCGCGCGAACTGCCGCAAGGCGTGATCCACGCCGATCTGTTTCCCGACAACGTGTTCTTCCTCGCCGATAAGCTGTCGGGACTGATCGACTTCTATTTCGCCTGCACGGACACGCTCGCCTATGACGTGGTGATCTGTCTCAACGCCTGGTGCTTCGAGCAGGATCATTCCTACAACATTACCAAGGGCCGCGCGCTGCTGCGAGGCTACAATGCCGTGCGCCGTCTCTCGGAGGCCGAATACACCGCGTTGCCGGTGCTGGCCCGTGGGGCCGCCATGCGCTTCCTGCTGACGCGACTGGTCGATTGGCTGGCAGTGCCGAACGGCGCGCTGGTGAAACCGAAGGACCCACTGGAATATTTCCGCAAGCTGCGCTTCCATCAGTCGGTGAAGAGCGCGCACGATTACGGGTTTTATCGCGCATGATCCCGAAAAGTGGGAACCGGTTTTCGGATAAGATCATGCGCAAGGAAAAGACATGAGCGAGCAACAGGTCACCGTCTATACGGATGGCGCCTGCTCCGGCAATCCGGGGCCGGGTGGCTGGGGCGCGATCCTCACGTTCGGCGACCACCAAAAAGAACTCATGGGCGGCGAGCCGCACACCACGAATAACCGTATGGAACTGATGGCGGCGATCTCGGCGCTGGAAGCGCTCAAGCGCTCCTGCGTCGTCGACATCCACACCGACAGCCAATATTTGCGCAACGGCATCATGAGCTGGATCCACTCATGGAAGCGCAACGGCTGGCGCACCGCCGACAAGAGTCCGGTCAAGAACGTCGACCTGTGGAAGCGGCTCGATACGGCACTCGCCCAGCACACCATCCGTTGGCACTGGGTGAAGGGGCACGCCGGTCACGCCATGAACGAACGCGCCGATCAACTCGCGCGCGACGGTCTTGTCGCGGCGCGCGCCGGCGCAGTCGGAGCGATGAAGGCGAAGTCGCCGGCGAAATGAGAATGGCCGGGACGAGCCCGGCCATTCGCGACAATCTATCAAAGCGTAAATCAGCAAATACTTAGATTTGCCCGAGCAGCGTCTGGCCGCCGGAGATGTCGCACTTGCCCGGCGCTTCCTCGATGTTGAGCTGCTTCACCACGCCGTCGTTGACCAGCATCGAATAGCGCTTCGAACGGATGCCAAGGCCGCCACCGGTGGCGTCGAGCTCAAGGCCGACCGCCTTGGCGAATTCGGCGCTGCCGTCGGCCAGAAAATCGATCTTGCCGTCGCCGCCGGTTTCCTTCGCCCATTGCTTCATGACGAAGGCGTCATTGACGGCGGTCACTGCGACTGCGTCGACGCCCTTCGCCTTGAAGCCATCGATGTTCTTGAGGAAGCTCGGCATGTGCAGATTGGTACAGGTCGGGGTGAATGCGCCCGGCACCGCGAATAGCGCAACCTTGCGTCCCTTGAAAACCTCTTCGGTGGTCTTGGGCTTCGGGCCGTCGGCCGTCATGACCCGGAAGGTCGCGTTGGGCAGCTTGTCTCCGACTGTGATTGGCATGAGGCTCCTCGTTGCGTGACCGGTTGCGTGTCAGTAAGCGGTAATTACGCCCTTACGCGCGCTTAGTCGAGGTGGGTCTTGACCTCGAGCGGACGGTCGCCGCCGACAAGCGTGAAGGTGAGATCGAACTGTCCCTTCGGATCGACGCCGGGCGGCAGTCCGTCGAGCTCGAATGCGAAATGTTGATGCCCCGCGGGTGCGCCTTGCGCAGGCTTCGGGATGGGCAGCGCCCATTCCGGCGAGGGTCCTTCAACGAACAACTGGACTGGTTTCCCCGCGGGTGCGGTGAGATCGACCATCACCAGTGGCTTCGGCCCGTTGTCGACGCGGCGTGCGCTCAGCCCGACGTCGGCAGCCGGCACCAGTTCAGGCACTTGCGCTTGCGCGCTCTTGAGCGCGGCATCCTCGCTGCTCGTCGCATCGCCGAGTGGAAGTTCAACGCGGCCTTCTGCCGGCACGCAAAGTTTTTCGCAGACTGCGTATTCGACCTTGAGACGAAGCTGTACCGGCTTGCCTCGCGTCGCAGCGGTCACCACGACAGGAAAGATCACGCTGCCTTCGTAGCCGAGCGATTGTCCACCCTCGTCGCTGTGCAGGCTCGGCGCCGGGTAAAGCACCTTCGCCGACTTGAGATTCTCAGAGCCGGAGAAATCGAAGCGCGGGGGTACACCCGAATCGCCGGGATAACGCCAATAGGTGTGCCAGCCCGGCCGCATCTTGATTTCGACGCCGGCGTGCAACTGCGTCGCCCCGCTCGCGTTACTGCCGGCGATCAGACGCAGGGCCGAGCGGGTATCGTCGCTCCACGCCGAGGCGTCGGCGGCTCGCGCGGCGCTTACAAGTGAGATGGCGAGGCTGCCGGTCACAAATGTTGTGCACAGGGTCTTGGCAATCATATGCATGATTATCGCTCTATTCGGTACTTGCGTGCCGTGCCACTGAATTCCCTGTGACTGGAGGGTGATCTCAATTTAAGCAAGACAGCCATTTCGCCACAATTTCTAGGTCGAATCTGATGGTGGTCGAGTGAACTTTACGCTGCACGCGTCGTTTGCAAAGAGACGCCGATCGGGTAACCTTTCGCCATGAAAAACTCACCTGCACTGGACGATTCCGGCTCCGCCCGAGGCTATCTGGACGGTCAGATGCTGATCGCCATGCCTGCCATGAGCGACGAACGCTTCGCGCGTACCGTGATTTACGTCTGTGCACACTCCACCGAAGGCGCCATGGGCATCATCGTCAACCAGCCGGCGCAGAACATCAAATTCCCCGATCTGCTTGTGCAACTCGAGGTCATCCCCGCAACCGAGCGCATCCAGCTCCCGACCCAGGCCGAGGACGTGAAGGTTCTCAAGGGCGGGCCGGTCGAGACCGGACGCGGTTTCGTGCTGCATTCGGCCGATTTCTTCATCGAGAACTCGACCTTGCCGATCGACGAAGGCATCTGCCTCACCGCGACGCTCGATATCCTCAAGGCGATCGCGCGCGGCAACGGGCCGGAGAACGCCATTCTCGCGCTCGGTTACGCCGGTTGGGCGCCGGGTCAGCTCGAGGAGGAGATCCAGCAGAACGGCTGGCTGCATTGCGATGCCGATCCGGAATTGATCTTCGGCAGCGACGTCGGCGGCAAATACGAAAAAGCGCTGCGCAAAATCGGAATCGATCTCGGCATGCTGTCGAGCGAAGCCGGACACGCGTAGACCGTCGTCGCGCCGTTATTTCGCCGACGGTGACGCTGT
>DASXOK010000455.1:0-4865 GCA_036494425.1 Pseudolabrys sp.
TGGCGCGCGCGGAGCAAACGCCGGCCGAATCCAACGGAGAGTCGGTTGGGACGCTTTGATTTGATGTTGGTGGTCGTTGTGTCATTGGTCATTGGGAGCGGCGAGCCTGCCACCGCTATGCGATATTATGATGTGCCACAATTGGAGCTTGGTTGCCGTGTGGTAGCGGGCGAGGGCACTAAGGCTACGAACAACGTGGAGATGCTTGAAGCCGGATTTTGTTCGGGCTTGGTCGCCGCGCTGATGGAAACGGGAAGCCACCTTGAAACAGAACTGCGCATCTGCGTTCCTCTTGGGGTGCCCATCAGGCAGGGTGCGCGGGCGTTTCTGCGCTTTGTTGACACCCATCCGGAACGACGGCGCGAGAGCGCGCTAGATTTGATGATGGTCGCGCTTCGCGACGCTTGGCCCTGTGACCATTAAGTCTCGCTCTCTAAATGGTGCGACCACTGCGTCGGTCACTGCCTCGATTCCGATCGAAGAAGAGACGAAGTATGTCGCGCGGCTATTCGACCGATCAGACAATTGAGATTGATCGGCCTGACTCTGTGGACGTGACGGATAAACGCGCTGGGCGAAACAGCACTGCCACCAAAGTTACCCGTCAATTTTTTCGAGCGCAGATTTCCCCCTTCCATCTCCTGACGCAGGGGGGCGGGGGCAGGAAGGCCGTCGATGCGAGCGAGCACATTACCGACCCACGCTGTGCTGCCTATGGCGAGTCGCAGTTCGGGAATAAGCGGCGCCGCTAAATGTTCAACGTCTCATATCGGCGCGGCGGGGGGGCTGCTCGTCATCAAGAGTCCCCCTATGCTTTTCGTTCTGACCCGCCAGTATCGCCCCCTCCGTCAGCTAAGAGCCGCGCAGTGAGTGACCGCGACGAAATCGAACTGCCAGCGTGGGTTCGGCCCGGCGCGCAATTCCGAATGCTAAATAAGCTATGGCATGTCAGGGCCATTGTTGACGGCGGCCCGGTCTGCCGGACATGGCGGCCAAGCAAAAAACGATGGCGTTACGAGTGGGTCGATCCGGGAGCCTTCATCGGGTCCACAAGCATCGAGCAGGTTTAGGGTTCCTCCCCGCCGCTTAAACTCTCCGCATTAGTGTTACGTGCGTAATCACCGGTGCACGATTGCGGGGCCGTGTCGTTGTTGCGGTTGACACCAGATCTGATGACGCACATGTGCCAGAATCCATAGCTCGAAGTCGTTCCTTATTAACCTCGCCCAAACCCGGATTTTGCCGCAGTGCGGACCATTGGCGTTAAGCGCAATCGCCCCTCGTTCAGGCCGTTGCTTTTGCACGCGCGTTTCGCCGGATCACCTGGGGCGGCTGTCCGAAAGTGCGTAGGAAGGCGCGGCGCATGCGGTCACGATCGGCAAAACCCGTTTGCCTTGCGATGACGTCGATCGGGTGGCGGCTTTGCTCCATCATCAGCCGGGCGGCCTCGACTCGCAGGTTCTCAATCGCCTTGGCCGGCGATTGGCCGGTCTCGGCGCGGAACGCACGGCTGAACTGGCGCGAACTTAGATGCGCCACTTCGGCGAGCTGTCCAACCGTCAGCGGAGTATCGAGATTGCGCTTCGCATATTCCAGCGCGCTCTGGATACGATCTGATTTGGGCTCCAGCTTGAGCAATGCAGAAAACTGCGACTGGCCACCCGCACGCCGGTGATAGACGACGAGCTTCCTGGCCACGGCCCGGGCCAAGTCCGCGCCGAGATCCTTTTCGATCATTGCCAGTGCGAGATCGATACCCGCAGTCATCCCGGCCGAGGTCCACACCGGACCGTCGATGATGAAGATGTGGTCCTCCTCCACATTCACTTTTGGGAACCTTGCCTGCAATTCTCGCGCACGGTTCCAGTGCGTGGTCGCGCGCCGGCCGTCGAGCAGACCTGCTTCGGCTAGGACAAACGCGCCGGTGCAAGTCGAGGCGACCCGCCGGTATCGCGCCAAAGCCTGGTGCAGAAATTTGATCACGCCTGGCGTCAATGATCCGACCACGGCGCTGCCGCCGACAATCAGTGTGTCGAAATTCGTATTGTCGAACGGCTCCGTCGCTACGCTGACGCCGATCGAACTGCGAATGAATCCGCCGGTCTCGGACAGCAGACGCACGTCATAGACAGGCTCGCCCATCTCCTTGTTCGCGAATTCGAAGACCGAAAGTGCGGCGAGGCTCATCACCTGAAAGCCGGGCAAGACGACGACATCGATGCCCTGCATGAGGCGTCTCCCGGTCATGGCCAGCGTCCTAAAACGCCGCTTTTATGACATTTGAGACATGCCCCGGCAAGGCTAGTCTGAAGAATGTGAGCGCTACTGAAGGCGCCCGGAGCTAGACTGCGGATAAGAGCGCCACCGAAACCACCCGGAGGTAGCTATGCCCCTCACAATCAAGGTCAACGGCGTCGATCGGACTGTCGACGTTGACGGCGACACTCCTCTGTTGTGGGTGTTGCGCGACGTGCTCGGCATGACCGGCACGAAGTTCGGCTGCGGCATGGCGCTCTGCGGCGCATGCACTGTGCATGTTGACGGCGCTCCCACCCGTTCTTGCGTCACTCCCATCGACAGCATCGGCACCTCCGAGATCACAACAATCGAGGCCATCGGTACAACACCTGCGGGCGCCAAGATCCAGAAGGCCTGGCTCGACCGCGAAGTCGTTCAATGCGGCTACTGCCAGTCGGGCCAGATCATGTCGGCTTCGGCGCTTCTAGCGAGCAATCCACATCCGACAGATTCCGACATCGACGACGCGATGTCCGGCAACATCTGTCGCTGTGGGACCTATGTCCGCATTCGTGAAGCGATCAAGCAGGCCGCGCAATCGAACGGCTAGGGAGGCTGACCATGATTCACAATCACCTCACGTCCCAAGCCGCCGGCTCAGATCGATCGCCAGCGAACGGTGTTTCGCGGCGCGGATTCCTGCAGGCTGGAGCGGCCGCAGGCGGAGGCCTGATGCTGAGCCTGAGCCTGCCGCTCGCAAATGGCGTTGCCGAAGCGGCCGACGACAATAGCTTCGCCCCCAACGCCTTCGTCCGCATCGGAGGAGACGGGCAGATTGTCCTGACCATGCCCTATGTCGAGATGGGCCAAGGCACCTATACCTCCATCCCGATGCTGATCGCCGAAGAGCTTGAGGTGGACCTGAAACAGGTGCGCCTCGAACATGCTCCGCCGAACGAAAAGCTCTACGCCAACCCCTTGTTAGGCGTGCAGGCAACGGGCAACTCAAATGCGATACGCGGGGCGTGGAAGCCGTTGCGTGAAGCCGGCGCGACCGCGAGGACCATGCTCGTGTCGGCGGCGGCCAAGCGCTGGAATGTCGATCCGGCGTCCTGCCGCGCGCAACGCGGCGAAGTGGTTCACGCGCCGACGGGCAGAAGTCTCAAATATGGCGACCTTGCCGCCGACGCCGCCCGCATGCCTGTCCCCGACAACGTGGTGCTCAAGCGGCCGGAGGATTTCAAGCTCATCGGCACCCCGGCCAAACGTCTGGATACTCCGGCGAAGGTCAATGGAACGGCCGTCTATGGCATCGACGTTCGGCCGTCGGGCGTGAAGATCGCGACCCTTGCACAATCGCCCGTCTTCGGCGGCCGCGTGAAGAGCGTCGATGATGCGGCGGCCAAGGCCGTCAAGGGCGTGCGTCAGATCGTTAGGCTCGACGACGCGGTCGCCGTCGTGGCCGACCATATGGGCGCCGCGAAGAAAGGGCTGGCGGCCCTTGTCATCGAATGGGATGACGGCCCACACGCCAGACTCGACACGCAAGAGGTTGCGCGCGAACTGGAAAAGGCGACGCTCAATCCGGGCGCGGTCGCGCAAACTATCGGCAATGTCGATAAGGCCATGGCGAGCGCGGCCACCAAGGTCGAAGCGATTTACCAGGTTCCGTTCCTCGCGCACGCGACGATGGAGCCGATGAATTGCACGGTCCATGTTCGCAAGGACGGCTGCGAAGTGTGGGCCGGCAACCAGGCCCTCGCGCGCGCCCAGGCCACCGCCGCAAAAACCACCGGATTGCCGTTAGACAAGGTCGTGGTTCACAATCACCTCATCGGCGGCGGCTTCGGTCGCAGGCTCGAGAGTGACGGCGTCGCCCGCGCGGTTCAGATCGCGCAGCAAGTCGACGGCCCCGTCAAGGTCGTATGGACCCGCGAGGAGGATATCCAGCACGACATGTACCGACCCTATTTCTTCGACCGGCTATCCGCCGGCCTCGATGAAAAAGGAATGCCGGTCGCCTGGAATCATCGCTTCGCCGGCTCGTCGATCATCGCGCGATGGCTTCCCCCGGGATTCAACAATGGTCTCGACCCCGACACCACCGAGGGCGCGATCGATCTGGTCTATGACCTTCCGAACATGCACGTCGAGTATTTGCGGGTAGAGCCCCCGAGCATTCCGACGGCCTTCTGGCGCAGCGTCGGGCCCTCGCACAATGTCTTCGTGACCGAAAGCTTCATGGACGAACTGGCCGCGGCCGCGAAGCAGGATCCGGTCGCGTATCGGCTCGCTCTCATCGACAAGACGCCTCGTGCAAAAGCCGTGCTCGCGCTTGCGGCGGAAAAGGCCGGCTGGGGACAGCCCTTGCCTCCGCGCGTTGGCCGTGGCGTTTCCGTCCAGTTCGCCTTCGCGACCTATATGGCGCAGGTTGCCGAAGTCGAGGTGTCGAAGGACGGGGCGGTTCGTGTCCGGCGGGTCGTCTGCGCGGTCGATTGCGGCACCGTGGTCAATCCCGACACCGTTCAGGCGCAAATCCAGAGCGCGATCATGTTCGGCACGACGGCGGCGCTCTATGGCGAGATCACCGTCAAAGACGGCCGCGTTGAGCAAGCGAACTTCGACAC
>DASXOK010000456.1:0-4346 GCA_036494425.1 Pseudolabrys sp.
GCCACGACCGAAACTTAAAGCTCAGTAATGATCCTCGAAGCGCTTGGCGAGCTCTTCGATGTTTTCCGGCGGCCAGCCCGGCACTTCCATGCCGAGATGCAGGCCCATCTGCGCCAGCACTTCCTTGATCTCGTTGAGCGACTTGCGGCCGAAGTTCGGCGTGCGCAGCATCTCGGCTTCCGTCTTCTGAACGAGGTCGCCGATGTAGACGATGTTGTCGTTCTTCAGGCAGTTGGCCGAACGCACCGACAGCTCGAGCTCGTCCACCTTCTTGAGGAAGGCCGGGTTGAACGCGAGATCCGGAATGGCCTCGGCAGCCTGCTCCTTGCGCGGCTCTTCGAAGTTCACGAAGACGTTGAGCTGGTCCTGGAGGATGCGCGCGGCATAAGCGAGCGAATCTTCCGGCGTGACCGCGCCGTTGGTCTCGATGCTCATTGTGAGCTTGTCGTAGTCGAGGATCTGGCCCTCGCGGGTGTTCTCGACTTTGTAGGAGACCTTGCGCACCGGCGAATAGAGGCTGTCGACCGGAATCAAGCCGATCGGCGCGTCCTCGGGACGGTTACGCTCGGCCGGGACGTAGCCCTTGCCGGTGTTGACCGTGAACTCCATGCGGATCTCGGCACCCTCGTCGAGGGTGCACAGCACGAGGTCCGGATTGAGCACGACGACATCGCCGACGGTCTGGATGTCGCCGGCGGTGACGGTGCCGGGACCCTGCTTCTTCACCACCATGCGCTTGGGGCCTTCGCCCTGCATCTTGATGGCGATGTCCTTGATGTTGAGGACCATGTCGGTGACGTCCTCGCGCACGCCGGCGATCGAGGAGAACTCGTGCAGCACGCCATCGATGTGCACAGACTGCACCGCCGCGCCTTGCAGCGAGGACAAGAGAATGCGACGCAGGGCATTGCCCAGCGTCACGCCGAAGCCGCGCTCGAGCGGCTCGGCGATCACCGTCGCGAGCCGCGCCGGGTCGGACCCGGCGGTCACCTGGAGCTTGTTCGGCCTGATCAATTCCTGCCAATTTTTCTGGATCACGTCTTCACCTTTTCAGCGGCGCGGGCATGACGGCCTCGCGCAAACCCCACCCGCCGTGTGGGGAAAAATCAGCGGCAGCAGCGGGCGCGCGCCGCGCCCGCGAAACGCGACATCACACGCGACGACGCTTCCGCGGCCTGCAACCATTGTGCGGAATGGTGGTCACGTCGCGGATGGAAGTAATGGTGAACCCGGCCGATTGCAGCGAACGTAGCGCCGACTCGCGGCCCGAACCCGGACCCGACACCTCGACTTCGAGGGTGCGCATGCCATGCTCCTGCGCCTTCTTGGCGGCGTCCTCCGCCGCGACCTGCGCGGCGTAAGGCGTCGATTTACGCGAACCCTTGAAGCCCATGGTGCCAGCCGACGACCAGGCGATGGTATTGCCCTGCGCGTCGGTGATGGTGATCATGGTATTGTTGAACGACGCATTCACATGCGCCACGCCTGACGCGATGTTCTTACGTTCGCGCCGGCGGACGCGGGTGGCTTCCTTACCCATTCTCAAATCCTTTCGCGCCCGCCAGCCTGCCTTCAGGCGCGGGCCATTCGGTTATCAGGCGGTCTTCTTCTTGCCGGCGATGGTCTTGGCCGGGCCCTTGCGGGTGCGCGCATTGGTGTGCGTGCGCTGGCCACGGACCGGCAGACCCTTACGATGACGCAGGCCGCGGTAGCAGCCCAGGTCCATCAACCGCTTGATGTTCATCGACACTTCGCGGCGCAGGTCGCCCTCGACCATGTAGTCGCGGTCGATCAATTCACGGATTTGGAGAACCTCCGAGTCTGTGAGCTGCGACACGCGCCGCTCCTGCGGGAGGTTCAGGTTGCTCATGATATCCTTGGCGATCTTGGGCCCGATGCCATGGATGTATTGAAGCGCGATCAGCACGCGCTTGTTGGTCGGTAGATTCACGCCCGCGATACGAGCCACGGATTGCTCTCCTGTTAACGGCCAGGCGCGCGGTGCGCGCCGAATCTTGCTGCCCCATCAAGGGCATAGCACAAAACGTAACACGACACCTGGTCCCGCCACTCCGGGGCCCGGCATCGCGTCAAACTCTTGAATGCGCTGCTTATTAAGGGATTCATCGCGCCTTCGTCAACCTCCGTTTCGTGCGGGATTTGCGCTGTCCCGACTTGGACTTAACGCGGGTCGTCTTGCGCGCCGGTTTGCGCCCGGAGGTACGTCCCTTGGAACTCGAGGCGCGGCGTGCCGACGCCTTGGCGCGACCCTTCCTGACCCCAGTCTTCTTGGTTCGGACCTTGGCCGATCTGGCCTTGCCGGCCCGTTTGGCGGCGCTTTTGGCGGCCGCTTTGCCCGCTTTGGCCTTGGCGCGCTTGCGGACGGCCCGCTTGGGCTTGGCGGGGCTCAGGAGGCCGTCGATGGCCTCGGTGACCTCGTCGATCGGCGCCATGCCGTCGACGGTCTTTAGCACCCCGGTATCGGCGTAGTGGTGGGTCAGCGGCGCGGTTTGCTTCCGATAGGCTTCAAGCCGCCCCTTCAGGACTTCCGGATTATCGTCGGCGCGGACCTTTTCGCCGCGCGCGGTCATCTCCGCCACGCGCTTCTCGATACGCTTGAGCAGGATGCCCTCGTCGACCTTCAGCTCGATCACGCCGTCGAGTTCCATCCCGTGTTCAGCCAACAGATGCTCAAGCGCCTCGGCCTGCTTCACGGTGCGCGGGAAGCCGTCAAGGACGAAGCCCCGCTTCGCATCCGGTTGATCGATCCGGTCGGCGATGATCGCAACGACCACCTCGTCCGGCACCAGTTCGCCGCACTCCATGATGGCCTTGGCGCGCAGCCCGACCGGCGTACCGGCCGCGACCGCGGCGCGCAGCATATCGCCGGTCGATAACTGCACGATGCCGTGCTTTTCGACCAGCCGCTGCGCCTGCGTGCCCTTCCCCGCCCCCGGCGGGCCGAGCAGGATCAGTCTCATTTATTGCGCCCCCGCAATTTCGACCGCTTGATCAAACCTTCGTATTGATGCGCCAGCAGATAGCCCTGGATCTGCGCCACCGTATCCATGGTGACACTGACCACGATCAGAAGCGAGGTGCCGCCGAAATAGAACGGCACCGCCGCGTAAGAGATGAGGATTTCCGGAATGAGGCAGACGATGGCGAGGTAGAGCGCGCCGATCACCGTGATGCGGGAGAGCACATAGTCGATGTATTCGGCCGTGCGCTCGCCCGGCCGGATGCCGGGGATAAAGCCGCCGTGCTTCTTGAGATTATCCGCGGTCTCGGTCGGGTTGAAAACAACGGCCGTGTAGAAGAACGCGAAGAACACGATCAGCGCGATGTAGAGGATCAGGAACAGCGGCCGGCCGTGACCGAGCAGCGTCGTGATCGTGGTGAGCCAGCCCGGGCCGCCACCCGCATTGAAGTTGGCGACGGTGGTCGGCAGCAGCAGCAGCGACGAGGCGAAAATTGGCGGAATCACGCCGGAGGTGTTCAGCTTGAGCGGCAGGTGCGAGGATTGGCCCTCGAACATGCGGTTGCCGACCTGACGCTTCGGATATTGGATCAGCAGGCGGCGCTGCGCGCGCTCCATGAAGACGATGAAGGCGATCACGGCGACCGCCATCACGATCACGACCAGGATGAGGCCGGTCGATAGCGCGCCCTGGCGGCCGAGCTCGAGAGTGCCGGCGATCGCCGACGGCAATTGCGCGACAATGCCCGAGAGGATGATCAGCGAAATGCCGTTGCCGATGCCGCGCGAGGTGATCTGCTCGCCCAGCCACATCAGGAACATCGTGCCGCCGGTCAACGTGATCGTGGTCGACAACAGGAAGAAGATGCCGGGGCTCGACACGACATTGCCGGTGCCCTGAAGGCCGACGCCGATGCCGTAGGCCTGGAACGCAGCCAGCACGACGGTCAGATACCGCGTGTACTGGTTCATGATCTTGCGACCCGACTCGCCCTCTTTCTTGAGCGCTTCGAGCGTCGGCGAGACCGTCGTCATCAACTGAATGATGATCGAGGCGGAGATGTAGGGCATGATGTTCAGGGCGAAGATCGCCATCCGGTGGATGCCGCCACCGGAGAACATGTTGAACATGCCGAGGATGCCGCCGGACTGGGTGTTGAAGATCTGTTCCCAGGCGTTCGGATCGATGCCGGGCAGCGGGATGTAGGTGCCGAGGCGATAGACCAGCAGCGCGCCGACCGTGAACCAGATGCGCTTCTTGAGCTCGTCGGCCTTGGCCAATGCCGAAAAGTTGAGATTGGCCGCAAGTTGTTCCGCTGCCGAAACCATCAGTCGCTCCTGCCGCCCGGCCCTATCATCGGCTGTC
>DASXOK010000457.1:0-12660 GCA_036494425.1 Pseudolabrys sp.
AAGGTTATAGCCGCTGGATGATAGTGGCGCGGATTGATTGCTCTTGGCGCATATTCCGTGTCCCAAACGATGACTTCTTGTCCGTTGGAGCCTGCGAGATCGGTTCTGAGAAGAGCCTTATGCGTAATGCCCTGTTTCCCCTGCGAAGGGTCAGGCATGTCCTGGTGCGAGGGATTGACGACCGACTGCGCCACGACCGGAAAGGTTGGAACGACTGCCGTGAGGGTTACGGCAATGCCGAGCGCTACCAACAGCCGAATCCGGACAACCATTTCATCCCTCCCTTAAGGCCGCCTCAGTTGGCGGCCTCGTCATCAGCCTTAAATGACTCGCGCGCGTTAGGACAGGGAGCGAGCGGCGCAAGTCGCATCCGCCGCAAGGGGTCGGAAAAATCACTAATGCTGCCGCACGTCTCCAATTAAGCGGCCATTTTGGTAGGACAACGCGAAAAATAGCCATTAGAATTCAATGAGACGGAATACCTTAGTGGGACCTGCTAAAGTATTGACTTTCAAGAGATAATATAGTCCGTGCCCTGGGCACCATTCCTCCTCCTCAGCACGTCCCGCCGTGCATTGCGTCTCTGGCGCAACGACGCAGCCCATTTCCGCTGCATCATCTGACGCGCCTTTCGTGTGACGTCCGCCGCAGCGCGCGGAACATTGCGCCCACTCGCCGATTCATCCTTCGGAGTCACCGAGGGCGAATGGCATGGCCGCGCGTGCGAAAGCGAAATTGCAAACTTTTCACGGGACGATGATCGTCACGCGCGTCGAGGAATGGTGCGTCGACGCCGCCACTGTCGAAGACGCGAAGGCGCTTCTCGAAGCTGGCCGGGGACATCGCTGCACAGGCGGCGATGCTCTGCATGTTGAATTGAGTGAACTGCACATCGCGCATTGACTGCGCCGGCGCAATTCGATTCGTGACCTGAGCGTGTCTGATCGGAGACACTGCACTGATGCTGCTCCGGCATAAGAAGTCGATTCCGCAGGTCTTATAGACCGTGCGTTTATCTAGACCGTCCGTTCACCGATCTAGACAATGCGTTTTATCGATTCACGAACAGGCGCATCTCTTCCCGGCAAGGGCAAACGCTGCCCTCTCACTACTACTCGGGTACTCATCGCATGCGCCAGCTTTCGCGAGCTGGCGCACAAGCAACTAATGCCGCAACGCATCGTAACCTGACGCAATCCGACGCAAGCCAATTCGCTCGCGCTTACTAGGTATGCGGGGAGCGCATTCCTGCGCAGCAATGGCAGTTCGGATAGCTAGCAGATGAATTCACGAAAATTGAACGATGCGACCGTTGTCGATTCCCCCGCCGACGAAATGCCGGTCGGGGAAAGTGAACTCCCGAATTTCGCACCCTACGATTCGCCGGCTGGCGGCTGGGGTGCGTTAGAGGCGACCGCAAAGGCGCTGAGAGAGCAGCGTATCGTCGCCAAAGGCAGCAGGGCGCTGCTGTTGATGAATCAGCCCGACGGGTTCGATTGCCCGGGATGCGCCTGGCCGGATCCGAAACACACGAGCTCCTTCGAATTCTGCGAGAACGGCGCCAAGGCGGTGGCCTTCGAGCTGACGAAGCACCGCGTCACACGCGAGTTCTTCGCGACTCATACTGTCCGCGAGCTCGAGCAGAAGAGCGACTACTGGCTCGAGGAGCAGGGGCGTCTCACGGAGCCCATGCAATACGATGCCGCGTCGGATCGCTACCTGCCGATCGCGTGGGACGAGGCCTTCGCGCTGATAGCACGCGAGCTGCAGGCGCTCGAGAGTCCCGACGAGGCTGAATTCTATACCTCGGGACGCACATCGAACGAGGCTGCCTTTCTGTACCAGCTTTTCGTGCGCCGATTTGGGACGAACAACTTTCCCGACTGCTCGAACATGTGCCATGAGCCGACCAGCGTCGGCCTTCCCGAGAGCATCGGCATCGGTAAAGGCACGGTCCTTCTTGAGGACTTCGAGCATGCCGACGCGATCTTCATCATCGGCCAGAACCCTGGCACCAACAGTCCGCGCATGCTCACCGATCTGCACAACGCGTCGCGGCGCGGCGTCCCGATCGTCGTCATGAATCCGCTGCGCGAGCGCGCGCTGGAGCGCTTCGCGGCGCCGCAAAATCCGATCGAAATGATGACGTTCGGGTCGACGCGCATCGCCAGCGAGTATTGCCAGGTTAGCGTCGGCGGCGACGTCGCGGCGCTCAAGGGCATCATGAAGCTCGTGCTCGAGGCGCACGAGATGGCCGTCAAGGCGGGTGTTGAGCCTGTCCTCGACCTCGCATTCATCGAACAGCATACGCATGGCTTCAATGCCTTTGCCGAGGACCTGCGCGGCACAAGCTGGGACGACATCCTGCGCGTCTCCGGCCTGTCGCTCGATCAGATCGAGCGCATGGCGGCGATCTACATGAAATCGAACGCGGTCATCATCTGTTACGGGATGGGGATCACCCAGCATCAGCGCGGCTCGGAGGGCGTACAGCAAATCGCCAATCTGCTTTTGCTGCGCGGGAATTTCGGCAAGCCGGGCGCGGGCATATGTCCTGTGCGCGGGCACTCGAACGTGCAAGGCGACCGGACGGTCGGCATCGACGAGAAGCCGAAACCGGAATTCCTCGATCAGATCGAGCGCGTCTTCGGCTTCAAGCCGCCGCGCGAGCACGGGCATACCGTCGTCGATGCGATCCAGGCAATGATCGACGGGAGCGCGAAGGTGTTCATCGGGCTCGGCGGCAATTTCATCGCCGCGGTGCCGGACAAGGAGATCGCCGAGGCGGCGATGCGGCGGCAACGGCTGACTGTCGCGGTCTCCACCAAGCTCAACCGCGGTCACCTCGTGCACGGCGAGCAGGCTTTGATCCTTCCATGCCTCGCCAGAAGCGACATCGACATTCAGGCAGGCGAACGGCAGTCCGTCACGGTGGAAGACAGCATGTCGATGGTGCATGCGTCGTCAGGGTTCGCGCGCCCGCCGAGCGAGCACCTGAAGTCCGAAGTTGCGATCGTTTGTGGCATCGCCAAGGCGACACTGCAGGACGATCTCATCGATTGGTCCGAGTTCGCAGCGAACTACGATCTGATCCGCGATCGCATCGAAGCCGTCTTTCCCGCGCTGTTCCGCGATTACAACAAGCGAACTCGCCAGCCGGGCGGATTTCACCTCTCCGTCCCGCCGCGCGACCTCGTGTGGAATACGCCGACCGGCCGCGCGAACTTCCTGATCTTCGAGAATGTCGCGGAAGATCTGGAACGCGATGACGCGTCGGTGCTGCGGCTGGCCACCTTAAGAAGCCACAACCAATACAACACGACGGTTTACGGACTGGACGACCGTTATCGTGGCGTGTTCGGCGGACGCATGGTCGTGTTTATGAACGAAGCCGACATGAAGGACCGAGGAATATCGGCTGACGCTCTGGTCGAGATCGAGGCGGTTTCCGACGACGGACAGAAGCGCATCGTGCGCGGCTTCAAGGTGCGGCCCTACAACATCCCGAAGGGTTCGATCGGCGCCTACTACCCGGAGACCAATCCCTTGCTGCCGCTCGCGCACCACGACCGGAAAAGCAAGACGCCGGCGGCGAAATCGATCCCGGTTCTCGTCAGGCCGCAATGAGGCGATGGGCAAAGTAGGTACTTAACCAACTGGTCGACTGCGACCATGCATTCAAGAAAGGAGTGAACATGATTACGAGACGTGACGCATTGGCGGCGGCAGCGGTGGGCGGAGTTGTAACGGCTGCGGCCATGACGCCCGCGAATGCCACGCCGGTGAAGCAACCGATCAGCTTCGGCAATCCGGACGATCCGCCGCAGGGCGCAATCAACGCCACCAATCCAAGAAGCGTCACCGATCCCGGGCCGCAAAATCCGGCCATCAGGGACCAGTTCCCGGGGGCATTTTCCCCGCCGGCGACCGACGTCGGCAGCATGCCGCTGAGCTGGGCGTCATTCAACAACGCGCCGAGGCGCATTCAGAATGGCGGCTGGGCGCGCCAGGTCACGCAAGACTCCTTTGCGATCGCAAGTACCATCTCCGGCGTCAACATGCGGCTGACATCCGGCGGCATCCGCGAGATGCACTGGCACCAGTTCGCCGAGTGGGCCTACATGACTTACGGCACGTGCCGCATCACCATTCTCGACGATCAGGGCCGGGCTTATATCGCCGACGTGAAAGAGGGTGATCTTTGGTATTTCCCCGCCGGTCTGCCGCACTCGCTGCAGGGACTCGGCCCCGACGGCTGCGAATTCCTCATCTGTTTCGATGAAGGCAAGGCCTCCGAGTTCACCACCCTGTTGGTATCGGAATGGCTCACCCACACGCCGCCGGATATTCTCGGCGAGAACTTCGGGGTCCCGCCCGACACGTTCCAGGATATTCCGCTGCGCGACCTCTACATCTTCCAAGGCAAATTGCCTGGGGATTTGGCCGCGGAACGCGAGGCGGTGAGCGGAAGAGGCACTCCGCCGCACCCGTTCACCTTCTCGCTCGGATCGGCGGCCCCGGCGCGCGAGTCCAAAGGCGGTTCGGTGCGTATTGCCGATAGCAAAAACTTCACCGTCGCTACAACAGTCGCCGCGGCGCTGGTGACGGTGCATCCAGGCGGCATGCGAGAGATGCACTGGCACCCCAACGCCGACGAATGGCAGTACTGGATCAAGGGCAAAGGGCAGATGACGATCTTCAACACCGGCCCGAACGCAGTCACGATGGACTTCAATCCGGGCGACATCGGTTACGTCCCGAAGAATCTTGGACACTACATCAAGAACACCGGCGATACCGACTTGCAGTTCCTCGAAGTGTTCAGAGCGCCCTATTTCGCGGACGTGTCATTGTCGGACTGGATCACCCATACGCCGGCGGCGATGGTCGCTCAGCACTTGAACGTGAGCGAGCAGACGATCGCGAAGTTCCCCAAGAACAAACCGGAAGTCATGCCGGAGTGATCTGACTGAATGCGCATCGTGTCGCTCGCTCACGCGAGCGGCATGATGCGCATCTCAATCGACAACCCCAGCTCGAGCCACGAGGCTTTTCGATGGACCTCACTGCCCTCTTTCTGTCGCGACTTCAATTCGCATTCACTGTTTCGTTCCACATCATCTTTCCGGCGTTCACCATTGGGCTCGCCGCTTGGCTCACCGTTCTCGAGGGTCTTTATCTCAAGACGGGTAATGTCACATACCGCGTTGTCTTTGAGTTTTGGCTCAAGATATTCGGAGTCGCGTTCGGTATGGGCGTGGTGTCGGGCGTCGTAATGGCGTTCCAGTTCGGCACGAACTGGAGCGTGCTGTCGAAAATGTCCGGCCCCATCCAAGGGCCGCTTCTCGGCTACGAGACATTCACCGCGTTCACGCTGGAAGCGGGCTTTTTCGGCGTGCTCATTTTCGGCCGCTCGCGCGTGGCCCCGTGGTTCTATCTCTTCTCCACGGCAATGGTGGCGCTCGGAACGACACTCTCGGCTTTCTGGATCCTGGTCAACAATAGCTGGATGCAGGTGCCGATGGGCTATGTCATGAAGAACGGAATGTTCGTTCCTGACGACTGGACCAAGATCATTTTCAATTCGGTCGTCTGGTCGCGGTTTCCGCACATGCTGATGGCGTCGTACCTGACAGGGGCCTTCTGCGTAGCGGCGACCGGGGCATGGTATCTGCTTCGGAACGTGTATCAGCCCGAGGCGCGCATCATGCTGCGCATGGGCTTAGGTCTCGCCGCCGTGCTCATTCCGGTGCAGCTCTTCTTCGGACATCTCTGCGGTCTGTACGTCAACCATTATCAACCCTCCAAGATGGCCGCGATTGAAGGCCGCTGGAATAACGAGAAGCCGGGCTCGGAAGTGCTGTTCGCCTGGCCGGACGAAGAGAAGCGACAGAACCTCTATGCGATCACGCTGCCAGCCCCGTTCGGTAGCCTGATCGATTCCGATAGCCTGACCGCGGGTGAAGTCGGCTTGAACAGCATCCCGCGGGAGAACTGGCCGCCGGTCGCCATTCCATTTTTCGCCTTCCGCATCATGGTCGGCTGCGGTCTGGTGATGCTGGCGGCGGCTTGGCTCGGTACGTACCTGAGCTTCAAGAAGCGCCTGGAGCGCAACCGCCTCCTGCTTTGGGGGATATTCTTGAACTTCCCCCTGCCTTTCATTGCGATCTTGACCGGCTGGTGGACGGCGGAAGTGGGCCGTCAGCCCTGGACCGTGTACGGCGTCTTGCGGACGGCGGACGCGGTGACGCCCTACCTGACGACAGAAGCAGCGTGGGTCTCGCTCGTCATCTTCGTCGCGGTTTACGCGTTCATCTTCCTGTTCGGCATCTACTACATCTATCGGCTGCTGCGCGCCGGCCCCGACTGGCAACGGCACGAAACACTGCACGGCGCAGGCCCCAATCGGCCAATGTCGCTCGGCGACGAAGCGCCGATCGCCATTCGCAGCAGCCTCGGCGCGGGAGAATAACCATGGTCATGTATTGGGTCGCACTTCTCGCCATCAGCGTCTTGCTCTATGTGCTGCTGGACGGTTTCGATCTCGGCGTCGGCATGCTGTTCGGTCTGACGAGCAGCGAATCGAGGCGGCAACATATGCTCAATGCCGTTGCCCCCGTCTGGGACGGCAATGAGACCTGGCTGGTCGTCGCCGGCGTCATCCTTTGGGGATGCTTCCCCGTGGTCTATTCGACCGTGATGTCCGCCTTCTATCTGCCGGTCATTATAATGCTGTTGGGCCTGATCCTGCGCGGCGTGGCCTTCGAGTTCCGCTACAAGACGGAACGCATGCGCTGGATCTGGGATTTGAGCTTTGTCGGCGGATCGCTGGTCGCCACACTGATGCAAGGGTTGATGGTCGGCGGCTTGGTCGAGGGGCTGAAGTTCACCAACGGTGAATACACCGGCGGAGTATTCGGCTGGTTCACGCCCTTTGCGATGCTGTGCGCCGTCGGACTATGCTTCGGCTATGCGCTTCTCGGCGCCTGTTGGCTGGTCCGCAAAGCCGATGCCGATGTCCGTGATGTCGCGCGGCGTCAGATCCCTATCCTCGCGCTCGGCGTCCTGGTATTTTTGATCGCCGTTTTTGCTCACGCGCTGATGGAAAATCTCCCGATCCTGCATCGCTGGATCGAGCGGCCCTATCTGTTCGTCTTTCCGGCGATCGGCGCGGTCGCGGCCATCGTGCTCGCGACAAGCATCCTGCGCCATGACGACTACAAGCCGTTCCACATGGTCTCGCTCATCTTCGTGGCCGCATTCGCGACCTTGGCGCTCTCCTTCTGGCCGTACATGATTCCGTTCGCCATCACGATCGATGATGCCGCGGCGCCGCATTCCAGCCTCGCGTTCCTGTTCTGGGGGGCGGGGCTCTTCGTCTTTCCGCTCATGCTGATCTATACGGCCGTTGGCTACCGGGTGTTCAGAGGGAAAGTTGCACAAACGCCCGAACATTACTGATCGGACGTTGGCCGCGCTGTCCGGTGACGTGTGGTGATGCCGGGCCTATAAGTCTGTGGCCGCAGGCCCAAGCCGTTCTCGGGTGTGCGCAGAAGCCCGAGGAGCAGTCGCGTGGATCCGCGTTCCCCGCTGTCGCTATTGCCGCCGGATTGGCAAAGCGAATTGGCGCGGGCGCGGATCGAGCCGGTCGAAGGTGGGCTTGGCGGCGCAAGCCTGTTTCGGATCGCGCGTGACAGTGGGCCTCCGCGCTATCTGAAGATCGCACAGAACGGTGTCGCGCCGGCTTTGCAACAGGAGATCGAACGCACGAGATGGCTCGCGCAACGTGGCCAGCATGTGCCTGCAATCCTGCGCACAAATGACGGACCCGGACATGTCGCGATGCTGATGGAGGCGGTGTCCGGTGTCTCCGCCGATGCAGGTCCGCTACCGCCGCTGCAACTGGTCGAGGCGCTCGCCCGCGGGCTAGCCGGTCTACACGCGCTCCCCGCGGCCGAATGCCCGTTTGATGAATCGCTTGCGGTGCGGTTTGCCAGAGCAGCCGCGGCGATCGCGGCCGGAAAGGTGGGGGCCGAAGCCTTCGCGCCGCGCAATCGCGGCATTGCCCCCGAGGCTCTGCTGGCGCGGCTGATTGCCGAGCAGCCGCAGCAGGACGTCGTGGTCGTGCACGGCGACGCGACACTGAGCAACATCATCGTGGACGGTGCCGGCGGCATCGGATTCGTCGATTGCGGCAATGCCGGACGTGGCGATCGCTACCTCGATCTCGGCGTTCTGGCGGCGGATATCGAAGACCACTTCGGCAAGGAAGCAGCCGCGCATTTCACGCGGGCCTACGGCCGGCCTGCATGGGATGAGGCTAAGGCGCGGTACTATTCAGACCTGTATGAGCTGTTCTGACGGCGGGCGCCGCTACACCTGCTCGGTGTTGAGATAGGCCAGCCGCGCGCCGCAATAGGCGCAGATAATCCCAAGCGAAAGGGCGCTCAGGCCCGCGATGACGTCGACCGTGCCGCCGAGATTGCCGGTTCTCGTCATAACGCCGCCGACCGTTGCCACGGCGAAAACCACTGCGATCAGGAAGCGTTGGGCCAGCCGGTAGATGAGCTCACGCTCACGGGCCGCGGCAATGAGGTAGGCGCCGGTCGCCCAGCCGCCGACAAAGCCGGCAGCGGCAATGGCCCACCAGGCCAGGGCCGAGACCAACTGCTGCCTCGCCCCGGCGCTCCCGAGCAGTACCTGGTCGAGGCCAAGTCCCAGGACTGTCAGGAGAATGTGCACCGCCAGCGCCGCGAAGACGCCACAGGCGATGGCCCCGGCGTAATGCAGTCGGCGGAGGGCGTCTGTGTCCATGCAAGGTCCGGTGAGAGTGGCGGCCGATTACCGCCGGCCACACCATAACCCATTGCCGTTGCTACGCGAAACTGGCGAATTCAGCGCGAATGGCCCTGCAGCAGGTCTTGAAACTCGCGCTCCAGCGCCTCGATCGCGGCGCGCCGGGCCGGGGTCGCCGTCACGGGCGGCGCGTCAGGCTTGAACAAGGTCCCTTCCTCGGCCTGTGAAGTTTGATGCCCACTTTGCTCAATGCGCATCGTCATTGCCCCCTTAAGTTGCATCGTGTTTTCATCGCTATCTGAGTCGGAACCGGGGGGTAAGTCGCTCAAGGTAATTGACCGGCCTTGTTGCATTTCGGCGACAGAGGTCGACTGGACTGGCGTCGGCTGCGCCGCTACCCAGTTCCGCCTGGAAGACGCACACTTGATAGGCGGTGGAATGATGCGCGCCCAGACCTCGCCTGCGCGATTGATGCCCGATGCACGCACTGACACGCGCGCTACCCTCTTCTTCGCGCTGGGCCTGATCGCTCTTTATATCGGCGTCATGGCCGCCAAGTTCGCGCTCTGGCGTGCCAACGTGTTGATGAGCGACTGGGCCTTCTACAACAATTCGTTCTGGAACACCGACTTCCAACATTATTGGCTGTTCAGCCACGATCGCATCGTTCTGTTCGGCTATCCGAGTTATCTCAACGAGCACTTCGGCCCGCTGCTGCTCGTCATCGCCGCGCTTTATCACTGGGTGCCCTATCCGGAGGCGATGCTGCTCCTACTGCACGGCGCTGCGCCGGTGCTGGCCGCGATCTTCATCTATGCGACGGCCGTTCATCTCATCGGCGACCGCCCGCTCGCCGCCACCATCGCGATGACCTATGCGCTCACCCCGGGCATCCTCTGGCCAACGATCAGCCTGGTTTACGGCTTCGAGCCGGACGGCATGCTCGCACCGCTTGCGGCCGCGGTTGCCTGGGCGCTGGCGACCCGCCGCACCGGCGTCTATTTCACCGCGCTGGTTCTGGCGCTGGCGATCAAGGAGAACGTGCCGGCCTATGGCTTGATCCTCGGCGCGTGCCTGTTCCTGTTCACCGATCGCCGCCGACAGGCGCTTGCCACCATGGCAATCTCGTTCGTGGTGTTCCTGATCGCATCGAAGGGCGTGCCGGCCATCACTGGTGTCGAGAACCGCAATGTCGGCCGGGTGTGGACCTTCATCGACAACGTCGTGCACCTTCGGCCGACCTTCGACTACACCCTTGCGCAGATCGTGATCGGGCTCGGCTACAGCGTGGTGTTCCTGCCAGCGCTTTACGTGTGGCCCTACCTCGCCATGCTCGGCCCCGATCTCTTGCTTATCGGTCAGGTGTCCTACGCGAACACAGTGACCTGGCATGTGATGCTGCCGGTGACGATGCTCGGCAGCGCGGCTGTGTTCGGCACCACACGCATCCTCAAGACAGACGCCTGGCCTGCTACGTTGGACCGTCGCATGCCGCGGCTCAAGCAAGTGCGGCTCTATTGGACTGCGATGCTGATCGTCAGCCTGATCGCCGGCCCGGCGACGATATGGCTTGGTTATAGCCGCTACATCGCCTTGCGTAGCCCGGTGGATCCGGCGGCCGCCGCGCAAGCAATGGCGCTCGTTCCCGCCGACGCTGGCGTGATCGTCACCAGCGATCTCGAACAATACTTTGTGCGCCATCGCGTGATCTCGTCACGGCCCGATGTGGTCGCGCAAGCCGGCGGTGATTTTTCATATTTCGCCGTCAACCGCTTCTCACTCAACCCGGGCAGGGTCAACGGCCCCCTGGCTGCCGTCGCGCACCAGGATGCCTGTTTCATCGCGGCCGCGGAGCGTTTGGCGGGGCAGGGCGGCGCGAAGGTCATGGACGCCGGCGGCATCCTCGTCGTGCGTTTCGACAAATTGCCGAAGCTCAACTGCGGCTAGGGTTTAAGGCTTCTTTTTGTCACATTGAGCCCCAACCCTCTCGGGCAGCATTTGCTGTCGCGCCTGACGGAACCACCCGCACCGTCGGTCGTTGCTGTTCTGGGCCGCGAGTACGTCATCGTGTCGCGATTCGCCCTAAATTCCGCGTGTGGTCATGCCAATCCTGGGCAGAGCGCCCTATATTGAAGTGGCACACTGATCCAGGTGGACGCACCACGATGGTACGTTACGGAATTCCCCGGCGCTCCTTCAGGAACGAAGAAGAGCCGCTGCTCGTCAACTGGCGGCGCGGACTGTTCCGCGTCTGGCTTTTGCTGTCGGCCGCGTGGTTGATGGGGTGGATCATCTACCTAATCATGGAGGGGCTCCACGGCAGTATCCAAACCGTCGGCGATTTCCTCGAGATCCCGGTTCTGCTTTTGGGGCCGCCGGTCGCGCTGTTTCTATTTGGATTGGCTGCGGGATGGGCATTCCGTGGCTTCAAGCCAGAGAACACCCCGTCGGAAAACTAGCTGCTTCGGCGCTGGAAAAGATCCGCTTTACAGCAACCGGCCAAATCGGCTGCGTTGCGCGGCATCTCAGCCCTTCGAGCCACTCCCGCCCACTTCCTTCTCAACGATATAGCGCGGGCGCGATTTGCTCTCGAAATAGATCTTGCCGACGTATTCGCCGATGACGGCGAGCGCGAATGTCTGGAACGCGGCGATCAGCAGGAACAGGAGCATCACCGACGTCCAGCCCTGCACGGTGTGTCCGATCGCCCAGGTCCAGAACACCCACACGCTCATGCCAATGAAGACCACGAACAAGATCAGCCCGAGCAGCGCAATCAGGCGGATCGGACGCACCGACAGCGACGTGATGCCGTCGACGGCGAGGCGCAGCATCTTCTGCAACGTGTATTTTGTCTCGCCGTGCAGCCGCGGCAACCGTTCGAATTCCACGATCGCGGTCTTGAAGCCGAGTTGGACGACAAGGCCGCGCAGGAACACGTGCACCTCGGCGAATTGCGACAGCGCGCGCATCGCGCGGTCGCTCATCAGGCGGAAGTCGGCGTGGTGCGGAATGATGTCGGCGCCGAGCCAGTTGAGCACACGGTAATAAAGGTCGGCGGTGCCGCGCTTGAAGATGCTGTCGCAGCGGCGTTGCTTGCGCACGGCGAACACGATCTCCGCGTGCTCGTGCCTGAAATGCGCGATCATCTTGGCGATGACGGAAATGTCATCCTGCAAATCGGCATCGAGCGAGATGCTGGCGTCGCATTTGCCGATCTGCGTCAGCAGCCCTGCGAGCAGCGCGTTCTGGTGCCCCACATTGCGGGACAGTTTCAGGCCCTGCACGCGGCCGGGATGCGCGCGGGTCGCCTCTTCGATCAGTGACCAAGTCCCATCGCTACTGCCGTCGTCGACCAGAAGGACGTAACTCGCAGCCCCGATGTCCCGCACCGCGATCAGCTTGTCGATATCGGCCAGCAGACGCCCGAGCGCATGCACGAGCCCCTCCTGCTCATTGTAGCAGGGGATGACGAAGGCGATCGTTGGCAAGGTGGCGGCGTACATGACCGAAGTTCTGGTTTCTGCAGGGATCAGTCTGCCGTTCGTGTCGGAACCTGACTAGGCTTCGAGTCAATTAATCCAAATAGATGATGCGGGCGAGCGATGCAATACTTTAGTCTATATATGCGTACTTACATATTTGAAAAGTATACATCTTATTTATCCGTCACCGCGGCGCAATAATTTGCCTCGCGCTCGCTTCGCGCGAACATTGCCATGTCCGCGCGGCAAGGCAGGATTGATTGTGAGACCTCACAGCCTTATTGCTGGTTACCAAGCACAGTCATGAATTGACTAAGAATATCTGGGAGAGCGACCCTGGCGTCCAATCGTAAAGACGGCTCCATCGGCACGCTGGTAT
>DASXOK010000458.1:0-2193 GCA_036494425.1 Pseudolabrys sp.
CAGAAGCGTTATCCGCTCGTCCTGATGCTCGAACCGCTCTTCCGGTGCAACTTGGCTTGCGCCGGCTGCGGCAAGATCGACTACCCCGACGAGATCCTGAATCAGCGCATTTCCGTCGCCGACGCCCTGCAGGCGGTCGACGAATGCGGCGCGCCGGTCGTGTCCATCGCCGGCGGCGAGCCGCTGCTGCACAAGGAACTGCCGGAGATCGTCAAGGGGATCGTCGCCCGGCGCAAGTTCGTCTACCTGTGCACGAACGCGCTGCTGATGGAAAAGCGGATGAAGGACTACGAGCCCAGTCCGTTCTTCATCTGGTCGGTGCATCTCGACGGCGACAAACAGGATCACGACAAGTCGGTGTGCCAGGAAGGCACCTACGACCGCGCCGTCGCCGCCATCAAAGAGGCGAAGCGCCGTGGCTTCCGATGCAACATCAACTGCACGCTGTTCAACAACGCCGATCCGGAGCGGATGGCGAAGTTCTTCGACACCGTCATGGAACTGGGCGTGGACGGCATTACGGTATCGCCGGGCTACGCTTACGAGCGCGCGCCCGACCAGCAGCACTTCCTCAACCGTCAGACCACGAAGCAACTGTTCCGCGACATCTTCAAGCGCGGCAACGGCGGCAAGAACTGGTCGTTCAGCCAGTCCTGCCTGTTCCTCGACTTCCTGGCCGGCAACCAGACCTATCATTGCACGCCGTGGGGCAATCCCACGCGCACGGTGTTTGGCTGGCAGAAGCCCTGCTACCTGCTCGGCGAAGGCTACGCCAAGACCTTCAAGGAGCTGATGGAAGACACCAATTGGGACAACTACGGCGTCGGCAATTACGAAAAGTGCGCCGACTGCATGGTCCACTCCGGCTTCGAGGCGACGGCCGTCAACAACGCGGTGAGCAATCCGATCAAGGCGGCCATTGTCGCGCTGCGCGGTGTCCGCACCGAGGGTCCGATGGCGCCGGAGATCAGCCTCGAAAACCAGCGCCCGCCGGAATTCGTCTTTTCGCGGCACGTGCAGGCCAAGCTCGACGAAATCCGCGAGCAGGCCCCGCAGAAGCCGAAGCGCAAGACCGACGACTTGGCCGCGGCGGGCTGATCGCCCGTTGGCCGCGGCGGGCTGAAGGACCCACTGCGCGAAGCGCAAGACGCCGCGGAACCGCGCGGCGTCCTGGCCCGTTATCTCCTCGCGAAATCTCAGCCCAATTTTGGCCGATCAGGGGCGGGAGGTACTTATGCGCCGGCATGTGCTGCTGACCGTTGGCGTGGTCGCCGCGGCGATGATCCTTCCCGGAGCCGCCGAGGCGCAGTTTCCCTTCTCTCCACGAGGCTTCCTGGGCGCCGTGACCGCGCCTTTGCGGGGCATGCTGGAGCGCCTGCCGCACGGGTCCGTCCATCGGCACCGGGCGTCCCGCGGCACGGAGGCCAATCGCGCCGCTCCGCCCGAACAGGACCAGCAGCTGGACCAAGCCAAGCTCGGCTGGGTTGGGCCACTGGCCTGGCCCACCGCTTACGAAGACGTCGTCGGCTACACGCTGTGGCCGAACGACTACGGCGAGGATTTCCGTCAACACGGTTTCGGCGACATCGTCGCCACCATTGTCGGCCCCTTGAGAGCCCCTGCGCCGACGGTCGTCGGCACAAGCCGTCCCGAGACGGTAGGCGCCGCGCCCGGCAATGCGTGCGACGGCAACTCGGCGGCGCAGAGCGACTGGCCGGGCGTCCAAATCGCCCAGACGATCACGCTCACACCCGAACAGAAGTCCGCGCTCGACAAGCTGCAGGCGGCATCGGCCGAGGCGGTCAAGACAATCAAAGCAGGCTGCATCGACGCGGCCCAGCGCCCGCCGACGCAGCGGCTCACGGAATTGGAGCAGCGCCTCTGGCAGGTGCAGAATGCCGGCTCGCTCATTCGCGCGCCGCTGAAGGCGTTCTATGACCGCCTCACACCCGAGCAGAAGGCCAAGTTCACCGTGCAGACCCCCGCCCCTCCGCCGCAGGAGAAGCGCGCTGACCCGCGGGCCGCGAACGGGCCGATGGGCAAACAATATCAGGCCTGCGCGGCGCAGAGCATTGGCGACGCCGACCGGCTGATCAAGCAGATCCAGCAGGCGGTGGGCCCGACGCCGCAGCAGCGGGCAGGCCTCGAGGCCTTCGGCAAGGCATCCTCGGACATGGCGAAGTTGCTGATCGC
>DASXOK010000459.1:0-2724 GCA_036494425.1 Pseudolabrys sp.
ATTCGGAGAGCACAAGCAGCAGCGCCTGCGCGCTGACGCCGGCGGCAAGCAGGATGACTTCCGGATGTTCGCGCTGAATCAGCACCAGCTGGACAAGGCGCGGCAGCATGCGGTTGACGAACAGCAGGAACAGCAGCAGCACGGCCGCGCGTTCGGCGAGGTCGAGCGTAAGCTCCAGGCTGACAAACGCGGGAAAACGCCGCCGGGCGGGCGGCACAGGCGGGGCGTCTTGCTCGAGCGCCATGCCGGTCCCCGCTGCGATGGCGCGGGCGATATTTACTGCGGCTTCGGCGCCGGAGCGGTCGGCGCCATGGCCGGCTTCTTCTTCACGGCCGTCTTTTTCTTGGCGTCGCGGCGCGCGGCCGGCTCGTAATTGCCTTTGGCCATGCACTTCTTGACGAAGGCCGCGGCCTTGGCGTCGTCGAGGTTCTGCGATTGCGCGCCAACCTTGCAGGTCTCCATCTTCTCATCGGTGGTGATCGCGGAGGCCGGGGTTGCCAGCAGCACGAGCGGCAGGGCGAGAAGGCCGAGAGTTCGCAGCATGGGCGTCGTTCCTTGTTTCCTCGACGCGGAGCTTACCATACTTTTCACGTCAAAAGTTAGCGCCAAGAGTTAGCGCCAAGAGCTAGCGCAACGCCGCCGCAATGTTGCCGCCATCGACGGTGGTCACATCGGCGGTGGTTTTCAGCGCCAGCGCCTGCGCCAGGAAGGCCTGCGCCACGTCGTCGGCGGTGACTTCGCGCTGGAGCAGGTTGCCGGTCATGTAGTTGTGCATGCTGACGCCGCGTGCCTGGGCGCGCTGCGCGATGAAATCGTCGGTGAGAATGCCGGAGCGGATGCGGTCGGCGTTGACGCCATTGGCGCGGATGCCCTCGGCGCCGTAGTCGAGCGCGTATTGCCGCAGCAGGAACAGCGTCGCTGCCTTCGGCAGGCCGTAGGGGCCGAAATCCGGCCCCGGGTTGACCGCCTGCTTGGAGACGTTGAACAGCAGGCAGCCGCCGGTGCCCTGCGCCAGCATGATTTTCACTGCGGCCTGCGCCATCTTCTGATGCGCGAAGAAGTTCAGTTCGAAACTCTTGCGTAAGACCGCCTCGTCGACCTCGCCGATCTTGCCCTGCCAGGCCGCGCCCGCGTTCGAGACAAGGATGTCGACCCCGCCGAAACGAGCGACGACTTGCGCGAACGCATCTGCGACCGATTTTGCATCGGTGACGTCGCAGGCGACGGCCAGCGCCGCGCTTCCGATGGTCTTGGCTTTCGCTTGCGCGGCGGCGAGATCGAGATCGAACAGCGCCAATTCCGCGCCGGCTCCGGCGAAGGCCTTCGCTGTCGCCGCGCCGATGGCGCCACCGCCGCCGGTGATCACCGCGACCTGTCCCTCGAGCGGGAGGCGCTTGCGCGTGCCCAACTTCGCCAGCTCCAGCGGCCAGTATTCGCAGTCGAACAGATCGGCTTCCGAGATCGAGGTGAAGCGGCCGATCGCCTCCGCATCGGTGACGCCTTCGACCGTTGCCTCGGCAATGTCGGCGGCGGTGCGGGCATCCTTCGCCGTCAGGCCCATGCCGAACAGGCCAACGCCCGGCACCAGCACGATGCGGGGCAGAGGATCATGCATCGCGACATCGCCCGCGCGCATCGCGTTGCGGCTGAAATAGTTCTTGTAGTCGTGCGCGAACTGCTGCGCGGCTTTGTGCGCCGCCAGCGCGAACTCTTTGAGCTTGCCCGCGTCCGGCACCGGCACGAGCAGCGGCCGCGGCTTCACGCGGATGACATGATCGGGCGTCAGCAGTCCGGCGCGGGCATAGCGCGCGGCATCTTCGCCATTCACATAATCGAGGACTGCGTCACTGGCGCGGAAGTCGAGAATCAGCCGCTTGTGCGCGGCTTCGCCATAAGCATCGCGCAGCGTGCAGGCGCCGCGCAGGATCGGCGCGACGTCCTCGGCGGACGCGAGCTGCGCGGGAAGTTTGACGCCGGTGAACACCGGCTTGCGGCCCTTCCGCAGGCGCATCTCAGCGAGCGTCACGAAGTCGATCATGCGCTCGTAGGCCTCGCGCGCATCGGCGCCGAAGGTGAAAATGCCGTGCTTGTCGAGGATCAAGCCTTCGACCTTCGTGTTCTTGTCGAACGCCGTCGCTGCCGCCTTGGCCAGTCCGAAGCCCGGCCGCACGTAAGGCACGAAGCCGAGCCGTGTCCCGAACACCTCGGCGCACAGGTCGTCCGCGTTGGGCTGATCGATGAGGCTCAGTACGGCTGTCGCGTGTGTGTGGTCGATGAATTTCGCCGGCATGAAAGCGTGCAAGAGCATCTCGACCGACGGCGCGGGCGCCATCGGATCGACGAGATAAGCCCGCTGCACGCGAGCGAAATCGTCGTCGCTCATCGCCGCGCGCGGGCGCAGCGCCTGCAACGGCGCGAGCCGCATCGCGGGCATGCCGGCCGGCTCGATCGCACCCATGTCCCAGCCGGAGCCTTTTACGCAGAGGACATCGACGTCGTCGCCGGTGAGATCGCGCGCGCGCGTCTTCAGCGAGGTGTTGCCGCCGCCATGCAGCACCAGTCTGGGATCGCGGCCGAGCAACTGCGTCGTGTAAACGCGCAGCGCCAGATCGGCGCTGACCCCGGCCGCGCCGTAGCGGCCGACCGCGTCCTTGGCATCGCGTTCGACCCAGGCCGATTTCATCGGTCAGTGGCTCGCGTTCAGCCCTTGTCGCCGAGCAAACG
>DASXOK010000460.1:0-2442 GCA_036494425.1 Pseudolabrys sp.
AATAGAGCGTCTTGATCTCGCAGCCGGGGAACTGCAGTCCCTGCCAGAGCATCTCCTGCGGCTTCACGTGACGGGAGAGCAGATCCTGCGGTTCGTCTTTGCGTGCGGCGGCGGTCATGGGTGTCCTCCTTGTTCGCGAGCGTACGATCCTAGCCGATCTCTCGCCGCTCGGGCAGGTTCAATCTCCGCCCTCGCGGATTGGCGGCTGGAAGGCGAGCCCCGTGTCCCAGGGGAAATAGATCCAGGTATCCTGCGACACTTCGGTGATGAAGGTGTCGACCAGCGGACGCCCCATGGGCTTGGCATAGACGGTTGCGAAATGCGCCGCCGGCAGGAGATCGCGGACCACGCGCGCGGTCTTTCCGGTGTCGACGAGGTCGTCGACGATCAGCACGCCTTTGCCTTCGCCGCGCATCGATGTGATCTCGGGCGCGACGCCCTTCATCACCTTCAATTCGCCTTGGTTCTTGTAGTCGTGATAGCTGGCGATGCAGATCGTCTCGACGATGCGCACGTTCAATTCGCGCGCCACCACCGCGGCCGGCACCAGGCCGCCGCGCGTGATGCAGACGATGGCGTCGAACGGCCCCGCCGCGTGCAGCCGCCAGGCGAGCGCGCGCGCGTCGCGGTGAAACTGGTCCCATGAGACCGGAAAGATTTTCTCAGGGCGAACGCCGCCCTCAGGCTTCGGCATCGTCTTACTCTCCCCCTGCGCGTTACGACGCGCTTGCTTCCAATTTCGACTTCACCGCGACGAGCATGGCCTCAACGTCCTTCTTGGCGGCGGCAAGCTTTGCGGCGTCGCGCGAACGCACGACGATGTTGGTGTTCGCGCCCGACGTCTCGTCGATGAACGGGTAGCTACCGATGATCGTGTCCGGATGCGCCTTGGCGATCGCGCCCAGCTCGGTGCCGACATCGCCTTCCTTTGCGTCGGCGCGAATGCTTTCGGACAGCAGCTTGGCGCCGGTCTTGAGCTTGGGCGCCACCTCGTCGAGCATAGCCTGCATCACCGCCGGAATGCCGGCCATGGTGATGACGTTGCCGATCCAGAATCCCGGCGCGCCGGAGACCTTGTTGTGCACCAGCGTCGCCCCGTGCGGGACGCGCGTCATGCGCATGCGCGCCTCGTTGAGTTCGCCGCCCATCTTGGCCACGCGCTCTTTCATGATCGCGACGGCCTCAGGGTGGAATTCCAGCGCCACGCCGAAGGCCTTGGCCACGCAATCGGCAGTGATGTCGTCGTGTGTGGGGCCGATGCCGCCGGTGGTGAAGACGTAAGTGTACGTGCCGCGCAGCGCGTTGAGCGCCGCGATAATGGCCGCCTCGTCGTCGGAGACGACCCGCACTTCCTTGAGATCGATGCCGAGGGCAGTGCAATAGTCGGCGGTGTAGCCGATGTTCTTGTCCTTGGTCCGGCCCGAGAGGATCTCGTCGCCGATGACCAAGAGGGCCGCGGTGACGATCGGGTGTCCGGGCGGCGTATGGGTCATGGCGGTTCCTTGCAGGCTCGCGGGCAAAAATCGCAAGACGATCCCGGAGAGGGCCGCTTTAAAGCATGAACCGTGGGCTGCCGGAAGCGGCCGCCCGGCTTGTGCACCACGCCTTTCGATGCCGGGAGGCTGTGGCATCTTCGGGGCGGCGCCCGACGCCGGATTGATGCACCGCAATGCGCCCAACAGTCACTTTCGGGCGTTATAGTGTTCCGAAACGCCTGCCCTGTAATCATTCTGGCCAAATCCTAGGCACATGCGGAGGGTCAGGCAGCCTTTCGGGGGTGGTTTCGGATGTTGGCGCGAAGTTTGCTCCAATAAGGGCAATGGCAATGCGTTCGGATGGGACTGGGGGTCCGGGATGGCTGCCGCCTTCGATGAGATGAAGGGCCAGGACGGCGGCGTCCGTCCCGCCTATGGGGAACTGGCCCGCTGGCTCAAGGAAGTCCCGCCGGACGTCCTCGACTACCGCCGGCGTGAAGCGGAGCTGATCTTCCGCCGCATCGGCATCACCTTCGCCGTCTACGGCGAAGCCGACGCCCAGGAGCGGTTGATCCCCTTCGACGTGATCCCGCGCATCATGGCGGGCTCCGAGTGGAAGGTCCTGGAGAGCGGCCTCACCCAGCGGGTGAAGGCGCTCAACATGTTCCTCAAGGACATCTACGGCGCGCGCGAGATCCTGCGCGCCGGCCTCGTCCCCGACGATCTCGTCTTCCGCAATCCGGCCTTCCGCCCCGAGATGAGCGGGCAGAGCGTGCCGCACGACATCTACGTGCAGATCGCCGGCATCGACATCGTGCGCGTCGATGCCGACACCTTCTACGTGCTCGAGGACAATGCCCGCACGCCCTCCGGCGTCTCCTACATGCTGGAGAACCGCGAGATCATGATGCGGCTCTTTCCGGAGCTGTTCTCGCGCCACCGCATCGCGCCGGTCGAGAACTATCCG
>DASXOK010000461.1:0-8874 GCA_036494425.1 Pseudolabrys sp.
GTGCTCGAGCAGCACCATCATCGGGGGCTTGTTGTCACCATAGATTACGCCCGGCACTTTGCCGGAATACCGTGCAGCCCGCGCGGCCCCCTTGCCGCCTTTCGGGCGCACCGTCGCCTTCAGTTCTTGAACGGTGGCCATTGTCGCAGTCCTTCTAAGTCAATGGAAAAAGGCGGCTTTTTCAGCCGCCCGCGAACGCGGCAAGCCTCCAGGGGTGCCGGGGGCCGCGTTTCGCGCGGGGTTATAGCGGCGGAGGTGCAAAAGAGCAAGGAAAGCGGGCCTTCTCCCTCGTCCCCCGCGAGAGTCGGGGTGGGCGCACTTCGACCTCAGAGGTAGGTGATCACTCCCCCAGCGGGGGGGTGCCCGGCGGCTCGGTTGAATCCGGCGCGGCGGGCGGAGCGTCTGTCACCGACTTGGTCGCCTTGGCGGCCTTCTCGGCGACCTTTGCCTCCAGCGCCTCGAGACGCGCCTTGAGCGCCTCGTTCTCCTCGCGGGCAAGCCGGGCCATGTCCTTGACCGCCTCGAACTCCTCGCGCTGGACCACGTCCAGTTCGCGCAGGATGCGCTCGGCCTGGGCGCGGAACAGCGTGTCGAATTCCCGCCGCACGCCCTGGGCGACCCCGGCGGCATCGTTCATCAACCGCGCCATCTCGTCGAAAAAGCGGTTGCTGGTCTGGGTCATGGCTGGCTCCGCCTTCATCGGTTCGAATTACGCGCCCCACAATGGCGATCAGGTCATCCCGCTGCAAGAGCCGGCATGCTACCAGTGCGCAATCGCCGGCGACGCGCCGGGGGCGCGCAAACGGCCCTTCAGGACTCATCAATGCCCTTGCTGCTTATCCCCTATCCGACTTTCGATCCGGTGCTCGTGCATATCGGGCCCCTCGCCATCCGCTGGTACGCCCTCGCCTATATCTTCGGCATCCTCCTCGGCTGGGCCTATGCCCGCGTCCTCATCCGCTCCGACAGGTTGTGGGGCGGCAAAGCCCCGCTGACCGTGGTCGATTTCGACGACTTCGTGCTCTGGGTGACGCTCGGCATCATCCTCGGCGGCCGCACCGGCTACGTCCTGTTCTACAATCTGCCGCACTTCGCCGAGCACCCCCTGGAGATCTTCCAGCTCTGGAACGGTGGCATGTCCTTCCACGGCGGGTTCACCGGCTGCGTCGTCGCGGTGGTGCTGTTCGCCCGCAGCCGTGGCCTCTCGTTTCTCTCGCTGGGCGACATCACCTGCGCCGTCGGGCCGATCGGCCTCTTCCTCGGACGCCTCGCCAATTTCGTGAATGGAGAGCTGTGGGGCCGCCCGACCGACGTGCCCTGGGCGATGATCTTCCCCACCGGCGGGCCCATCCCGCGTCACCCGAGCCAGCTCTATGAGGCGACGCTCGAGGGCCTCGTGCTGCTCATCGTGCTGGCGATCTTCATTCGCTTGGGCGCGCTGAAGCGGCCCGGCCTGATCGTGGGCTGCTTCGCCGTCTTCTATGCCATCGCCCGCACGACCTGTGAGTTCTTTCGCGAACCCGATGTCCAACTCGGTTTCCTGTGGCACGGTACGACTATGGGGATGCTGCTCTCGGTGCCGCTGTTCCTCGCCGGTCTGGGCTTCATCGCCTATGCGATGAGACATCCGCCGCTGCGGAGTGAATGATGGATGAGAAATCGCCGCTCGACGCAGAGATCCGCCGCCGCATCGCCGCGGCGGGTCCCATGCCGGTCGGCGAATATATGGCGCTTTGCCTGGGAGACCCGCAGCACGGCTACTACACGACCCGCGATCCGCTCGGCGCCCGCGGCGATTTCATCACCGCTCCCGAGATCAGCCAGATGTTCGGCGAGCTGATCGGCCTGTGGATGGCCGCGGTGTGGAAGAAGATGGACTCGCCGGACCGCATCAATGTCATCGAGCTCGGCCCCGGGCGCGGCACCCTCATGAAGGACGCCCTCCGCGCCCTCAACGTGATGCCGGGCTTCCGCGAGACGATCACGGTACATCTGGTCGAGATCAGCCCTGTCCTGAAGGCGGCGCAGGAGCGCACGCTCGGTAGCCAGCCGACGCCCGTGCACTGGCATGCGACGCTGGCCGACGTGCCGCGCGGCACCGCGATCATCGTCGCCAACGAGTTCTTCGACGCCATCCCGATCAATCAGGTGGTGAAGCAGAATGGCGGCTGGCACGAGCGGCGCATCGCCATCGATGCCAATGGCGAGTTCGGCTTCGCGGTTGCGCCCAATCCGCTTCCATACTTCCAGAGGCTGTTGCCGCCCGCTTTGCGCGCGTCGGCTGACGGCGCGGTGTTCGAATGGCGTGACGACATCGCTGCGATGGAGATTGGCCGGCGCATCGCCAATGACGGCGGCGCCGCGCTGGTGATCGACTATGGCCATGTCGAAAGCGACGTCGGCGACACGCTGCAGGCGGTCGGCCGGCACGCTTATGCCGATCCGCTGACGTCGCCGGGCGAACTCGACATCACCGCGCATGTGGACTTTCAGGCGCTGCGCCGCGCCATCGAAGCCATGGGCGCGGTCGGGTTCGGCCCGCTCGAGCAGGGCGAATTCCTCCGCCGTCTCGGCATCGAGACGCGCGCCGCCACGCTCAAGGCGCGGGCGACGCCCGCCGGCGCCGCCGAAATCGATCAGGCGCTGGTGCGCCTGACCGGCTACAGCCGCAGCGGCATGGGCATGCTGTTCAAGGCGGCGGCCTTCGCCCACCGCTCGCTCGGCGCGCCGCCGGGCTTCGACTCGTGACAGAGCCACATCGCTGTGATTAGTCCGCGCGGGACGCTGCTCCTATATTCCTCGGACTGCCGTGGAACCTTATCCGACGCACACCGCACAGGGTTCGACTGATGCTTCAGGCCCCATCGCTGTCCAAGCTCGCAGGCATCCGGCACGCGTTCTTTACGCGCAGCGGTGGGGTGTCCGACGGCATCTATGCTTCGCTGAACGGCGGGGTCGGCTCCAACGACGCGCCCGACAATGTCGCACAGAATCGTGCGCGCATGGCGGAAGCGCTCGGCGTCGCGCCGGATCGCTTCCTCACTCCTTATCAGATCCATTCACCTGACGTGATCGTGGCCAAAGAGCCATGGACGCATGAGGCGCGTCCGCGGGCGGACGCCGTGGTCACGCGAACGCCGAAGCTGGCGATCGGCATTTCGACCGCCGATTGCGGACCGCTACTGTTCGCCGACGACCAGGCCGGCGTCATCGGCGCCGCACATGCCGGCTGGCGCGGCGCCTTCACCGGCGTGATCGAGGCCACCATCGCCGCGATGGAGACGCTTGGCAGCGACCGCGCGCGAATTTCCGTTGCGCTCGGGCCGACCATCCGCCAGCCGAATTACGAGGTCGGGCCGGAATTCGTCGAACGCTTCTTGGCGGCCGATGTCGACAATGCGCGCTTCTTCAGCCCGTCGCAGCGGGACGGACACGCGATGTTCGATCTCACCGGCTACATCGCCGACCGTGTCGCGCGTGCCGGCGTCGCCAGTTTCGAAGACCTCGAGCTCTGCACTTATGCCGAGCCTGAGCGTTTCTTCAGCTATCGCCGCACGACCCAGCGCGGCGAGCCGGACTACGGGCGCCATATCAACGCGATTGCGCTGGCGGAGTAAACGCCGGGTCGCATGAACATTCCGTCGTGCGTCGTCAGTTTCACACACCGCGCGCGTTGAATACACAATGACTCACAAGCTTGCTGGACACCGCGATAGGGTTACCATTACCTTAACGCCAGGCCATGGGGGTTCTTCGAAGTCCAAGAAACGGCCGCAGGGGTGTCAATGGCGTGGAAGTCCGGCCGCCGCGAAACGAAAACGGCGGCATCTTTCGTCGTAAGGCCAAATGCATTGTTCGCCGCCGCATGCGCGCTCGCGCTGGCCGGCTGTAATCAGGATGGCGCGACCAGCGTGTCGGCAGCGCAGCCGCGCGGCGCCACGGTCGCGTTCGAATCGATCGACGGTCCGCCCACGGGACAGTTCCAGAAACTGGTGCACGATCTCAGCGATGAGGCGCAGGCGCGCCGGCTCGCGGTCACCTCACGTGAGCAGCCGTCGGCCTACCGCGTGCGCGGCTACCTGGCCGCCAAGGTCGTGCAGGGCGAGACCACCATTTCCTGGGTGTGGGACGTGTTCGATAAGGACGAGCGCCGCGCGTTGCGCGTCACTGGCGAGGAAACCACGAAGGCCAAGCACAACGACGCCTGGAATGCCGCCGACGACGCCATGCTCCAGCACATCGCGCAGAGCAGCATGGACCAGATCGCCGCCTTCCTGACCTCGTCCGACGTGGCGCCCGGCACGCCGGACGCCGTCCCGCAGCTCGCGCTGATGGGCACGCAGGATTCCTCGCCCGAGGCGGCCGGCATTTTCAAGATTTCCAACCCCACGGCCGATCCCGTTTCAGGCACCGGCGCCGAGCTGATTCCGGCGGCGACCGAAGACGGGACCGTGCCTTTGCCGCCGCAAAAGCCGGCCCGGTCCACGGAAGTCTCGGCGCTCGACACGCTGACCTTGTCGGGCCATTCGGTCATCAGGCCTTAATCGGCTCTTTGCTCTGCCCGGAAAAGGCGCGGGACAATGATTTCGACTCATATTGCCGCCTCCCCCTCCCCTTGTTATGACCACGCCGCGTGTGGGAATTAGCCGCAGGCTTCGGGCGTGAAGACGAGGGTTTCGGGATGACGGGCAAGAATGGGGCGATCAAGCTCGTCGCCGGCAACTCCAACCCTGCGCTCGCCCAAGGGATCGCCGAATACCTGAACACGCCACTGGCGAAGGCCGTCGTGCGGCGGTTCGCCGACATGGAGGTGTTCGTCGAGATCCAGGAAAACGTGCGCGGCGCGGATTGCTTCGTGATCCAATCGACGTCGTTTCCGACCAACGACCACATCATGGAATTGCTGATCATCATGGATGCGCTGCGCCGCTCCTCGGCGCGCCGCATCACCGCGGTGATCCCCTACTTCGGCTACGCCCGGCAGGACCGCAAACCCGGCCCGCGCACCCCGATATCGGCCAAGCTGGTCGCCAATCTGATCACCCGCGCCGGCGCCGACCGCGTCATGACGCTCGACCTGCACGCCGGGCAGATCCAGGGCTTCTTCGATATCCCCACCGACAATCTCTACGCCTCGCCGCTGATGACCCGCGACATCCGCGAACGCTTCAAGCCGGGCAGCGTCATGGTGGTGTCGCCCGACGTCGGCGGCGTTGCCCGCGCGCGCGGGCTGGCCAAACGCATCAATGCCCCGCTCGCCATCGTCGACAAGCGGCGCGAGCGGGCGGGCGAATCGGAAGTGATGAACGTCATCGGCGAAGTCCAGGGACACACTTGTGTCCTCGTCGACGACATCGTCGACTCGGGTGGCACGCTGGTGAATGCCGCCGACGCGCTGCTCAAGCACGGCGCCACGGACGTCTATGCCTATATCAGCCACGGCGTGCTGTCGGGCGGCGCCGTCGGCCGCATCGCCAAATCGCAGCTGAAAGAGCTGGTCATCACCGATTCGATCCAGCCGACCAAAGAGCTGCTGGCGACGCCGAACATCCGCCTGCTGCCGATCGCGCCCCTGATCGGGGCCGCCATCGAGCGCACGGCGTCGGAAGAGTCGGTATCGAGCCTGTTCGATTGAGTTCTTGTGGAGAGAAGGCAGCGCCGGAATCGGCGCGACGCCGCTCCCAGACTTATCCACCGCCTGTTCACAGCGCCCCCGGATTGGCTGTGGAGATTCCGCCCCGCGCGGTTGCCTACGACGGGCAAATCACGGCTCACTCCTCCTCGCGCTGCCTTTGGCGAGCGGAATCGAGCGGTTATAGTCAGTTGGCCGGGTGATTCGCTCTCGTCGTCAAGGCAGCCCGTACCCCAGTGTCGAAGTGCTATCGGGCCCCAGTCGGGTCGAATCTTAGCCGTGCGCGTGCGGTGGCGTGCGTTTCCCCTCGCTCCATTCGGCAAAGCGGAGACGTCATGTCCCTCACGAGCTACTCCGACGATCAGCGAGTCAACCCTCTCGACGTGGTCGAGCGACTCGCCACCGGCAATGACTGGTCTTTCGAGCGTGCCAGCGACGACGAGATCACCATCCTCGTCACCGGCAAGTGGACCGACTACCAGCTTTCCTACACCTGGATGTGCGACATTGAGGCGTTGCACCTCGCCTGCGCCTTCGACCTCAAGGTCCCGGAGCGCCGCCGCGCCGAAGTGCAGTCGCTGATCTCGATGATCAATGAACGACTTTGGGTGGGCCACTACGACCTCTGGGTCAAGGAAGGCATCGTCATGTACCGCGCCGCGCTGGTGCTCGCGGGCGGCGTCGAGGCCTCGGGCAAACAGTGCGAATCGCTGCTCGGCACCGCACTCGAGTCCTGCGAGCGTTATTTCACCGCTTTCCAGTTCGTGGTCTGGGCCGGCAAAGGCGCGCGCGAATCGCTCGACGCCGCAATGTTCGAGACCTCGGGCGAGGCTTAGTGCTATGGCCGGGCGTGATGTAGAGATTGGCGATATGGTGTCGCCATGAAGAAACCTGCGGCAAACCAAAAGACACTCGCGAAATTCTCCGGCTCGTTACTGCTCGTCGGCGCCGGCAAGATGGGGCAGGCCATGCTCGACGGCTGGCTCGCGCGCGGCCTCAATCCGCGCAAGGCCCTGGTCATCGAGCCGCAACCGGCCAAGCCGGTGAAAGCGCTGACCCGGCGCGGCCTCAAGCTCAATCCCAAAGGTAAGGCGACGGAAGCCGCGGCCGTCGTGTTCGCGGTGAAGCCGCAGACCGCGCCGGACGCGGTGCCGCCGCTGGCTGCTTATACCGGCAAGGGCACGCTGGTGCTCTCGATCATGGCCGGACGGACCTTGCGCTTCCTCGAGGACAAGCTCCCGCCAAACACAGCCATCGTACGTGCAATGCCGAACACACCGGCCGCGATCGGCCGCGGCATCACCGTCGCCGTGGCGAACGCAAACGTGACTGCGCGCCAGCGCAGGCTCGCGTCCGACCTGCTTGCCGCCGTCGGCACGGTCGCATGGGTCGATGACGAACGCCTCATCGACGCTGTCACCGCGGTGTCCGGGTCCGGCCCCGCCTACATCTTCCTCCTCGCCGAAGCGATGACGCAAGCTGGTATCGCCGCCGGCCTTCCCCCAGCACTTGCGGCGCAGCTCGCTCGCGAAACCGTTGCGGGATCAGGTGAATTGCTGCACCGCTCGACGCTTGAAGCCGCCGTTCTGAGGCAGAACGTGACGTCGCCGGGCGGCACAACGGCAGCGGCGCTGGAGATCCTGATGGGCGCGAGCGGATTGACCGAATTGATGACAGAGGCGGTCGCCGCCGCCACGCGCCGCTCGCGCGACCTTGCCGGCTGAGGCGGCAACCGCCGGTCGCCCCTGCGACAACTGCTTCCAGCCCTAGAACCGTCGACATTCGGCACCTAGATTGATTGGAACAGAACATCGCAAAGGGAGGCCCGCCATGGCCCGCAAAATCAAGCGCAAGCGCCCGGCTCCACCGCCGCCGGCTCCAGCTCCGCGCGGCACGTCGAATCGCGACAAGGCCGTAGACGCGCTGATGACGCTGCTCGCAGAGCATCCGTTCGAAGACATCGGCCTGGCCGAAGTGGCCGGCCAAGCAGGCCTGAAGCTTTCGGAATTGCGCACGGAATTCGGTTCCACGCTCGCCATTTACGCCGCCCACGTCAAAGACATCGACCGCCGCGTGCTGGCCGGTGGCGATGAGGACATAAGCGACGAGCCGCCGCGCGAGCGCCTGTTCGATGTGCTGATGCGCCGCTTCGAGGCGCTCGCGCCCTACAAGGAAGCCATCCGCTCGATGATGATTTCGGCGCGGCGGCATCCGAGCCTGGCGCTCGCGCTCAATGCGATGGCACTGCGGTCGCAGAAATGGATGCTGGAAGCCGCCGGCATCCGCACATCCGGTCCGCGCGGCGCGATGCGCGCGCAGGGCGCGGCGCTGATGTATGGCCGCGTACTCAGCGTATGGATCGACGACGACGACGAAGGTCTCGATCGCACCATGGCCGCCCTCGATCGCGGGCTCGCCAGTGCGGAACGCTGGGTCGGTCTGCTCGACGATCTGCTGTCGCTTCCGGGTTGCATCTTGCGCGGCCCGCGCCGCCGCCGGCGCCATCGTGACGAGGATGAGGAGATCGAGGCGGCTTAAACAGGCACCCTGACCGTCGCGCGCAGACCGCCGAGCGGGCTGTCACCGAGGGCGATATCGCCGCCATGCGAGCGGGCGATGTCGCGGGCGATGGCTAATCCCAGGCCAGTGCCGCCTTCATCCTGATTGCGCGCATCGTCGAGCCGTAGGAACGGCTTGAACACGTCTTCGCGCAGATCGATTGGAATACCCGGTCCGTCGTCGTCCACCGTCACGGTGAGATAGCGATGATCGCGGTGGCCGGTGATGGCGATCGATGGCGCGTAGCGCGCCGCATTCGATACTAGGTTTCCGAGACAACGTTTGAACGCCGCTGGCCGCACGGTGACGATCGGCGTGCCGTGGAATATCACGCTCGTCTTGTGGCCGTGCCGCTCGGCGTCGAGCCGCAACTCTTCCAGAAACTCCGCCATGTCGGTCGGTGCCGCGCTCTCACCCAGATCGCCGCGCGCGAAGGCAAGATAGGCCTCCAGCATGCGCGCCATCTCGTCGACGTCCTTCCTCATCGGCTCGATCTCGGGATTGTCCCTGATCAGGGCCAATTCGAGCTTGAAGCGCGTGAGAATGGTGCGCAGATCGTGCGACACTCCGGCGAGCATGGCCGTGCGCTGCTCCATGGCGCGCTCGACGCGCGACTTCATCTCGATGAAGGCATTCGCCGCGCGCCGCACCTCGCGCGCGCCGCGCGGCCGGAAGTTCGGCAC
>DASXOK010000462.1:0-2097 GCA_036494425.1 Pseudolabrys sp.
ACGCAGATCACGAGCGGGCTCGCGGCTGGGACGCCTGTCGTCGCTGAGGGCAGCTATTGGCTCAAGGCGGCTTTGATGCAGTCGACCATTCCGGACCAAGGCTAAAGGAGATATTGCGATGATCAACAGGATTGTCGATGCAGCCCTTGGCAACCGCACGGTCGTGCTCATCTTCATCGCCGCGCTTGTCGCCGTCGGTCTTTTGAGCATGCAACGCCTGCCGTTTGACGCGGATCCGGACATCTCGCCGCTGCAGGTGCTGGTCACCACGCAAGCCCCGGGCCTCGCCCCCCTGGACGTGGAGCGTTCGATCACCACGCCAATCGAGCTGGCTTTACAGGGTCTGCCGGGTATGACGAGCTACCGCTCGATCTCGCGCTACGGGCTCTCCGTCATCTATGTGAAGTTCGCCGACGGCAGTGACATTCTGACCGACCGCACGCTTGTCGCGCAGCGGTTGAGCCAGGCGGCATTGCCGCCAGAATCCGGGACGCCCATGCTCGGCCCGCTGTCCGATGGTCTCTCCGAGATCTATCAGTTCAAGGTGGAGGGCAAGAACCACTCGCTCATGCAGTTGCGCTCCATCTTGGACTGGCAGGTTGCACCGCAGCTCAAGCAGATTCAAGGCATCACCGAGGTCAATGTCAACGGCGGCGAACTCAAGACCTACGAGGTCAGCGTCTCGGAAGCCGCGTTGACCCGCTTTGGCCTGTCAATCGAAGACATCTACAATGCGGTGGCGCGGAACAATCGGGCCATTGGCGGTGCCACGATCGCCCGCAATGGCGAGCAGGCGCTCATCCGCGGCGAAGGGCTACTGCAATCGACCGGCGATATCGGCAACATCGTTTTGCGCACCGCACCCGGCGGCGCGCCGCTTTACGTCAAGGATGTTGCCGAGGTCATTGAGGCACCGATGCCGCGGCTCGGCGCGGTGACGAGCCAGGGCGCCGGGCAGGCTGTTGTGGGCGTCGCATTGATGACACTGGGCGAGAACACGCGCGCGGTCGCGCAGCGGCTGTCCGCCGCCGTGCAACAGATCAACAAGTCGCTGCCGCCTGGAGTCAGCATCGTTCCCTACTACAATCGCGCCGATCTTATCGACCGCGTTCTGCAGACCGTGGCCCACAACCTGGCCGAAGGCGCCTTTCTGGTAATCATTGTCCTGTTTTTGTTGCTCGGCAATTTCCGCGCCGCCGTCATTGTCGCGCTGGCCATCCCGCTCGCGATGCTCGCCGCCGTCACGGCCATGTATTTCGCCGGCCTCTCGGGGAATCTGATGAGCCTCGGCGCGATCGATTTCGGGCTCTTGGTCGATGGCGCGGTGGTGATGATCGAGAACATCGTGCGCCGGCGCGCGGAGGCACCATCTCTCCCCGCCGAGCAGGTGGTGCGCGAGGCCGCGCATGACGTGGCGCGCCCGGTCGCCTTTGCGGTTGCGATTATCACGCTGATCTATCTGCCAATCCTCAGCCTGCAAGGCGTGGAGGGGAAGATGTTCCGCCCGATGGCGCTGACGGTGATGTTCGCGCTGGTTGCGTCGCTGGCGCTGACACTCACGCTGATGCCGGTGTTGGCTTCCTTTTTCCTGCGCAAGCCGGTCGCGGAACGGGACAGCCGCATCATCGGTGTTGCCCGGAGCGGTTACGCACCGGCGCTGGCGAGAACGATGCGCCATCCAGTCATCACGATCGCCCTGGCGACGGTGATGCTGGGCTGCGCCCTCGTGATCGGCTCCCGCCTTGGCGCGGAGTTCTTGCCGCGTCTGGAGGAAGGCGCGCTCACCGTAACGACCACCAAGCTGCCCGGCATCTCGCTCGAATCCGCGATCGCCACCCAGACCATGGTCGAGAAGACGCTGAAGAAATTCCCCGAGGTCGAGACCGCCGTCACGCTTGGCGGCAGTTCGGAGATCCCGACCGATCCCATGGGGGTCGAGCAAAGCGACACATTTGTCATTCTCAAGCCGAAATCGGAATGGCGCACCGCGCAGACCGAGGCCGGGCTGATCGAAGCTTATAAGGAGGCTCTGGATCAGAGCGTCCCCGGCATTACGCAAAGCTGGGCGCAACCGATCGAAATGCGCATGGACGACCT
>DASXOK010000463.1:0-11759 GCA_036494425.1 Pseudolabrys sp.
GATCAGAGCGGCAAGCTCGTCTCCTATCAGGATCTCGATTTATCGAATTACGCCACGGTCGGCGACTTGGTATCGGCCATCAACGGCGTCTCCGGCGCTTCGGCGTCGATCGATTCAAACGGCCATGTCGTCATCGCCAGCACCGACACGAGTGACGGCATTGCCATCAACGAGATGTCGAGCTCCGTCGGAGCCAACAACCAGGGGCTGTCCGATTGGTTGGGGCTCAATGACCTGGTGACGGGTACGGGTGCGACCGGTATTGCCGCTCGCAGCGATATTCTCAACAATCCGAGCCTGCTGGCCACAGCGACGCTCGATCCGTCCGCCTTGCCCGCCGTGGGAAGCCAGGCGCTCAGCGCCGGCTCGGCCACGGTCGTCAATAATCTCTATAACGCCCTGACCGGATCGACGACGTTTTCCGCTGTAGGAGGTCTTGGATCGGCGTCGGCCTCCTTCGCCGACTACGCGGCAAATATCGTCGGCGGCGTGGCGGAAACGGCCTCGCAGGCATCGGCCGATTACACGAACAAGCAAACGGCCCAGTCATATTTTTCCGACACGATGTCCTCGGAGGCCGGCGTCAATCTGGATCAGGAGACGGCACGCCTGAGCTCGCTGCAAAACCAGTATACCGCCTCGGCTGAACTGCTTCAGGTGCTCAATCAGATGTTCTCGTCTTTGATGACTGCCGTCCAGGCGGCGGTCGCGTGAGGCTGAGCCATGATCTCGCGGGTCGCCAGCTTTTCCATCAGCGAACAGATGATCGACGCGGCTCTGCGCACGCAGAGCACGATGGCGTCCGAGCAGATCCAGGAGGCATCGGGAGAGGTCTCATCGGATTATGGCGGGCTTGGAGCGACGTCGCAGCAGGTCATCGATCTGCAGATTTCGGTGGCCCGGTCGCAGTCCTACATCGATGCCGCCGGAAGCGCTGACAACAAGGTTCAGGTGATGTATTCGACCCTCGGGTCGGTGACGGATCTCTACACACAACTGCGCACTTTGTTGACCGGGGCCAGCAACAGCGTCTCATCGGATCCGACCAGCGTCGGCCAATCGGCGCAACAGATGCTGCAAGAGCTAACGTCGCTCCTGAATACGCAGTATTCCGGTCAGTATCTGTTTGGCGGTTCGAGCACGGACGCTCCGCCGGTGGATACATCGACCGCCGCCTATCCGCCGGCAACATCGCCATCCTCGGCCAACACAAGCTATTACCAAGGTGACGACGCGGTCGCATCGGTGCGGGTGTCCGACACCGAGTCGGTGTCCTACGGAGTCACTGCCGACAATCCCGCCTTCGAGCAAGGCTTGCGCGCGCTCAACCTCGTTGCCAACGATGAGCCCCTCTCGACATCGACATTGAATGAAGCGATGGGGCTGGTGACGAATGCACTCGATGCGGCCACCGTCGTCCAGACGAAGCTTGGGATGGCGTCATCGTCCCTGGAGAACGCGAGCGCGGCGCAAACCGATCTCCAGAACTATGCAAAAACGCTCGGCGGCAATTTGACCAGTGTCGACATCGCAGCAGTGACCGCCGAATTGTCGACGTATCAGGCGCAGCTCACCGCGTCTTATTCGGCCATCTCGAAAGTGCAAAGCCTGAACCTGGCCAGCTACCTGCATTAGTGCGCCGCCACTCGCTTATCCGGAGTTCCACAGCGGACGGCAGCGCGCGCGGGGCGCAAGCGCCAAATTGACAGACGTCTGACGATATGGTGAATTCGCGCTCGGTGAAAGAAGCGCCGTCGAAGGCGTTTGTATTGCTTTGCGGGAGGAATGACATGGAAGTGGCGATCGTCGGAGGCGGCATCGTCGGACTGGCTCTCGCGCTGAACCTGCACAAAAGAGGCATCTCCTGCCGGGTCTTCGAGGCGGCGCCGGAGGTCAAGGAGATCGGCGTCGGCATCACGCTTCTGCCGCATGGCTTTCGCGAACTGTCGGCACTCGGCTTGGAGGACGAACTTCGCGCCGCGGGCATCGAGAACCGCGAGAGCGCCTTCTTCAATCGCTTCGGCCAGCTCATCTACAAGGAGCCGCGCGGGAAGTTCGGCGGACTTCCTTATTCCGAAATCGGCATTCATCGCGGGCGGTTGCACGGCATTCTCTATGAGGCCGCCAAGGCGCGCCTGGGCGCGGAGCGGATCGTGTTGGGGCGCCGCTGCGTGGCGGTGGAGCAGGACGACAGCGGCGTGACACTGCGGTTCGCCGACACAGTGACCGGCGCGAACGCGCCCAGCGTTCAGGCCACGATCGCCGTCGCATGCGACGGCGTGAATTCAACCGCGCGCCAGCAATTCTATCCGGACGAGCAACTTGTCTTCACCGGCATCAATACCTGGCGCGGCGTGACGCGCCGCAAGCCGATCCTGGATGGCCGAACCTACATCCGTATCGGTTCGATCCAGACCGGCAAGATCGTGGTCTATCCGATCTGCGATGATATCGACGGCCAAGGCAACCAGCTGATCAACTGGACGACGGAAATCCAGACAAACACCGACGCGCGCAACGATTGGAACAAGCCGGGCCGGCTGGAGGATTTCTATTCGATCTATGAGTCGTGGACGTTCGACTGGCTCGACGTGGCCGAGCTCATTCGCAATTCCGAATCCATCTTCGAATATCCCATGGTCGACAAGGACCCGATTGCGCGCTGGACGTTCGGGCGCGTGACCCTGGCGGGCGACGCAGCGCATCCCATGTATCCGCGTGGATCGAACGGCTCCGCCCAGGGGCTAATCGATGCGCGCACGCTGGCCGATCTGTTGCAGCAGAATCGCGATCCGCTGGCGGCGCTCTCCGCCTATGAGCAGGCCCGCACGGAGGCGACGGCGCGCGTCGTCCGCGCCAACCGCGAAAACCCGCCTGACATCATCAACCTCAAGGTGGAGCAGCTTACGGGCGACCGTCCGTTCGAGAACTTGGACGATTTCATCAGCCAGGACGACCTGCGCCGTCTGTCGGAGCAGTACAAAGCCGTCGCCGGTTTCGATCTTGCGCGCTTGTCCGCAAGCGAGCCCGCCGCCAAAGCGGGATAGCCGTCAGGACGAACTATTCTCTTCATCGGCGGCGGTTTTGCGGCGCTCGCGCAAGGGCACGCGAACAGCGGTGTTGTGGTGCTCAAGCAGACGATCGAGCAAAGCATGGAAGGTCGCCGCTTCCGAGTCCGAGAACGGCTCGAGGAGCCGTTGCACCGCGCGGTTGACGGCGGGCGCGACGGTGACGAGCAATCGCCGGCCATCGGGCGTGAGCGCAAGAACCTGGCGCCGGCGGTCGTGTGGATGGGGCGTTCGTTGTAACAGCTTGCGCCGCTCCAGCAAGCCAACCACCAGACCGGCGGTGGACCGATCCAGGCCGAGCAATTGTGCGAGACCGATCTGATCGAGCGCTCCGCTATACGGCTTGAGGGTGGTGAGGACGCCGTATTGGGTCGTCGTCAGATTGAAAGCGCGGCATTCGTCTGCAAAAATCGACAAGGCAATCTGGTTGGCGCGCCGGAGCTTGAAGCCCGGCCGATCGTAGAGCGCGGCAATCGGCTGTGTATCCGAAGACACGGCGGCATTGGCCTTTGTGCTTGCCCGGCTAGCGCGCTTTCGGGCAGGCACGGATCTCGGGTGCCTGTTGCGGCTCACGTTTTTTTGGGTGTCAGAGGCCACGTTCTCTTGTCCTTATTGCAGACGGTACTCATCAACGATGTTGCCGCACCGAATTTCAATATAAAATTTCACGATGTTCAATGTCTGGGAGGCTGCCCACTTCGGCGCAATAGCCGCCCAAGCAAAATTGCAATTTTGATCGGCGACGTTCGAGAGTCGCTTCACGCGCCCGCCCGAGCAGTATAGCAAAGATGCTTCGCTGAGACCCTTCGTTCACGCGCAGACCCGAAATGGAGTAAGGCCCTATGTCGTCATCGCCGTCCACGCCGTCTTCGACGCCACGTACGGGCGCAGCGGATTTGCTGCTCGGGCTCAAGAGTAGCGGGATCGATTATCTCTTCGCGAACGCGGGCACGGATTTTCCGCCGATCATCGAAGCCTTCGCATCGTTGCCGGCCGATCAGGTGCCGACGCCGGTCGTCGTTCCGCATGAGACCGCCAGCGTGGCCATGGCGCATGGCTATTACCTCGTCACCGGACGGCCTCAGGCCACGATGGTGCATGTGAATGTCGGGCTCGCGAACTCGGTCATGGGCGTCATCAATGCCGCGAGCGACAACATTCCGGTTCTCGTCCTGTCCGGCCGCACGCCTTTGACGGAGCATGGCCGTACCGGATCGCGCGCGACGCCGATCCAGTACGGGCAGGAGATGTACAATCAATCTTCGCTGGTCGCCGATCAGGTGAAGTTCAACTACGAAATGCGCTATCCCGAGCAGGGCGGCATGCTAGCGGCGCGCGCCGTCTCTTTGGCGATGAGCGAGCCGAGAGGGCCTGCTTATATCAGCCTTCCGCGCGAGCCTCTGACCGAAATCGTACAGGAAGGGCATGCTCCGGCGCCCGGCCCGGTCGTTACGCCGGCGCCTTCGGGAGCGGATGCGTCGGCTGTCGCACTTGCCGCCGAATGGCTTTCCAAGGCGCAGCACCCGCTGATCCTGTGCCACCGCACGGACACCGACGGCCGCGCCGCGCGCGAACTCGCGCAGCTCGCCGACGAGTGCGGCATTCCGGTGGTCGAGCCGTTCACTGTCCGCAATGTGATGGCGAGCGATCATCCGATGTTCCTCGGCTACGATGTGAAAGGGCCGCTTGCCGAGGCGGACGTCATCGTCGTCCTAGATACATCGGTCCCGTGGATCGAGGCCGTGCATCGTCCGCAGGCGGGCAAGAAGGTCATCCACATCGGGCCCGACCCGATGTTCACGCGGCTTCCGATTCGCAGCTACCAGACCGATCTCGCTCTCGCTGGCGATCCGGCCACCATTTTGTCGGCCTTGCGGTCGGCGATGTCCGTGCCGCAGGCCGAGGCTGAACGCCGCAAGAGCGACGTTGCCAAGGCGTCTGCTCGGCGCAAGGCGGCCAGCGCCGAACTGGCGCAAGCCGGAGCAGCGAGCCCGATGTCGGCGGAGTGGATGAGCCGCTGCCTGTCCGACATCATGGACGAGCGCGCGGTGGTGTTCAGCGAGCTTGGCGTGGTGGCGTCCTGCATGACGCTGCGCGGCGCCAATCGCGTCTTCACCACGCCGCATTCGGGCGGACTCGGCTGGGGCTTCGCAGCCGCGCTCGGCGCGCAGCTCGCCGATCGCGACCGGCTGTGCATCGCCTGCGTCGGTGACGGCTCTTACATGTTCGCGAATCCGGTCGCCTGCCATCAGATCGCAGAAGCGCTGGAATTGCCGGTGCTCGTCATCGTGAAGAATAACGGCATCTGGAACGCGGTGCGCCGTTCGGTGAAGAACAGCTATCCCAAGGGCGAAGCGGTGCGCATGAATACCATGCCGCTCACCTCGCTCGAGCCGGCGCCCGACTATACGATGATCGCCCAGGCAAGCCGCGCTTACGCCGAACGCGTCGAGCACGGGCGCGACCTGCCTGCCGCGCTCGAGAGGGCGCTGAAGGTCATCCGCACCGAGCGGCGCGTTGCCATGCTCGAATTGCGGATTGCGGTATCCGACTCGCAGTAAGAGACCTCGCCAGGCATTCCCTGAGTGCCGCGTTCGATCGCGGCCTCAGGGATTCGGGCTCTCGACGCGGTGCGAGCGCAGCACTCCGGCTGCGTTCACTTCCAGGACACGCGCGGTGCGACGGCGGGGGCCTTCACTTACCTGTTGCTGCTGCTCGGGTGGCTTATCGTGGTTGAACAACGTGAAGCTCGCCGAGCGGCCGTCGAGCGCGAGCGTCAATTTGCGGCGCTCGATCTGCCCAACCTTCCATCCCGCCACGACATCGCCGACATGGACATACATGGGACGGGCGGACGCGTCGGCACGAACAATGGCGAGCGCGCCTTTCGTGTCCATGATGACGCCAGTGAACAATACGGCGGGAGGCGGGGCCGGCGGTGCCGGCTCGGCCTCGGCGGCCTCTGGCGGCGGGGGAGGCGGCCGGCGGGTGGGAGAGAACAGCGGCCGGTCGCGCGTGGCGCTCAGTTCGCTGAACGAATGAACCGCCAGAGGATTCTTGAGAGCCGCGCTGGATGGTCGATCGGCCTGTTTGGCCGCTTCCGCATGGGCGGACGTAAGCCCCAGAAGGGCGGCCAGAACGGCAATGGCGAGGCTTGGCTTACGCATTGTGGCCCGTTCACGCGACATCAATGTTGTGGCTCGACCCATACGTCACTTTGCTTGATACGCTCAAGTAACGCTTTCGGATCGAACTTTCGGAAGCCGGGCGGAATTTCGAACAAGTTCGCCGGCTGAGGTTGTTCCTGGATATTTCTCAGTTCGATGTTCGTGCCGTCGGCCATACTCAGTTTGACCGGCCATTTGAGCTGCGGATCGACCCAGGCACGCATCGTGCCGCCTTTGGGCGATGACGCCCGATATTCGATCGCATCAAGTTCGCCGACAGCCCCGTGTCCAACGCGTTGGCACGCCCAGGCGCCGTTTTGGCTGTTGTCGGCCGCGATGGCGCTCATGGCCTGCCACTGCCGACAGGGGTCGTCCAAGTCCACCGGCACGAGAAGCCGCGTCAGTTGGGAACTCTGTCTGGAATCCATGAACACGTGCTGGCTTGGTCGCACGAAATAGCTGGCGGGGATTTGCGCATCTACGACGAAGAATCCGTCCCGCACGTCCGGGGTTTCAATGCGGATCTTGTTCCCCGAAACATAAATTTTGCCCGCTGCGGACAGCGGCTGAGCGGCATTCGTCTGCAGGATATCGGCGGTGAATTGTTGCGCCCGCGCGGGCGCGCCGAGCCCGGCAAGTCCAGCGAACACCGTGAAGACCGCAGCAGCCTTGGCCAAATCCCCGATCACGTCGGTATCCTTGCAGTCATCCTGAAAAACCTGTGCCGACCAAGCCCAAGGCTTGATCGGCACTTTCTGTGACACTTTGATTACGCGCACCGGTGTAAAAAGAGCAGTCCCGGTGCGCGCGATCGTCGGCGTCTTAGTTTGCGTACGTCAGGTTGCTCGGACGTCCATGGAAGTCGAACGCGTCGAACAGGTCGGCGATCGCCGGCATGTTGGTCGGAACGTAGGCGTTGTCCTTCCGGGCCTTCGGGTTCGGAAGGTTGTCACGGCTGCGGTTCGTCAGCGGTTCGAGCTTCCAGTTGCGCTCGATGAACTTGAGCACCGAAGCGTGGTCGGCGTAGCTGTGGTCGATCTTGCCGCCTGTCGAATAGGGCGAGACGACCAGCAGCGGGATGCGCGGGCCATCGCCGAAGAAGTCGATCGGCTGCACGAAGCCCGAATCATAGTAGCCGCCGGCTTCGTCGAAGGTAACGAGCACGGCCGTCTCCGCCTTCAGGCGCGGATTGGCGTCGAGGGCGGCGAGGATGTTCTGCACGTAAGCTTCGAAGAGATCGACCTTCGAGCTCTGCGGATGACCGTCGAGCAGACCATCGGGCTTGCCGAACGAGACCGAGGGGAGCGTGTTGTTCTTGATCGCGGTCAGGAGGTCAGCCGTATCCTTGACGTGCTCGGCGCGCGTCTTGGGGTCGGCCATGATCGAGGTCGCATACTGGAACGGATTGCAGATCTGGCAGTAGGCGACGCCGAGAGCATGGGCCGGGTCGGCCAGAGCGGCCGCAGTCAGGTCCGGATTGGTCGGGTTGGCCGCGACGGCCGCGTTCGAGAGCGCGACGGCATCGTTATAGGCGCCGCCGTAGTAGGCCCACGAAATGTGCTTTTCCATCAGCGCATCGCCGATGGTGCGAACCGGCGACGGCGGCAAGTTGGTGCCGCCCGAGAGCGCGCCATTCGGCAGATAGCCCGGATTGACGTTATTGACCATGTAGTAGTGGCCGGGCTGGCAGTTCACGTTGACCTTGTAAGGCAGAGCCTTGAGGTACGAGACGATCGGCTGGATGCCCGGCTGCGAGGTGTCACCGCAGGCAGTGAAGTTGCCGTCGACCGTGTACTGGTTGACGGTTCCGGCCTTCGGATTCGGGTTGGCGATCGACGACGGCGGCACCGTCGCGTGGCCCTTGCCGTCGCTCCAGAAGCCGGCGTCGCCGGTGCCGAGCAGGAAGTGATTGGCGCCCGTCCCGCCAAGAACCGACTGATGGAAGTTGTCGCTCAGGGTGAAGCGGTCGGCCAGCTTCTTCAGCACCGAGGCCTGACCCTTCTCGGCGTTGTAGAAGCCCATCGAGTTGCCTTCGCTCTTGTTCGTCGCCGAGTAAGTGTCCATGACGAACGGGAACAAGTCGTTCAGGCAGCCGGTGGGGTTGTCCTTCGTGGCATTGGCCATGCTGCAGTCTTGCTGCTGGAACGCCGTGAAGTAACGATGCGTAGTGTCGCCGGTGTAGTCGTCGTCGTCGATGTTCGGTCCCTGCAGCGGGAACAGACCGTTGGCAATCTTTCCGGCGTTGGGAATGCGCGTATCGAGAACATTGTTCGGCAGGCCACTGGCGCCGGTCGTCAGCAGGACGGTGTCGTCAGAGCTGATGTCGGTTTCGATGCTCGCTTCGGCGACGGATTTGAAAGGCGCTCCGGTGTCGCTCTGCGCGCTCGGAGTTCCGGCAGTGTTCGGCTGCGGCATCAGGCTGCCGGCGCTATAGGGTGTCTTGGCGCTGTCCGGCGCGCCAATATAGTACGCGCTCTGCTGAGCAACTGAGAATTGCTGGGCCAGATTGAAGTTCGGGCCCGGAGTTCCGTCTTCCTTGACGATGCCCTTCGAGAGAAGGTTGGAGATCGTTTCGCCCCGGCCCTTCGGCTTGTAGATGCCGAATGTGTGGTCGAGACCGCGGTTCTCACCGATCAGGATGATGACGTGCTTGATCGGGGTTTCGGTCTTGACCTGATCGGCCGGATCGCTGTTGCCACCGCCATTGTCGTGTCCATTGCCATGACCATTGCCGTGATCGTTCGATTGGGCTTCGGCCGCGATCGCGCTGGCCGGACCGTTGTGTGCATTGAGGGAGACGTAAGAGACCGCAGCGACAATCGTCAGTGCGGTCGTGAGCAACCAGCGTTTATTGCGTTTCGTATTTGTATCGAAGTTCATCGTCGGCTCCACGTTTGAATGAACGAATGGAAATGATCATTCGAACATGACGAACACATATCGCTGTTGTGAATTGGAAGACGTCCAATGAGCGAAATTTTTCAGAGACGATTGGAACCAATGAAGTCCCCAACAATTGTACGTAACTGTATTTTTGCGGAGCCGGTTGAACGGTTGAAAATGCCGATGTCGTCAGGAGCGAATCTTAAGAAACGTTGAATTGAAAGTGCGCAGTATACTGTTATTGCGACGGGGTCATCTTCGTCTGCAGGACTTGCCGCAAGGCGGCGTAATGTGCGTCGTGCACAGCGGGCGTAAACAGCGACCAAGGTTCCGCGCGGCTGACGAGTGCGGGAATGCTGGCGGCCATGAGGTAGTTGTAGATCTTGTACTCGGCTGCGGCGTCATCGAAGCGATCAGCTGCGGCGTCGATGTTGATTCGCCGCAGCATCAGTACGACCTGTTTAAGCGCCGTGCGCGCAAGGCTGCGTTCTTTCTCACCGCCTGAGACACTGGTGTCCTTCCAGTCCGGGATACGTTCGGCGAGTTCCCGCAGTTCGCCGCCGACCGTGTCGACGGCGAGCGCGATGATATCTTTGTCGTGCGCGGCTATGGCCGGACTCAGCACGCTGGCGAAGTCATTGATCTCGAGGATTTGCGCGGAACCGCCATCGCGCTCGTATGGCTGCGCGCCGTCACCGACGGCTGTGAGATAAGCGACGAGGTCCTTCTTGTCCTGAGCCGAGAGGCCAAGATCGAATGTGCGATCAAAATGCGCCACGACCTGGCCGAATGTGGTGTACCGGCCGTCGTGGAAATAAGGTCCGTTGAAGTCGGCGTTCACCAAGGTCGGAGTCTTGAACAGCCCGCCCGAGCCGACATCGTGCTGGAGATGATCGACGAAGGCGCCCGATGGAACATGGCATGCGGCGCAGCTCAGGCTTGGGTTGTGGGGGAAAGGCTTGTTGAAGATCGACTCGCCGCGGCGCTCGGCGTCCGTTGCATTCGCAGTCAGGCTGCCGCCCGCGCCGAGGTTCGGATTCGGTAGGAAATCGATGTCCTCGATGTAGGTGACCAGCGCATCGAGGACAGCTGGGGAGGGTTCGGGGCCGGAGAACTCGACCACAATCACGTTGCGGATGAAGTCGCGCAGCGAGGCGGTGCGGCCGTCGTGCCCGTAGGGCGCGAGATAGCGGGCGCCGCGCAGACTTGGAATGCGAACGGCGTCGAGCGTGCGATTATCGGCCTTGGGATTGAACAGCGGGCCTGTCGTGTCGAAAGTTCCGGGATGCACCGACATGCCCGGCACGAACAGTTTCGGGTTCGACGCACCATTGACATGACAGGTCGAACAACTGATGCCAGCCTGGCGCGCGGCGCCGCCGAGGATGGTCGGCGCGCTGAAGGCGAGATCGCCGAGATTGACGAGATAAGACTTGCGGCCGTCGAGGGCCTCGGACTTGAAGACCTCGCGCGGCAGGTTGATGGCGTCTTCATTCAGCTCGGTCCCCACCGGAAGAACGGTCTGATCGCCGCCCACCGGAAAGGCAAAGGCCTCTTGAATTGCGACGCCAGCCAACAGCCCTATGGCGACGATAGAAGCCACGCGAACGAACATGGATCGATCCTCGATGGATTGAGTGCAGCGTGATAGGGGCGGCGGCTATGGCGTTGGCTCGAGACTCGGAGGGCCAAGACCGATTTTCGGCGCCGCACTTTGGAAGGCGATCACGAGTTCCTCGGTCACGTTGCGGAGCGTTGGCACGTCGATCTGGGTGAGATCATTGGCGGCGACCAGCGCCTTGAGCTGATCGATCTTTGCGCGCGCCGTTGCCGCGAGCTTCGGATCCCGGGCCTCGAGTTCGGCGCCGAATATCGTGTTGTATGCGAAGTCGATGCCGCCGATATTGTTGCGCATGTCGTCCAGCGATGTTCCGCTCACCCGCGATTCGCCGCCATCCGATTTGCTTTCGCCGACTTCATACGCGAGTCGTGCTGTTCCATTCAGCAGGCCCTGCGGTGTAAGCGCAATCTTGCGGACGCTCCCATCCAATTCGGTCAGATGGGTTACCAATCCGTCCACGTCGTTTTTGACAGTGATGTCCTTTGTGCCGAACAACTTGGCTTCGATGGAGTGGAAACCCGTTGTGGCATTCGGCCAGGCATCGATCTCTTGATCGAGCTTGGGAACGAAGCCGCTGGTGAATACTTCCGAGCGTTCCCACCCGGCGCGGGCCGATAGCCACGCCCGCTGCGCGCCTTCGAGGTCGTTGGCCGCAACACGTTCCTGTAGCGCTTGCGCGCCTTTAAGCGCCTCACCAATGCCTTCGACTAAATAGGGCCGGTAATGTTCCGCGGCGTCGTCGAGCGGCGCTGCGCTCGCATTAGGATCCAAGTTGAACACGGCAAAGAGGACAGCAGCGACAGCAAGGGCCTGTGCGCGTCGCCATTCGAGCTTCCGTTGTCGGGACTCGGAGCCGCCAGGGGTCTTTACATAAGTCATGCCGTCTTCCTCACCTCGATCGCATCGCCGCAGCTCAATCGGAGGCTATTACATCGCTAACACGTCATTTTTTTATCGGCGGGAGAAGTTCGTCATCTGACGCGTTTCGTCGCGCGCAAAACCGCAATGAACTATTGTCTA
>DASXOK010000464.1:0-2109 GCA_036494425.1 Pseudolabrys sp.
TCGGGTCTCGCCTTCGCGCTTCTCGCCCTGCGGGGTCTGGCTGGTGCGGGTCTCGCCTTCGTGCTTCTCGCCCTGCATGTTCTGGCCGGTTCGCGTTTCGCCCTCTCGCTTCGCCGGCTCCGCCTGCCCTGTTTGAGCCGGGCGCTCATTCATTTTGCGTTGAGCGCCTTCATTCGCGTTGCCCTTCTCCATGCGCTCGGCAGTGGGCTTGCCGGACTGTCGATTCGCGTCGTCTTGCGCAAATGCGAGTCCCGTCACGCCGAGGGTTGTAAAACCTATCGACGCGACCGTTGCGATCAGTTTCGTTTTCATGGCATCCTCATCAACAAGAGTTGAAGGTCAGCGAGAACGCCCCGGACTCCCGGATGGTTCCGCGCCATCGTCGGGCCGCGGGGGAGGGGTGGACTTCATCCGCTTCCGCAAACGTTAGAGCGGACTCCGATCAACCTGTATCGTATCCGCAGGCTTGGAAGTAGTTTGCGCACTCGGTCGGTTTGAAGATGTCGGCGCAGGCTTCGAGGGCGGCCATCAAGCCGGCAACGGTTCGTTCGGCGATTTTGCGCAAGAAGGCCTTCAGCTTGGAATAGACCTTTTCGATCGGGTTCATGTCTGGGCTGTAGGGCGGCAGGTATCGCAACTCGGCCCCGACCGCCTTGATGAGTTGCTCGACCTTGGGTCCCTTGTGGCTCGAAAGGTTGTCCATGACCACGATGTCGCCCTTCGCGAGCGTGGGCGCGAGAGATTTCTCCACCCATTGCTCGAACGAGGCTGCGTTGATCGGTCGGTCGAAGGCTTTCTGCGCCACGAGGCCAGACAGGCGCAAGCCGGCGACCAGCGTGACGGTCTTGTAATGGCCGTGCGGAATAGCGGCTCTCAACCTTCGACCGCGCCGACAGCGTCCGCGTTTGCGCGCCATGTTCGTGGAGGCCCAGGTCTCGTCGATGAACACCAGCTTCGTCGGATCGAGGTCGAGTTGCCCCGCGAACCAGGCCCGACGCTGCGTCAGAACGTCCGAGCGCCCCTGTTCCTCGGCATGCGCAGTCTTTTTTTAAAAGTGATCTCGTGGCGATCGAAGAATCGCCAGATCACCGAGGAGGAGAAGCGTTCGCCGCAATTGGCGATCAGCCGCTCCTGGATTTCCAGCAGCGTCATATCCGGCTGGCGGCGAATCAGGCCGAGCAGATAATCGCGATGGGCCTCGATGCGATGGGAACGGCGATCCCCGCCTGTCGGCGCCGGCGAAATCTCACCCTTGGTTTTGAAGCGCGCCACCCAACGCACCGCGCTGGCGATGCTGACGCCAAAATGTTTGGCAGCCGCATTGCGCGACATGCCGCCGTCCACAACCGCTCCAATAACGCGCTCGCGAAGGTCGTCAGAAAGCGCCATCTCCGCCGCCTCCTTCGCGCGGCGAAGATCATGAATCACAACAGCCCCGATTCGGGAATCCCCCCACGATTCATTTCGCTCGGATGCCGCTCTAGCGCAGCGAAACTCCCCGCAATAACGAGGGCTCAATCGGACATCACGACCTCAAACCCCACCGGCAATCTCCCCAGCTCCGTGCGGGCTGCATCCAGGGCGTGCGCGGGAACCGACGCCCTCAGCACGAGGCCGCGCTCCGTGTGCGAAGCCTCGACCTCGAACGGAACCTCGGGCAGCGCCGCGGCCAGCAGTTCTCGCGCTGCCTCCTCCGCGGCGATCTCGCGCAGGCGGGGCTTGAATATCTTGCCGACCGGCGTCACCGGCATTTCCTCGAGGACGACGATCGATCGCGGCCGCGCCGGCGGCTCGGCGACCCCCGCCCGGACGAATTCGGCCAGCGCGGCGCTGTCGATCGTGGCGCCCGGCGTCGGCGTGACAAACAGGATCGGCGTCTCGCCGGCATAAGCATCGGGCCGCCCGACCGCCGCCGCCAGCCCGACGCCGGGATAGCCGAGCGCCAGGTCCTCGATCGCGGCGGGATCGATATTGTGGCCGCCGCGAATGATCAGATCCTTCGCGCGCCCGGTGACATAGACCTCGCCGTCCTCGCCGATCCGGCCGAGGTCGCCGCTGCGCAGCCAGCCGCCATGAAAACTGGCGCCGATCTGCTTCGGATCGAAATAG
>DASXOK010000465.1:0-2139 GCA_036494425.1 Pseudolabrys sp.
CGACGGCGTTTAGAACTAAAGTTCCAGGCGAATCCCCACGGATTTCCCGGAACCGAGCACAGATCCGCCACGGGGTTCCAGTTTTCGAAAACGAAGAGCGCTAGGGGCGCGCCTCGAGAGGTCAGGGCGCGGACCTGCCTCGGCGCGGCAAACACATGCGCTGCTAGATCCCTAGCCCGGATTTCTCAACAAACCAAGTGCATCGGGGCTGCGAATCAGCGAAAGGTCTTGTTGCGACAAAGACTTGAGCGGATTGCAGGAATTCCCCGATGCAGACAGAGTGTAGCACGACGCTGTTTGAATTTGCACCCGTCGAAGAGCGAAAGGTGGTCGCCGATTTCGGCGGGGGGACGATGACGTCGAACGCCGGGGCGTTGCTGTTGGGCGGCGCGGACAAGGCGGTGAGGCTCGTCGAACGCGCCGCGAGCTGTTTTATTGATCGGCGCAATCCCGCGCTGATCGAGCATTCGGTTGCGACGCTCGTGGGTCAGCGGATATTCGGACTGGCGCTGGGCTATGAGGACCTGAACGATCACGACGCGTTGCGGCACGATCCTCTGTTCGCTGTGCTGGCGGGCAAACTGAAGGCGCGACGGGCCGATTGCGCGCCGGTCGCCGGCAAATCGACGCTGAACCGTCTGGAGCGATCCAAGGAGACGCCGAGCCTCTACCACAAGATCGCTTACGACGGCGCGGCGATCGAGAGACTGCTGGTGGATCTGTTCCTGGAGTCTCGAAAGAGCGCGCCCGAAGAGATCATCCTCGATCTGGACGCGACCGACGACCCTTTGCACGGCGGGCAGGAAGGCCGGTTCTTCCACGGTTACTACGACTGCTATTGTTACCTTCCGTTGTACGTTTTCTGCGGCGACCAGCTTCTGGTGGCCAAATTGCGCAAGGCCGACATCGACGCGAGCGCGGGAGCGGCCGATGAAATTGCGCGTGTGATCGCACAGATCCGCTCCCGCTGGCCGAAAGTTCGCATCGTTCTTCGCGCCGATTCCGGCTTCGCGCGAGAGGAGCTGATGGCCTGGTGCGAGACCAACGACGTCGAGTTTTTGTTCGGTCTGGCGCAGAACTCCCGGCTGAACGCCGAGATCGCCGCCGATCTGGCGACCGCCGCCGAGGCGAGCGTAGCGACGGGCGAGCCGGCGCGACGGTTCAAGGATTTCAAGTACCGCACGCTGGACAGTTGGAGCCGCGAGCGTCGCGTGATCGGCAAGGCCGAATGGATGACGCCTTCCCTCGCCGAGGCCGACGACACGACGCAACGCCGGAAGAAGAAGAAAGCGAAGAAAGCCCGCAAGGCCAAAGCGGTCGCCGCCCCGCCGGCGATCCTGCTTCCCGGACGCGCCAATCCGCGCTTCATCGTGACGTCGCTGAAAGCAGCGGAGCACGAAGCGCGCGCGCTCTACGAGAAGCGCTATTGCGCGCGCGGCGAGATGGAGAACCATATCAAGGAATGTCAACTCGACCTGTTCGCCGACCGGACATCCTCGCACACGATGCGCGCCAATCAACTGCGCCTCTGGCTCGCTTCTTTCGCCTACGTGCTGATGAGCGCGCTACGGCGCATCGGCTTGACCAACACGCGGCTGGCCGACGCGACCTGCGGCACGATTCGCCTGAAGCTGCTCAAGATCGGCGCTCTGGTGAAGACCAGTTTCCGGCGCATCCTGTTCTCGATGGCCTCGGCTTTTCCTTACGTCGACGACTACGCTGCGGCTTGGACGGCGCTGCATTCGGCCGCCTGACAACCCCTCGGCCCACTGGAGACCTTTCCGTCAAATGACCATCAGATACCGACCAAACATCCAGCCTCAGGCCGGATGAAGGCGCGCGCCGGTCGGCATGCGCTGAAAATCAAAAAACAAAACGCTATCGTCAATAGTGGCGAGCGAAGATAGTTTGAGAAATGCGGGCTAGCGCTCTTCGTTTCGAAACGTGGAACCCCGTGGCGGATCCGTGGATCGGTTTCGGGAATCGGAGGGGATTCGCCTTGGACTTAGGTCTAAACGCCGTCGGGAGCTCGGGAGAGAGATCGAAGTCCTAGAAGGATTCGGCGACGCGCGATAGCCCTCCAGCCATTGCTCGAGAAGCCTGGCGCCATCCTTGTCGCTTTTGGCGCCGGCGTAGAAA
>DASXOK010000466.1:0-1773 GCA_036494425.1 Pseudolabrys sp.
CGGCACGGCGCGCCGCATCGCGCTCGACACGGTGCTGCCGCGCCGCGCGCCGCAACGCCGCAGGGATCTGGCGCTGGCCCTGATTGTCGCGCGCCTGCTCGAGCCGGCGGCCAAGCTGGCGACCGCGCGGATGCTGGACCCGGCCACCGCCAGCCATTCGCTGGGTGAGGTTCTGGGGCTCGGCCGTGTCGCCGCCAAGGAGGTCTATGCCGCGCTCGACTGGTTGGGACGCGAGCAGCCGTTCATCGAAGCCACGCTGGCCCGCCGCCATCTGAAGAATGGTGCGCTGCTGCTGTACGACGTCACCTCGACCTATCTCGAAGGACGATGCTGCGAACTGGCGCAATATGGCTACAGCCGCGACCATCGCGGCGACCGGCCGCAGATTGTCATCGGCCTGATGTGCACGGCCGAGGGCTGCCCGGTGGCGGTCGAGGTGTTCGAAGGCAATACCGCCGATCCGATGACATTGTCGACCCAGATCGACAAATTGAAGCAGCGCTTTCACCTGCAGCGCGTAGTGATGGTGGGCGACCGCGGCGTGCTGACCAGCGCGCGCATCGAACAGACGCTGCGGCCGGCGGGTCTCGATTGGATCACCGCACTGCGGGCTCCGGCGATCAAGCAGCTCGCGGCTGAGGGCGGGCCGTTGCAGCCCTCGCTGTTTGATGACCGCGACATGGCCGAGATCACCAGCCTCGACTATCCGGGCGAACGCCTGGTGGTCTGCAAGAACCCGTTGCTGGCCGAAGAGCGGGCCCGCAAACGCGCCGAGCTGTTGGCCGCCACCGAGAAGGAACTCGCGCGCATCGCGGCCCGCGTGCAGCGGGCGCGCAGTCCGCTGCGCGGCGCCGCGGCGATCGGCCAGGCGGTCGGTGCAGTGCTGGGACGGCGCCACATGGCCAAGCACTTCCAGATCAGCATCGCCGACGATGCGTTCAGCTTCGCCCAAAATCCCCTCAGCATCGCCGCCGAGGCCGCGCTCGACGGCATTTATGTGATCCGCACCAACCTGCCGGCCGCCCAGTCCGATGCCGCCGCCACGGTGCGCGCCTACAAAAGTCTCAGCGGCGTCGAGCACGCCTTCCGCTCGCTGAAGACCGTCGATCTCGAACTGCGTCCGGTGTTCCATTGGACCGCGCCGCGGGTGCGCGCGCACGTCTTGCTTTGCATGTTGGCCTATTATCTCCAATGGCACATGCGCCAGAGCCTCGCCCCAATGCTGTTCGACGATCCCGATCCCGCCGCGCGCGACGCGCAGCGCACCTCACCGGTGGCCAAGGCCGAGCCCTCGCCGGCGGCGCATCGCAAGGCTGCCCGCAAACGCACCGAGCCCACAGATGGTGAACCGCTCCCGGTGCACAGCTTCCACACCCTGATCGGCGATCTCGCCACCCTCACCCGCAACGTCGTCCGCCTCGGGCGCGATCACCTCACCACCATCCTCGCCACTCCCACCCGCACACAGCACCGCGCCCTCGATCTGCTCGGCGTCACCCCCACCGCGTAGACAGAGCGAAACCACTGCTGCACGCTACATCAATGGCTTGCGCTCAAAAGAGGGCAAAGTTCGGGCTAGTCGACGCCGTCCACGACAGGTCTATCGCGGTCGTCCCACGGTCGTCCCCGGCTGACAACGAAAACCGCCTCGCGATCCTGGCGACCGTTTGTTGGCAGCTATCCCAACGGTGACCGCGTCGGAAGACTTTGCGCGGGTAGGTGTTTCCAAGAAATGCCGCAGCTTGCGTTGAAGCCCGTGCGCGTCGCGCGCCT
>DASXOK010000467.1:0-1803 GCA_036494425.1 Pseudolabrys sp.
TGACCACAGGAGATTTCCAATGGCGGTGTCAGAAGCGCGCAAACGCGCGACTTTCTCCCGGCGCAACTTACTTCAGTTCGGGGCCGCTGGCGCCGCAAGCATCGCAGCCGGATCATGGTCTTCACGCGCGACGGCCGCGCCCGTGACGATCCGCTACGCGACCGGCGGAGGCATCGGTCCGAATGAAATGGAAACGATCATCTTCCTCGACTATCTCAAGCAGAACGTCCTCAAAAATTACGGCAAGTCCTATAATCTCGAGATGACGTTCACGCGCGGTACGCCGGAAGCCGCCACGCTACTCGCGTCTGGTCATGCCGACCTCGGCACGCTCGCGTTCTCGACTTTCGCCACGGTCGTCACGAAGACGGCCGTCGCGGACGGCCTGAGCATCATCTCCGATAACTACCAGGACGGGCACCCGGGAAACGCGACCAACACGTTCTTCGTGCTCAAGGATTCACCGATCAAGTCGGTCGCCGATCTCAAGGGCAAGAAAGTCGGCGTCAATGCCTTCGGTTCCGCAGTCGACCTCGTGTTGCGCGTGATGCTGAAGAAGAACGGACTCGATCCGCGGCGCGATCTACAGGTCGTGGAAGTCAACTTCCCCAATATGGCGGCGGCGATCCGCGAAAAGCGCATCGACTGCGGCGTCCTTGTCATTCCGTTCCTCGCGGTGGAAAGCCCCAAGGGCGATCTGCGATCCCTGTTCACCGGCGGCGATGCGTTCGGCCCGTCTTCGGTGATCTTCCAAGTCGCCACCAACACCTTCATCAAAAGCAATCCCGATGCGGTGCGCGGCTTTCTCGCCGACTATGTCACCGGCCTGAACTGGTATTACGACAAGGCCAATCGCGAGAAGGCGATCGAGCTGGTGTCCGGATTCACCAAGTCGCCGAAGGAAGTGCTCGATGGATACTTCGCAACCAGCCGCGACTATTTCCGCGACCCGAGCGGCTGCATATCCGCGGCGGAGATTCAGAAGCCCATCGACGCGATGCTGGCGGAAAACCTCATCCCGCAACCTGTCGATGCCAAAAAGTATCTGAACTTGAGCTTCCTGCCAAAGCCGTGCGCTCTGTGAACCAGCCTAAGATCGCGATACGCCAAGTCTCGAAATCCTACACGACAGATCGCGGTGCCGTGCTCGCCTTGCGCGGCACCGATCTTTCCGTGCAGGCCGGCGAGTTTGTTTCGATTGTCGGGCCGTCCGGCTGCGGCAAGAGCACCCTTCTCTACATCGTCGGCGGATTCCTCTCCGCCGACGGCGAGGTCCTCGTCGATGGCACGGCGATCAGCGGTCCCGGCACTGAACGCGGCGTCGTCTTCCAGGAATATGCGCTATTTCCCTGGCTCAGCGTTCGCGACAACATCTCTTACGGGCTCGAACGCCAAGGCATGGCGGCCGCGCAGCGCAAATCGATTGTCGAGCGGCTGATCGGGGTGATCGGTCTCAAAGGATTTGAAAACCGCTATCCGCGTGAACTGTCCGGCGGCATGAAGCAACGAGTCGCCATTGCCCGCACCCTCGCTTGTGACCCTGCCATCCTGCTGCTCGACGAGCCATTCGGCGCGCTCGATGCGCAGACGCGCGAGATCATGCAAGACGAACTGCTGCGCATGTGGCTGGAGACGCGCAAGACCGTCCTCATGATCACCCACGACGTGAACGAGGCGGTCTATCTCTCCAACCGTATCTGCGTGATGTCGGCGCGCCCTGGCCAGATTGTGGAGGAGTTCGCCGTCGATCTCGACCGGACGACTCCGCGGGAGGAGCTTTTCCTGTCCGACGCGTTCAACGAG
>DASXOK010000468.1:0-2925 GCA_036494425.1 Pseudolabrys sp.
CACCACATCCTTGACTGCAATGTGATGGCTGCCAGTGCCTTTGAGTCCTGCGACATGCCAGGTGTCCTCGATCTGCCAGTCGCGCGCGGGCAGGACGAAGCCCTGGACGAGCGGCGGCCCGCCTTCACCGGCCGGCCCGGGGAGAGGCCTGCCGCCATCGGTCATAATGCAGAACCCGAACAGCCAGGCGGCATGCTGGCAACCACTGGCGAACGGCCACCGCCCGCTTACCTGCCAGCCGCCATCCACTGCCTCGGCCGTCCCGCCAGGCTGGGCCGTGCCGGCGATGATCACGTCCGGACCGTCCTGGTACACTTGTTCGTAGGTGTCACGCGGCAACAGAGCCGCGAAAACGTCGCACCCGCTGCCGATCGTCGCGGTCCAGCCGAGTGAACCGTCGATCCTGGCGAGCGCTTCGAACACCTCGAGCGCCGCCGGCAAATCAAGTTCCAGCCCACCATGGCTTTCAGGCACGAACATGCGAAAGACGCCGATCGATCGTAAGGCATCCACCAGATCGAGCGGAATCCGGCGCGGCCTCAATGTCCGCTGCGCGCGCGGTTATGGCGGGCGCCAGTTCCCGGATATTGGCGAACAGACGTTCGGCTGTGTTTGTCATAGGAACGGGTCCCAAAAGATATCCTCGGCCGGCCGGTCGACACGACCGGTACCAGTCCTGACAATCAAATACGGGAATGTTTGTTTCCTATTTTGGCAAAAAAATTATCCAAGCAGCTTCATCGCAGTATCGGCTACCGCGGTCATTTCCGCGCCGCTCCGTCCGGTCTTTCCGACAACACGCATGCCTTGCAGCAAACACAACATCAACCGCGCTGTTGCCTTGCGGTCGATGGCGGCGGAGATGGAACCATCGGCTTGGCCTTGACCAATCAGATCACTCAATAGCGATTCACTCCCGTGAATCGCCGCAGTCACCCGTTGTGCGAGAGCGGCATCGAAGGTGGTCAATTCAGCAGCGCTTCCGACGACAAGACAACCGCGTTTACCTTCGACGCCATGCGAAGCCTCGGCATAAAAGATCAGGGTCTCGCGTATGCGATCCCGACCGGATTTGTGCCGACCGAGTATTCGACGAAGCTTTTCGCCACGCAATTCTCCTTCACGGTCGAAAGCCGCCAAGAAAACAGCGCGCTTATCTTTGAACGCCTTGTAGACACTGCCCGAGGCCAGCTCCATGGCCTCGGTCAGATCGGCAATCGAGGTCGCGTGATAGCCCCGCTCGCGAAAAACGCGCACAGCCTTGTCGAGCGCAGCGTCCACGTCGAATTCGCGCGGACGCCCACGGCCTCTGGATGCGATCGATGGCGATGCGGCGTTTGCCATGTCTCTATTATAGGGAGACTCTATTCTCTATATCAAGGCACACAGCGTCACCGCGTCGCGCGGCTCATCACGTCCATCAATTCGGCGATCTTCTTCCGCTGATCCGCCTTGTCGCCGCTCGCGATAGCGTGTTCGACGCAATGCGCGACGTGGTCGCGCAGGATCTCCTCTTCGACGCGCCGCAGCGCCGCCTGCACGGCGCCGATTTGCGTCACGATATCAATGCAATACCGATCGTCTTCGACCATGCGCGCGAGACCGCGCACCTGGCCTTCGATACGGCTGAGCCGCTTGAGCGTGGAAGCCTTGCTGTCTTTGCGCATGTGCTCTATATACCCCCCCAGGGTATAATTCGCAAGATGTACGAGGATTTCCGATGAGTGCCACTGCCGAACACGGTCACGACGGGCATGGGGGGCACGAGCATCACCACGGGGCGGGACACGAGCATCACCATCGCGCGTCGGTCGAGGGCGGCGTGATCGATCCGGTGTGCGGCATGACGGTCGATCCGCACACGGCCAAGCAACACGCCGACTACCACGGCCATCCCTATTACTTCTGCTCAGGCGGCTGCCGCACTAAGTTCGTCGGCAATCCGGAGAAGTATCTCGGCGAGCGCAAACCCGAACCCGTGATCGAAGGCGCGATCTACACCTGCCCGATGCATCCGGAAATCCGGCAAGTGGGTCCCGGCACCTGCCCGATCTGCGGCATGGGGCTCGAACCCGAGCTCGCGACCGCCGACACCGGTCCCAACCCTGAGTTCATCGATATGCGGCGCCGGTTCTGGATCGGCCTTGTGCTGACAGTGCCGATCTTCGTGCTTGAGATGGGCGCGCATCTCGCCGGCGCGCACAACTGGGTCGATGCGACACTGTCGAACTACATCCAGTTCGCTTTCGCGACCCCGGTCGTGCTGTGGGCGGGCTGGCCGTTCTTCGTGCGCGGCTGGCAATCGCTGGTGACGCGCAATCTCAACATGTTCACGCTGATCGCCATCGGCACCAGCGTCGCTTACGTCTACAGCGTCGTGGCAACCTTCGCGCCGGGCATTTTCCCGGAAGCCTTCCGCGGCCACGAAGGCGCGCCGGCGGTCTATTTCGAATCCGCCGCGGTCATCACGGTCTTAGTGCTGATCGGCCAGGTGCTGGAATTGCGCGCGCGCGAGGCGACGTCGGGTGCGATCCGCGCGCTGCTCGATCTCGCGCCAAAGACCGCGCGCCGAGTCAAGGACGATGGCAGCGACGAGGAGGTCTCGCTCGATGACGTGCACGTCGGCGACCGGCTGCGCGTGCGCCCCGGCGACAAGGTGCCGCTGGACGGCATGGTGCTCGAAGGGCGCTCGTCGGTCGACGAATCCATGGTCACCGGCGAGTCCATGCCCGTCACCAAGGAGAAGGACGCACGCGCGATCGGCGGCACGATCAACACCTCGGGCAGCTTCGTCATGCGTGCCGAGAAGATCGGCCGCGACACACTTCTGTCCCAAATCGTGCAGATGGTGGCCACCGCTCAGCGCAGCCGCGCACCGATCCAACGGCTGGCCGATCAGGTCGCCGGCTGGTTCGTGCCGACGGT
>DASXOK010000469.1:0-3576 GCA_036494425.1 Pseudolabrys sp.
GCCGCATGTCTGGATCAAACTCTCGGCGCCTTACCGCTCGAGCAAGGACGCGCTGGCCACACGGCCCGACCCGGCCTGGCTCACGGCCATTCTGTCCGCGGCAGCAGACCGGTGTGTCTGGGGCAGCGACTGGCCGCATACCCCTGAGCACGCGGCGCACAAGGGTGGGGCGCTGATCTCGCCTTACCGTCAGCTCAACTACGTCACTGTGGTCGATGACTTCGTCGCGAGCGTCGGCTCTGCCGAGCTTAGCGAGCGTGTCATGTCTGACAATCCGGCGCGGTTCTACGAATTCGCCGGTTCATAAAAAGGAGAACCGCGAGCAACGCGGCTCTTTTCTGCAAGGAGGCGTAACAACACAGGGAGGAAGACGTCATGTGGACGAGACGTTCACTCGGCGCAGGGGTAATCACGGCCGCGGCGACCTTCGTTTTGACGCGGCCAGTCTGGGCTCAAGCTTTTCCCAGCCGCCGCCTGCAATTGGTCGTCGCCTATTCGCCGGGCGGTACCGGCGATATCGTCGCCCGCTCGATCTCCGACAGGCTGGCGAAATCGCTCGGCCAGTCGGTGGTGGTGGAGAACCGCGCCGGCGCCAGCGGCGCGATCGGCGCGCATTCGGTGACCACAGCCGCGCCTGATGGCTACACGCTGCTGGTGGGCCAGACCGCGGAAGTGGCGATCAATCAGCATTGGCTCAAAGGCCTGAGCTACGATCCGGACAAGGACCTCGTACCGGTCGCGCTTGCCGCCGTCGTACCGTTGGCCCTCGTGGTACCCGCCAAGGCGCCGTACTCGACCATGCAAGAATTCATGGCGGCCCTGAAAGCCAAGCCGAAACTGAGCTTCGCGTCGGCCGGCACAGGCACGCCGGGGCACTTTGCCGGCGAACTCTTGAAGCTCAAGTTCGATAGCAACCTGAACCACGTACCCTACAAAGGCGCCGGCCCGGCGCTCAACGATCTGATCGGCGCGCACGTCGGCTTCTATTTCCCCGGATTTCCGGCCGCAGCGCCGCATGTGAAAGGCGGCACCTTGAAAATGCTGGCGCTGTCTTCGGCCAAGCGCTCGCCGGCGGCGCCGGACGTGCCGACCGTCGCAGAGGTCACCGGCCTGGAGGACTATGATTTCACCCTCTGGGCCGGCATTTTCGCGCCGCGGGGGACGCCGCAGCCGGTCGTCGAGCGGCTGAACAAACACATCAACGCTGTGCTCGACCAGCCCGACGTGAAGGCAAGGCTCGAAGACGTGGGCGCCATCGTGACGCCGATGTCGCTGCCCGAATTCAAGACCTTCGTGCAGCGTGAAAGCAGCAAATACGCGCGTGTGATCAAAGAGACGGGTGTGACGTCGAATTAGCAACGGCGTCTGTCACACGCCGTTTATCAAAGCGCCCGTAGACCTTTTTCGCGGATCACAGCGGAGAAGCTTTGCAATGCACTGGTGGCAGTGGGGGGTCCTGTATCAGGTCTATCCGCGCTCGTTTCAGGACTCGGACGGCGACGGCGTCGGCGATCTCAAGGGCATCATCCAGCGGCTGTCATATCTGATCGAACTCGGCGTCGACGCGCTGTGGCTGTCGCCTATCTTCGTCTCACCGATGGCGGATTTCGGCTACGACGTCGCCGACTACACGGCCATCGATCCGCTGTTCGGCACGATCGAGGACTTCGATGCGCTGGTCGCGGCGGCGCATGGGCGCGGGCTCAAGGTGCTGCTCGATTTCGTGCCGAACCACACGTCCGACCGGCATCCCTGGTTCGTGGAGAGCCGCTCGTCGCGCACCAACCCGAAACGCGATTGGTACATCTGGCGCGATCCGGCACCGGACGGCGGCCCGCCCAACAATTGGCAGTCCGAATTCGGCGGCCCGGCGTGGGCCTACGATGACGCAGGCGGGCAGTATTACTACCACGCGTTTCTCTCCGCCCAGCCGGACCTGAACTGGCGCAATCCGCAGGTGCGTGCGGCCATGCACGACGTGCTGCGTTTCTGGCTGCGCCGCGGCGTCGACGGCTTCCGCGTCGACGTGATCTGGCATCTGATGAAGGACGAGCATTTCACCGACAACCCGCTCAACCCGGACTATCGCGAGGGCCAGCCGCCGCACTGGCGCTACGTGCCACTTTATTCGGCCGACCGGCCCGAGGTGCACGATGTCATCCGCGGCCTGCGCTCCGTCATCGACGAGTTTCCCGAGCGCGTGCTGATCGGCGAGATCTACCTGCCGATCGAGAGGCTGGTCGCCTATTACGGCCGTGATCTGTCGGGTGCGCATCTGCCGTTCAACTTCAGCCTGCTGGAGACCCCATGGCATGCCCGCACCGTCGCCGCTCTCATCGAGCGCTACGAGGCGGCTTTGCCGCCGGGCGGCTGGCCGAACTGGGTGCTGGGCAATCACGACCGTCCGCGTGTCGCGAGCCGCGTCGGCCCTGAGCAGGCGAGGGTGGCCGCCGTCTTGCTACTGACCCTGCGCGGTACGCCCACCCTCTATTACGGCGATGAGATCGGCATGCATCAGGTGCCGATCCGGCCGGACCAGGTGCGCGACCCGTTCGAGAAGAACGTGCCCAACCTCGGACTCGGCCGCGACGGCTGCCGCACGCCGATGCAGTGGGACGGTCGTACCTTTGCCGGCTTCTCAGCCGTCGAGCCCTGGCTGCCGCTGGCCGCCGACTCGGCGACAGCGAACGTGGAGCGCGAGCGCGGCGACCCGGGCTCGCTCCTAAACCTTTACCGCCGGCTGATCGCTTTGCACCGCCTGCGGCCGGCGTTGGCGCGCGGCCGATATCGGCCGCTCCCTGCGGGAGGTGATTCATTGGCCTACTTGCGCGAGTCGGAGGGCGAGCGCGTTCTGGTGGCGCTGAATTTCGGTGCGAATCCCGTAACGATCGACCTGCCGGGCGATGTTTCCGGGCAAATCGTGCTTATATCGGCATCTGGAGAGCACGATGGCGCGCCGGTCGGCACGTCGTTGACCCTCCGGGGGCATGACGCCGCCATCATCGGGCCGGCGTCATAAGCGGACCGGCGAGCGGCGAGGGCGCTAGATCGCGCCAATTCGCCTAAAACCGCGATGTTTCATAAGCTTTCTGCCTTGACTTGCGCGATTCTCGCCGATACATACGCGACACTTTAGGGCAGGCGGTGAGCTTCGCTTGTTCGGAACGGCCAGCCTGGCCAACCCTCTGAGAGAACACGTTTTCTTAGACGGCGCCAGCGCAACACCTCGACCAATGAAGCTCAAACGCTGCTTCTGACAGCCAATGTCAGGTTTGACGGAATGATCGGCCGCGGGGCGCCTGACCGCGTCGTGGCCGTTCGTACTCGAAAAAGCGCCCCCGCGATTCCAGCGGAAGGCGCGATTTCGTTTTGCGCGCGCCGACTGGTGCGCGAGCGGCGCGGTCCGTGTGACCGCGCCGGGATGCCGGGGCGACGGCCCGATAAGCGATGGTGGGCGTCTTGCGCGCCCACACGATCTGAGACGGGGCGGAAGCCCGAACCGATTCCGGGCGCGAGCCCAAACGAAGGGTGCGAAGGCCAACGATGCCAACGATCAACCAGTTGATTGCCAAGCCG
>DASXOK010000470.1:0-4939 GCA_036494425.1 Pseudolabrys sp.
ATTGTCGCTGCCGGTGCTGGTCGGGCTGATCGCGGTCGCGCTCGCCTTCGACTTCCTCAACGGCCTGCACGACGCCGCCAATTCCATCGCTACCATCGTTTCGACCCGTGTACTGCGCCCGCAATACGCGGTGTTCTGGGCGGCGTTCTTCAACTTCATCGCCTTTCTGTTCTTCGGCCTGCACGTGGCAAACACGCTCGGCACCGGCATCATCGATGCCGCCGCGGTCGATGCGCGCGTGGTGTTCGGTGCGCTGATGGGCGCCATCATCTGGAACCTGATCACCTGGGGCCTCGGCATCCCGTCGAGCTCGTCGCATGCGCTAGTCGGCGGCCTAGTCGGCGCCGGCATGGCCAAGGCCGGCATCTCAGCCATAGTCTGGCACGGCCTCTTGCCGACCGCAGCGGCGATCGTCGCGTCGCCACTCATTGGCTTTCTGCTCGCACTGATGATGGTGTTGGCGCTGTCGTGGATATTCCTGCGCTGGACGCCCTTCGCGGTGGACCGCACATTCCAGCGTCTGCAGTTCGTGTCAGCCTCGCTCTATTCACTTGGCCACGGCGGCAACGATGCGCAAAAGACCATGGGCATCATCGCGGTGCTGCTCTATTCGCAGGGCCATCTGGGCAGTGAATTCCACGTGCCGTTCTGGGTGGTGATTTCCTGTCAGTTTGCCATGGCCCTGGGCACACTCTTCGGTGGCTGGCGCATCGTCAAGACCATGGGCTCGAAGATCACGCGGCTGACGCCGATGCAGGGCTTCTGCGCCGAGGCCGGCGGCGCGATCACGCTGTTCGGGGCGACGTGGCTCGGCATCCCCGTTTCGACCACTCACACCATCACCGGCGCGATCATTGCTGTCGGCGCCGCGCGCAAGATGTCCGCCGTGCGCTGGAGCGTCGCAAACAACATCGTCGTCGCTTGGATCATCACCATCCCCGCCGTGGCGGTGATCGCCGCGGCGTTCTACTGGCTGAGCGGTTTGTTCTCTTAAGCCGCAACGCGCTTCAGGAATCCCTCTACCTCGCGGCGGAGATCGCGCCGGCCCGTGAGCGAGGCGCTCACGTTGTTCACGACGCCCGCGGTTCTCTTCATCTCGATCGCCTGTGGGGCCAGGATTTTGAGTTTGCGTCGGCACGCCCAAGAAAGGTGACAGCCCGCAGCCGACTGAATACGGGAGCGTTGGCCAGTGTATGTCTGCGTTGGGTAATTCGCGTGGGTTCCACGATGTCCGCCATATGCCCGGTTAGCGGGCCAATTTCGGACATACTGGTCGAACGTCCCGTTGCCGTGGCGCTCGTCATAACCCGTTAGAATACTGGCACCCGATCGTGGATCAGGCCCCCGGCGATGACGGCGCAACCGGTCTCATAGCGCCGCCTCCACGTATCCGGTTCGCCGCCGCGCCTGCGCGCGACCCAATCGCTATCGCGTTCGTAGGCATGTGCGATAGCAACCAAGTTGACGGCGTGCAGCCAATGCGGAGCCTTCGCGAGATAGTGCGCGGGCCAATACAAGGCCGCTTCCATGCGCGCGACATCGGCCGTGCTCGGTGAGAGCCGCACGCGGTTTTGCTCACGCGCCGACCGATCCTTTTCGGCTTGCTCTTGCTCTTGCTGCGCCAAGAGATCGGCCCATTCATAGCTTACCGTCGGCCACGAATTGCCAAATGCTTTCGGACGGGTCGGCGCGGGCAACAGCGCCAGCGTCTTAAACGCCTCGGTGATGCGCTTGCCGACATGTCCGCCGTTCCATGTCGCGGGCGGGAGATCGTCGAGCGCGCCATCCTCAAGCGGGTTCCATTTCAATTCGCTGCGCTTAATCAGCGCCGACATGCGCGCCCTCCTGTTGTTTCACGACGAACATTCGTAAGCGTTGCTTTGCGCGGGGACCGTGATGCCGCGCACCTTCTTGCCGGTGATCCACACGAAAGGCGTATCGCGCCCGATCAGGCCATAGCGCAACAGCGTGTCGCCGGTTCGCCCCATGCGTTTCTTAATGCGCTCGGCGAGCTTTTTCGGATCGGGCTCGTCGATGTTGGCGAGCCGCTCGAACGCCTCGCGCCAGCGCGAGAACCGCACAACGCGCACGTCGCTCGGGATGGTCGGGCGCGCTGGCGGCCGCTCGCCGTGTTCGAGGATGGCCTCGCAAAGCGCGCGGTAGATGATCGCCTCGCTATCCTTGAGCTTGAAGCCCGTCGCCGCGTGCGCCTTGAGCGCCGCCTCTTTCTCGCCGACCGGCAGGCACACGCACGACGTAATCGGCTTGCCATTCGGCCTAATGCCGATCTCGACGCGCATAAGCTCGAACCGGAGCGGCTCGGCCTCTTCGTCGTCCTTTTGCTTGGCGTTCGAGGCGACGCGAGTGCCGGTCGATTGGTTGAACACCACCTCGATAGCGTTATCGAGATTGGCGAACATGCTCGTATGACCGCGCGGGCGTTCGCCGTTGGCGGGCTTATGGTGGACAAGCATCACATGGCAACCGCACTCGCGCGCGATCCGCGCGACGTTGGCAAGGACGGCGCTCATGTCCTTGCCGCTGTTCTCGTCGGCCCCGGCGGTCGCGGTGGCAAGCGTATCGATGACGACGAGCGCAAGCGGCACCGGCATCCGCTCGGCGAGCGCATTGATCTCGGCGATCAGCCCGGCGGTGTCGCCATCGGGCCGGTAAAGATCAATCGGCGAGCGCAAGACCGCGAGCGGCACGCGCTCGTCGTCGCTGACCTCGAAATGCTTGCGATAGGCGCGAAAGCGATTTTTGATCCCCTTCGCCCCCTCGCCCGCCTGATACACGACGCCGCCGCGCCGCACTTCATGCCCGAAAAACGGGATGCCGCGCGCGACGCACATGGCGGCGTGAATGGCGAGAAAGGATTTGCCCGAGCGGCTCGCCCCATAGTTCATCGATACATCGCCGACCGAAAGCCAATCGTCGATAAGCCAAGCGTGTTCGGCCCCGTGGTCGATATCGAGGTCGTTAAACCAAACTAGCCCGTAGCGGCTCGCGAATGGCTCAGGCTTCCACACGTCGAGGTCGTCGACGAGCGCGCGCAACAAATCCGCGGTACCGCCGCGCGCGATCCAATCGTATACATCGGCCTTTTCCGGCATATCGACCCACGAGGCGGCGAGATCGAGGGCGCGCACCTGGCGCGCGACACCGACGAGCGACCTTGCGACCTTGGCCCCACGCTTGCGGCCGGGCTCGTCGTTATCGATTAGGATCACCACGTCGCGCCGTGCGAGCGCCGCCGCATGTTCGGCGGTCCAATGATCCGCGCCGCCTGAGTTCGTCGTCGCCGCGAGGCCAAGCGCCGCCAGTGCGTCAACGTCCTTTTCGCCCTCGGGCAAATAGACAATCTCGTCGTCGCCGCGCTCGCGCACGTCGTCCCAATAGCGATACAGGCCATGCGGCACCCCGACGGGAAGCGAGAGCAATTGCCGCGAACTTTGCGGGTAGCGATCCCACCTTTCCGGCTTGAACCTGTACCAATCTTGCCCGGCCCGGGCGCGCATGTATTCGCCCGCGCCAAGGCCCCAAACCCATACGCCGGGTTCGTTCGGCGCGGGCTGGCGTTGCCCGAATTCTTTCGGCTCGAACCGCACGACTTGATAGATCACCGCACCGCTCGCGTCGGTGTAATCATAGGTCGCGACGATGCGGCGCGGCGCGGCGATCTTTTGCTCGGACTGCTTTGAGCGTGGCGGCTCGGCGTGGCTCGGAGCGTTCGCGCCGTTCGCTGCGCGCACGCGTTGTTCGGCGATCAGATGTTGCTCTTGCAGCCACGCGAAAGCGTCGGCGCGCGTGCCGCCGACCTCGCGGCAAATCATGTCGAGAACGCCGCCATGATTGATCGACGGATGTTCGCCGGAATTGTCGGCCCATGTGCCTTTATCGAGCCGCACCACGCGCGCGCCGTGAGAGCCGTAGCGCAACTCGCGGCTATTCGAGAGCTTATCATTCGGCGGGCCCCACAGGATGCGCGCGACCGCTTCGATCAGCGTGGCCACGTCCGAGGCAGACACCATCTAATCGCCTCCTAAGATGCTCGAAAACAGGGATCGCTCGGCAGCGGCCCTGAGAACGTCATCCGCTAAGTGCTCGACGCGCACGCCGCGCCGCATCGCTTCCGACTTGAGCGCCCGACGCGTCCCCGGGTCCAAATGGACGATCACGCGAAAGGCGCGGCTCGTGAGGCTAATGCGGCCGAGGTGCGCGTAATATTTCACGGTCGACCGCGAGAGCCCGGTCGCTTGCGAGATCTTGCCCGTCGTCATCGTTTCCGCGAGCGCCCTGATCTCGGCAATGTGCGCGGCACGCCGGCCGGTTCGGGGATGGCTCATGACGCCCTCCCCCACAACGGGCTTACCCGGAGCGCAAGGTCGGGCGCGATGAATGAAACCTGATAGGACCACAAGGCGAGCGCGTCGGCGGCATTGTCGTCGACCGCAGGCCAGCCGATCCGTGCGCAAAGCTCTTTCGTCGCGCGCTTGGCTTCGTCGCGCTTAAACCTGTTCGAGCCGAGGAAGTGCGCGCGCACGTCGGACACGCGCGCCTCGCGAACGTCGATGCCGCGCCCATAAAGGCATTCCTCGACGATGGCGGCCAAGCCGATGAGGAGGCGGATCGTCGAGATGTTCGTACGCCCGCGCATGAGGTCGGGCGTGAGCGGTGCCTCGAACACGACGAGACGCGTCTCGTTGACCGCGATAAAATCGACGAGCCATTTGCGGCACCCCACGAGATGCGCGGCCATTGTCGCGCCCTCGCGCGCAAAGCGCAGCGAGCCGGATTTCGGGACCGCGCCGGGCGAGCCATAGGCCCACCCGGTTTTCGTTGCGAGATCGAGCGCGAGGACATGCCCGGCAAATGGCATCCCGATATCTCCCGAGCGAGTTCACGCGGCAGCGCGATTGATCGTCTCGGCGAAAAGCGG
>DASXOK010000471.1:0-4003 GCA_036494425.1 Pseudolabrys sp.
ATTTGAGAGGTCGGAAGAGGGACGACGGCTTACCCGGGCCGCAAAGAATACGGGCGAAGAGTCATGTCTTGCGCGATAGCCAAGCAGGCCCGCCGCGCGCTGCGTTGGCTGATTATCTCCGCCATTCCGGGGCGCGCCGCAGGCGCGAACCCGGAATTCAGACATACGCGTTGTGCCCGCCTTCTGGATTCCGGTTCGCTTCGCTCCGCTCGCGCCCCGGAATGACGAGCGGGCTACGACTGATCGGACACGGCCCGCCGCAGCAGGTCGCGCGCATCTTCGCTGCCGTCGAGCGGCCGCAACGTGCGCCGTGTGACTTTCCATCCGTCTTGCGTCCGTGCGAGCTCCCAGCGATTGGCTCCGACCCGATGGATGCGGAAACCGGTCGATGTGCCATGGCCGGACACTTCCGTTTGTGGCGCGTCCTTGTGCGGCGTGATGATCTGCAGATACGAGATGGCGATGGCCGTATCGCCGTTGATGGTCACGCGGCAATCCGACGAAATGGCAAAGCCCGCCCGCAATTGCGGCGCGGTGCTCCGGCGTCTCGACCATCGCGGCGATCGCGTCGTCGCCTGTCGCAGTCTTGCCTCCGGCGAGATCCATCGTGCCGTCGCGCGCGAACGCCTCGCGATAGAATGCGGGACTGCCGCTATCGGCCGCAGGCGGATGACTTGCGATCAGGTGATAGATCGCAAGTCTATCTTCGACCGCGCGCAGACGATCTTCGATGGTGCGTTGTTGTGTGCTCATAGGCTGACCACTCTCTGTCCTGTGCAGCCGATGCCGTGGTGGCAATGCGGCTCGTGCCGTCGCAAGCAAGATCGTTCTGACGGTAAGGATAACGGCAACAGCCGATCGCATGTCGCCGCTGACGTCCTGTACGTCACACCATGATCGGCGCGAACGGTAAGCTCAGACGGTAAAAACGTCCGTTCGGCGCGCGTTTGTGTGGATGAAAATCAGCACGGCAACGCAAGATGCCGCGTGAAAGACGCAGCGATACGGCCATTTTTTCAACCCATGAGAGAATTTCAGTGCGTCACAGGCTGTCTCAATTCGTGATGGAACCCCGCGAAACCTTTTTAGTTGCGCCACAAAGTCGCCAGGGTTGCCCGACAAAAGTCTTGTCACCCCCAAAAACCTGGAGCTGACATGATTCGCAGTCTTTGTCTTGCCACGCTTTTGGTTGCCGCCGCCGCAATCCCGCCCGCATCCGCGAAAGAGCGCCGCATTGCGTCGCTCGATGCCAATGGCAATCTCGACGCGCTTGTCAGCAAGCACGCCGCCGCCAACAACGTGCCGGAGGACCTCGTGCGCCGCGTGATCAAACGCGAGAGCGGCGGCAATCCGCGCGTGATCAGCAAAGGCAATTACGGCATCATGCAGATCCGCCTCGCGACCGCACGCTCGCTCGGCTATCAAGGCAGCGCCGCCGGCCTGCTCGATGCCGACACCAACATGGCCTACGCGGTCAAGTATCTCGCCGGCGCCTATCGTGTGGCGGGCGGCAATTCCACGCGCGCCGTCCATTATTATGCTGCCGGCTACTATTATGCGGCCAGGCGCAAGGGACTGCGTGCGCGCGCCGAAGCTCCCGCGACGAGCGGCTTTGCCATCGACGGCAATGGCGGCATGGCGCGCTTCAAGTCGGTGGAGCACGTCAAGCCGGCGGCGACGTTGCGCGAAGCGCGCGCCGAAGGCGAAAGCGTTTCGTCGGCTTCGAGCCTTTACAACGGCCGTCTCGATTACCACTGAGCTTCAGTGCGTGCGAAGTACCGGCGTTAGTTGGCGGCCGCGTTGGCTTGTTCAGGCGGAAGCGCAGGCCCCGCACCGCCGAGCGTATTCACCGCGGCCGGCCGCTGTTCTGACCGAAACGAACCGAACAGCACTTCGAAGAGTGTGAGCTGGGCAGCCGGTTGCGGTTTCGGCGCGGGCTTGCGTTTCACTTTCGAAGCAATTTTAGACGCGCGCTTGGCTATTGCTTTGGCGTGGCGCGTAGGGTGGCGCAATTTATTCTTGCTGTCGCGCGGCGGCTTGGCGCGCTCCGGCGTGCGCATCACCGGCGGTGTTTCCTCCGGCTGAGCGACCGGCAATTCCGTCGACGACGTTTCCCCGATGTCGATCGGGATGGTTGCGCCCGGCAATTCGTTGATCGTCCCGGTCACGTCCTCATTGTCGGGATTGCCGTCGGTGCGCTCCGATGGCAGAGCCGCGATGATCCTGGGCGCGTCTTCGGCGTTGATTGCCGGCGGGGCCTTCCGTGGCGCAGGCTCGCTTGACGCAGCCTCGCTTGGCGCCGGCTCGGTCGCTGTGTTGTCATGGGCCGCGGCAGCATCTGCTTGCGTCGGGGCTGCTACCTCTTCCGCGCGCGGGACAGGCGCTTCCGTAGGCGTGACGGGAGCCGGCAGTGGAATGACGATCTCCGTCTGCGCCGGCGGCTCCGGCGCCTGGACGACGGGCGTATCAGGCAAGTCGCGCAGGCGCTTGATCTCATCCGCGCGCTGCAACGCCGCCCGGATGAGGAATTGCCGCCATTCCGGATGCGTGTCGCGGTCTATGAGAGGACCGCGCGCTTCCAGCGCCACATCGGGCAAGGCCCGGCGCGCTCCGCCCGGCGGCGTGAGCGCCAGAAGCAGAATCAGAATGGCGAGGAATACGCCGCCAACAGGAAGAATCCGAAAAATCGGCAGCATAAGTTGTGCTTAGCTGAGTCGGCATTGTTTCAAAAGCGTGCTTGCAAGCCACTCAACATGCAATTCGCATGACGCCTCTGTGACATGTGTGGAGTTGCACGGAGGACCGTGACAGCAGCGGCGGTCATTGCTAGGACAGCACTCTTCAAATCGCTCGCGGGGATCCATTATGATGAAGAAGCCGAACTGCCCGATCATCGCGATCGAGGAGCACTACTGGGACCCGGAGTTGACCAAGCACTTCCAGGGTCTCGAAGCGGTCCGCGGCAACGAGACGGACGAGCGGCTCTACGACCTGGGCGCCCTGCGGCTCAAGGAGATGGACGAGGCCGGCATCGACGTGCAGGTGCTCTCGCATGGCGCGCCGTCGGCTCAGAAGCTGCCGATCGACATCGCCGCCGATTTGACCGCCCAGGTCAATGACCGGCTCGCCAAGGTCTGCGCCGCCAATCCGAAGCGTTTCGCCGCCTTCGCCGCGCTGCCCACCGTCGACCCGCAGGCCGCCGCCGACGAACTCGAGCGCTGCGTCACCAAGCTCGGCTTCAAGGGCGCCATGATCCATGGCCCTGCCAACGGCGAATTCCTCGATCACAAGAAATTCTGGCCGATCTTTGCCCGGGCCGAAAAGCTCGACGTGCCGATCTACTTTCACCCGTCACTGCCGAACGCACAGGTGACCGAGGTCTACTATCAGGACTACGCCAAGGACTTTCCCCTGGTGGTGCGCCCGGCGTGGGGCTACACGGTCGAGACAGCGACGCAGGCGATCCGCCTGATCCTCTCCGGCGTCTTCGACGCGCACCCAAATCTGAAGATCATCCTCGGCCATCTCGGCGAGACGCTGCCGTTTCTGCTCTGGCGTATCGACGCCGCGCTCAAGCGCCCCGGGCAGAAGCCGCTGAGCTTCCGCGACATCTTCTGCAAGAATTTCTACGTGACGACGAGCGGTTTCTTCTCCAATCCGGCGCTTCTGTGCACCGTGATGGAAATGGGCGTCGATCACATCCTGTTCGCGATCGACTGGCCCTTCGTGATGAATCCCGAGGGGGTCGACTGGATGAAGGACATCCCCTTCTCCGACGAGGACAAGGCGAAGATCCTCAGCGGCAACGCCAAGCGCCTGCTCAAGATGTGAGCGGCGCGGACCGCCGCCGTCCCCGCTCCGAGGCGGCGGGGACAGGGCGACTGCGATTGCACAAAGCCCACGTGCATTGATAGAAGAGGGGCTCAAGGGCCCGTAGCTCAATGGTTAGAGCCGACCGCTCATAACGGTCTGGTTGGAGGTTCGAGTCCTCCCGGGCCCACCA
>DASXOK010000472.1:0-7394 GCA_036494425.1 Pseudolabrys sp.
GCCGCAGGGGAGCCGCCGCGCACCATGTTGGAGCGCAGGTCGTCGGCCGCGGGAATGCGGTTGACCGCGCCGGCATAGTCGCCGTCGACCAGGATGATGCGCTTGTCGCCGTCCTTCACGGCGGGAAGATATTTCTGGATCACCCACGGCTCACGGAAGGTGACTGTGAACATGTCGTAGAGCGAGCCAAAATTGAGATCGTCGCGGGTGATGCGGAACACGGCGCCGCCGCCGTGGCCATAGAGCGGCTTCATGACGATGTCGCTATGCTCGGCGCGGAACGCCTTGATCTCGTTGAGGTCGCGCGTGATCAGCGTCGGCGGCATCAGGTCGGGAAATTCAGTGACGAACACTTTCTCCGGCGCGTTGCGCACGCTGGCCGGATCGTTGATCACCAGCGTCTTGGGATGGACGCGCTCGAGCAGGTGCGTCGTCGTCACATAGGCCAGGTCGAAGGGCGGGTCCTGCCGCAGCAGCACCACGTCGAAATCCGCCACCGCGACCCGCTTCGGCGCGCCGAGTGTGAAATGGTCGCCGGGTTGGTCGCGCACGGTCAGCGCCTCGGCCGTGGTGAACACGGACCCGTTCACCAGCGCCAGCCGGTCCGGTGTGTAGTAGCTGAGCGCATGCCCCCGTTTTTGCGCCTCCAGCAGCAAGGCGAATGTGGAATCGCCCTTGATATTGACCCGTTGGATCGGATCCATCTGCACTGCGACGTTCAAGCTCATAGCGGGGACCTGTTCGACTTTAGAATCCGGGGGCAGCTGGGGGCGTTAAGGCAAACAAAGCCTTAACACATTACCGCCACTATAGCCTTGAGGGATTTCCCATTGCAGGGGTGGGGCCACGTTGTGACGCTGCCGAAACTTTCCATTGCCGCCAAGCTCTATGCGATCTTCGCTTTGATGGCCACCATCACGGTCGCCCTCTCGGTGGTAGCCGTGTCAAATGCGCGTCATCATCAGGCGCTTACCGACGATTTCGAATCGGCCAATATCGGCACTTGGAACGTCGAGCGGGTGAACGGGCTGATCTACGCGGTGGTGATGGACTCGCGCGGCGTCTACATGTCGCGCGACCTCAAGGAATCGAAGCCCTACGCCGACGGCATCCTCAAGTTCAATGCGCAGATCGCACAGCTGGTCGAGAGCTGGAAGGCCTCGGTGCGTCCGGACGATGCCGAGCTGTTCGACCGGTTTTCCCAGCGCATTGCGCAGTTCATCACCTTCCGTGCCGAGCTGGCGCGCCTCGGCACCGAAGTGAGCCCAACGGCCGGGCGCGACTGGGGCGACAACGAGGCCAACCGCAATGTGCGCAAGGCCCTTAATGCCGACCTCGAAGCACTGGCACAGCACTATAAAAAGCGCGCACAGAGCACCTATGCGGAAATCAACGCGGGCATCGACAGCAATGCGCTGTGGCTGAGCGTGCTGGCCGCTGTCGCCACTCTGCTCGGCATCATCGGCGCGATCATCATGGGCCGCAGCGTGGCCAAGCCCCTTGCCGCCATCAGTCAGGTGACTGAGGCGGTCGCGAGCGGCGATGCCAAGGTGGTCATTCCGTTCAGCGAGCGCCACGACGAGATCGGCGCGCTGGCGCGCGCGATCGGCATTTTCCAGGAGGCGATGCGCACCAACGTCGCGCTCAACCGCACGGTCGTCAGCGACGCGGATGCGCGCGCGGCGCGCCAGCAGCTGATGTCGGCGGAGATCGCACGTTTCTCGGCGGAGGTCGAGGCGACGCTCTCGGAGCTGGGGCGGATATCCGATCAGATGCTGGACGCCTCGCGCCAACTCTCCGGTGCCGCCGACGATGCGTCCTCCAAGACGGCGCGCGCGGAAGCGGCTTCGTCGGAAGCCTCCAGCAATGTGCGCGATATCGCCTCGGCGGCCGATGAACTGTCGGCTTCGGTGAACGAGATCGACCGGCAGGTCGCGCAATCGACCGAGATCGCCACCAAGGCAGTCAACGAAGTGGAAGCGACCAACGGCGCAGTCAAGGAGCTCGACGAAGCGGCGGCGCGCATCGGCGACGTGGTCAAGCTCATCACCGACATCGCCGAGCAGACCAACCTGCTCGCGCTCAATGCGACGATCGAAGCGGCGCGCGCCGGCGAAGCGGGGCGCGGCTTCGCGGTTGTCGCGGGCGAGGTGAAGGCGCTGGCCGGTCAGACCAGCCGCGCCACGGAAGAGATCGGCGCCCAGATCGCCGGCATGCAGCGCGCGACGCAGCGTTCGATCGAGGCGATCACCGCGATCGAGCAGACCATCCGCCAGATCGGCAGCATCAGCGGCGCCATCGCCGCCGCGGTGACGGAGCAAGGCGCGGCGACGCAGGAGATCGCGCGCAGCGTCGAGACCGCCGCCAGGCGCACGGCGGAGACGGCCGAAGAGGTCAATCTGGTCGGCGCGGCGACCCAAGGAACGCGCGACAACGCCGGCGGCGTCAAGGCTATCGCCGACGATCTCGGCAGCGTCGCCGGACGCATCCGTTCGCAGGTCGATCAGTTTTTTGAAAGGCTGAGTGCGTAGGACACTGACTCGTGTCCCGGGCGTAGCGCGGTGCGCAGTACCGCGCCGCAGACCAGGGACCCCGGTTTCTTCAAGCGGCCTAAGGTGGGTCCCGGATCAGCGACGCATCACTTCGCGTTTGCTCGTGCTGCGTCGCATCCGGGACACGGGGCCCTCACGTCTCAAACGCCCCCGGGATATGCCGCGGCATCTTGCCGGGCGCGACCAGGATCGCGTCGAAGCGGATATCGGTGATCGAGGGATCGGGATAGGTCGCGAGCCAGGCTTCCGCCGCCGCGGCAATGCGGCCGCGCTGGCGCATCGTGACCGACTCCGCGGCCTCGTCGAGATTGTTGCGCGCCTTCACTTCAACGAAGACCAGCAGCGAACGCCTACGCGCGACGATGTCGATCTCGCCCACCGGGCTGCGCCAGCGCCGCGCAATGATGCGAAAGCCCTTCGCCACCATGTAGGCGGCGCCGCGGCTTTCCGCCGAAATGCCGGCGCGGAAGGCGACTTGGCGATCCGGGTCGGGCTCACCTTTCGGCGGCTTCGGCCTCAGGCCGGGCGCGCGGAAATTGTTATCGGCCATCGCCATTGTCCTTCGCGAGCTCAAGCGCGCGCTGATAGACCTCGCGGCGCGGGCGCCCAGTGGCGAGCGCGACTTCGCCAACGGCGTCCTTCACAGACACGCGCGCCAGCGCGTTGCGCAGCAGCTCGTCGACGTCGAGCGCATCGCCATCATCGTCGGGCGGCGGCCCGATAACGATGACGATCTCACCGCGCGTTTCGGCGCCTTGTGCATAGTCCTGTGCGAGCGTGTCGAGATCGCCGCGCCGCACTTCCTCGTGCAGCTTGGTGAGCTCGCGGCAGATGGCGGCCGGCCGCGGGCCGAAGCCTGCGGCAAGATCGGTCAGCGCTTCCGGCAGACGTGGTCCGCTCTCGAACAAGACGAGCGTCGCCGGAATTGAAGCCAGCGCGGCGATGCACTTCTGCCGCGCCATCTGCTTCGGCGGCAGGAAGCCTGCGAAGAAGAAGCGGTCGGTCGGCAATCCCGCGAGCGACAGAGCCGCGAGCACCGACGAGGCGCCGGGCAGGGCCGTCACGGCGTAACCTGCGTCGCGCACGGCCAGCGCGAGCTTGTAGCCGGGATCGGAGATCAACGGCGTGCCGGCGTCCGACACGAGCGCCACCGCATCGCCTTGCGCTAGGCGTGCCAGCAGCTTCGGCCGCGCCTCGGCGGCATTGTGCTCGTGATAAGGCGTGAGCGGCGTCTCGATGCCGAAGCGGTCTGTGAGCTTGCGCGTGACGCGTGTATCTTCGCAGGCGATGACGTCGGCGCCGGCCAGCACTTCCAGCGCGCGCAGCGTGACGTCGCCCAGGTTGCCGATCGGCGTTGCGACGAGATACAGCCCGGCGTTCGGCTTTGGCGCCTCGATTGCCGTGCCGAAGGGTGCATAGCGGCGCGGGCGCTCGTTCCCCGCGTCTTTTGGATTCCTGACCATGCGCGGCATTCTAGACGGCCCAGCGGGCGGCGTCATGATGCGACAATTTCTCTCGTCTTTTCACAGCCTTAACTTTTGCGGGACAAAATTGACGATACCGGCTACGAGTGACACACATCCGTCGCGTGGGGGCGACGATAGGGGAATGCGTATGACCGGGAGCCAATGCTGAGGAGCCGTCTCACCCGCAGGCGAACCGCGCTCGGGCTGGTCGCGGCGACCCTGACGCTCGCCGGCTGCACGAGCAGCAGCTTCGATCGCCTCGGCGCCTCCCAACCGCCACCACCGGCGCCGGAGCCGCAGCCGGGTGCACCGCCGCCCGGCGGCGGCGCCACGATCGGCACTGGGCAGATCCACGTCGCGCTCATCCTGCCGCTGTCGGCGCAGGGCAATGCCGGCGTCGCCGCCACATCGATGAAGAACGCGGCGGAGCTGGCGCTCGCCGAGTTCAAGGACCCGAATATCCAGTTGCTGGTGAAGGACGACGGCGGCACGCCACAAGGTGCGCAGGCTGCCGCGCAGCAAGCGCTCGCCGAAGGCGCGGAGATCATCATCGGGCCCTTGTTCGCGCAATCGGTGAACGCGGTCGGCCAGGTCGCGCGCCAGCGTAACATCCCGGTGATCGCCTTCTCGACCGACGCAAGCGTCGCCGCACACGGTGTCTATCTCCTGAGCTTCCTGCCGGAAACCGATGTGCGCCGCATCGTCGATTACGCGATCTCGCGCGGCAAGCGCTCCTTCGCCGCGCTGATGCCGGACAACGCCTATGGCTCGGTGGTGGAAGCGGCGTTCCAGCAGGAAGTGGCGCGCCGCGGCGGCCGCGTCGTCGCGCTGGAGAAATATCCGCTCGATCCGAGCCGCATGACGGAATCGATCCGCCGGGTCGCGCAAGCCGCGTCCGGCGCGGACAGCATCTTCATTCCCGACGGAGCCGATGCCGTGCCGCAGGTCGTGCAAGGCCTCGCCGCCGCCGGTGCGAACCTCAGGCGCGTGCAACTGCTCGGCACCGGACTGTGGGACGATCCGCGCATCTTCTCCACCGCGCAACTCGACAGTGGCTTGTATGCCGCGCCGGAGCAAACGGGCTTCCGCAACTTCGCGCAGCGCTATCGGGCTCGTTACGGCTCCGAGCCGGTGCGCACGGCGACGCTCTCGTATGACGCGGTGGCGCTGGTCGCGGCGCTGGTAAAGACGCAAGGGCCGCAGCGCTTCAGCGAACAGGTGCTGACCAATTCGTCCGGCTTCGCCGGCATCGACGGGGTGTTCCGCTTCCGCGCTGACGGCACCAACGAACGCGGCCTCGCCGTGCTGCGTGTCGCGCCCGGCGGCGGTCAGGTGGTGAGCCCGGCGCCGAAGTCGTTCCAGCCGGGGACGTAGTCGCTAGAGGCGCGGTCTATTCCGCAGCGCTCGCAACCAATGCGACGCAAGGCGGAAAAGACCTGTCGCCGGTCGGTCAAAGAGATCGCGGACTGGAGAAGACACCTGCCTGGAGCGCTCGCCACTGGCCAAGGCAAATTGCCGCTCACGCTGGCGTCGAAACGCGGCGCTGTTTTCCTTCAAGCTCCGGACGACTCTATCCGCCAGCTGCTCAGCGGACATTTCCGTCATCGCGTTGCATCCTCGATTTGGCCCCACCGAACCTGGTCATGCACAACAAGTCTGGAACCCGGACGTCGTTCCGCAATCAGAACATCGCTGCCATCCGAGTTATCATAAATGAGGGCTATATCGGCCGCCAAGAGATACACGTGCCGCATATTTCGTAGCCCGCTCGCGAAACGACGCGCAATGATGGCATCCGGCACGAAATGACCACCCTCCTTTACCCGCCGCGCAACGCGGGCGATCGCGGTGTCAACGGACGGAAGCCAGAGAAAGATCAATGTAATCCGATAGCCGGCGGCGCGGCATCGTTGCAACAGGCGAAGCTTTTGCCGGCATTGGCAAATGCGTGAATTCTTTCGATCAGCAATCGGCCGGCCGTAAACGCGGCGCTTTCCGCGTTGAGAGGCGAAAGGCCACGCGCAATTTCGTCCGCATTGACGAACTCGCGTATGCCAAGCGTTGGATCGAGATATCTCAGCGCCCAGCTGGTTTTCCCGGCACCATTCGGTCCACCGAGGATCACCGCTTCGCGCATAGGCTCAAGCCGCCAAATCCGCCACCACCGCATCCAGCACCGGGAAGCCCGACTGCGTCACGCGCAGGCGGCCGTCGGCGGTGGTCTCCACCGCGCCTTCGCCTTGCAGGATCGAGATGCGCTTGGGATCGAGCGTGCGTCCGGCGATGCTGGTGAAGCGCTGCGGATCGATGCCTTCGGCCAGACGCAGACCCATCAGCAGATATTCGTCGGCGGTTTCGGCCGGCGTGAGCTTCTCGTCGACGATGAGGCCGGTGCCGCTGGCTTCGACGCGCATCAGCCAGCTTTCTGGACGCCTTTCCGTTTCGGTCGCGTAGCGGCGGCCGTCAAGCGTGAGCCGTCCGTGCGCGCCGGGACCGACGCCGGCGTAATCATGCCCGCGCCAATAGACGAGATTGTGCCGGCACTCGGCGCCGGGCCGCGCGTGATTGGAGATCTCGTAGGCGGGCAAACCTGCGTCGGCGCAGACTTGCTGCGTCATGTCGTAGAGATCGCGGCCGACATCGTCGTCGGGCACGATCAGCTTGCCGGCTTTGTGTAGATCGAAGAAGCGCGTGTCCGGTTCGATGGTGAGCTGATAGAGCGAGAGATGTTCGGCCGCTTCGGCGATCGCGTGCTTGAGCTCGGCGGCCCAGGCGTCAGGCGTCTGCCGCGGCCGTGCGTAGATGAGATCGAACGAGTAGCGGTCGAAGATCGAGCGCGCCACGGCCACCGCATCGAGCGCTTCCTGCGCGGTGTGCAGGCGGCCCAGTTCTTTCAGCGATGCATCGTCGAGCGCCTGCACGCCGAGCGAGACGCGATTGACGCCGGCGGTGCGATAGCCGCGGAAGCGCGTCGAGTCGACGCTGGTCGGATTGGCCTCGAGCGTCACCTCGACATTGGGCGCGATGCTCCAATGCTTGCCGATCGCGTCCAGAATCGCCTCAACCGACGACGGCTGCATCAGCGACGGCGTGCCGCCACCGAAGAAGATCGTCGATACCGTGCGGTCCGGCACGCGTTGCGCCGTGGCCGCAAGCTCCGACTCCACCGCGCGCACATAGCGCGCTTCGTCGTAGCCGCCGTGGCGCACGTGGCTGTTGAAGTCGCAATAGGGGCACTTTGACAGGCAGAATGGCCAGTGCACGTAAACGGCGAATTCCGGCGCGGCGGCGAGGGGCGCAGCCAGAGCCGGGCTTTCGATAGTTAATGTCATGTTAAAGAGTATAGGCCGCGCCGCGCCTGACGGCCAGCGACGTT
>DASXOK010000473.1:0-4050 GCA_036494425.1 Pseudolabrys sp.
TCATGAACGAAATGTCCAGTTCGCCCGAGATCAGCGACGGCACGGCCATGGCGCCGTCGATGAACATTTTCGGCTGCACGTCGATGCCGACCTTCTTGAAGTAGCCCTTACCCTCGGCGACGAAGTAGCCCCCGCCGGTGACGAAGGGGCCTTCTCCAACACGGACAACGTCGTCGGCAAGCGCGGAACGAGCGCCGGCCAGAGCCGACACGGCGACAAGCAGCGTTACGAGCGATTTACTGAACGTCATGGTAACCCTCCGATACGATCCACTGCCGGCAAAATCCTCATCGCTCCCGGTCCATCCAGGGAGCGATCAAACGATCGATGCGCTTCTGCGTATAGGTGATGAAGGCCCCGAACAGCGCTAGCACGATGAGGCCACCGAATACTTTCTCGGTCTCCATCACCTGCCCGGCATGGATGAGCAGATAACCCATGCCGCTGTCGCTCGAGCCGCCGATCATCTCGGCGGCGACGACCATGATGACGGTCACGCCCATGCCGAGTTGCAGGCCCGAGAAAATGCCGGGGAGCGCCGCCGGGATCACCACCTTGAGCTGGGTCTGACGCACATTGGCGCCGAGATCCTTGGCGGCCTTGACGAGGCCGCGGTCGACTTGGCGGATCGAGGCGAAGGTCGCGATGGCGACGGGGAAGAAGGCGGTCACCGCGCTAATGACGATCTTGTAGGACTCTCCCGTCCCCAGCCAGATGATCAGCAGCGGGATGAGCGAGATCTTCGGCAGCGGATAGAACGCGGCGATCCAGGGATCGACGATCCGCGCCACGAGCCGCGACATGCCCATGCCGACGCCGACGAGGATGCCGGTGAAGGCTGCCACCAGGAAGCCGGCCATGATGCGTAGGAACGTGACAGCCAGATCGGAGGTGATCTCGCCGTCGGTGATCATGATGACGAGGTATTTGAGGATCGCGCTCGGGGCTGGCAGAAAGATCGGCTGCACGTCGTTGACGCGCACGAAGATTTCCCAGGCGAGCAGAACCGCGACGATAGTGAGATAGGGAATCGCGGCGTAGAACAGCGCAGCGGCCTTGTTCTTTGGCTTGCTGCTGGCGGACATGGTCTAACTCGCCGCTGCTTCTTGCTGGCGCATCGCGTTGAGCACTTCTTCGCGGATGAGATGCAGCGCGCGGTCGTAGAGCTGGCCGAACTCGGGAGTATTCACCATCTCCTGTGAGCGTGGCCGCGGCAAATCGACGGGGATGACCTCCTTGATGCGGCCCGGCCGCGCCGTCATCACCACGATCTCATCGCCGAGCAGGATGGCCTCGTCAATGGCGTGGGTGACGAACAGGATAGTCTTGTTGGTCTGCTCGTAGATGCGGACGAGCTCTTCCTGCATGACGATCTTGGTCTGCGCATCGAGCGCGGCGAACGGCTCGTCCATCACCATGATCGGCCGTTCCAAGATCAGCGCGCGGGCAAGCGCTACGCGCTGACGCATACCGCCGGACAATTGCGGCGGACGATGGTTCTCGAAGCCGCGCAGGCCAACCGACGCAATAAGCCTGCGCGCACGCTCATGGCGCTCAGGCTTCGCCACACCTTGCATTTCGAGGCCGAAGGCGACGTTGTCGATGACGCTGCGCCAAGGGAATAGATTGAGGTGCTGCCAGACCATCACCGAATACGTGCCGAGCGGCTGTGACGCGCCGCTTTCCGCGCCGACGGTGACCGTACCGCTTGTATAGGGCTCTATGCCGCCGATGATCTGGGCCAGCGTGCTCTTGCCGCAGCCGGACGGCCCGAGGATACAGGTGAACCGTTGCGACCGAAATCGGTGCGTCACGCGATCGAGCGCCAGGACATCCTTTGGCGGTTCGCCGAAAACCTGCACCAGATTGTCGACGACGATGTCCATACCCGGCCTTTATGTTTCGCTGCCGGCGAAGCGGCTCGCGGTCATGGCGCGACCGCGATGCCCTGGATCTCGATCAAGATCGATGGATCGGCGAATCCGGTGACGGTGATGGCAGCGCTGGCAGGGAAATCCTTGCCGAAGATCTCCGTGCGCAACTCAGTCATCTGCGTAGTGTAGCGCGCATCGGTCAGAAACACCGTCATGGTGACCAGGTCGGCAAGCTTCGCATCGGCTTCGGCCAGCGTCTTCTCGATATTGCGGAATGTCTGCCGGCATTGCGCTTCGAAATCTCCGGCGAGCGAGCGGCCGTCATCGTCCTTCGCACCGGTGTGGCCGGCAACATAAATGGTCCGGCCGCCGCCGGACACGATAACGGCGGGGGAAAACGCACGCTTCTGTTGCCAAGTGCCGCGCACAAAAGTTTTTTGCACTGACGCTTCTCCTTGGGGCCAGACGAGATTCGGACACTGCACTCGAGCGTTTAAGCGTTTTTTCGTCGCGCCGGGCCGGGCAGCCTGTTACAAGAAATCATGACATCAAGTATCTTAATGTCAAGACAATCACGGAAGCAGCGAGTGGCGCCGAAAAGGGCGGCGCCTGCGCGGGAAAAGAGCACTTCGCCGTCGCGCGGATCGGACTCGATCGAAGCACTGCTCGCCGAATGGCGGTGCGAACGGCCCGACCTCGATCCCTCGCCTTTCGGCATCTTTGGCCGCATCTGGCGATTGTCCGCGACGATGCTCAGCGATGCCGAGAAATGGCTGGCGCCAATCGGACTTTCGTTCGAGTCATTCAGCTTGATCGTCACGCTGCGCCGCTCGGGGCCGCCTTATGAGCTCAACCCGACGGCGTTCTATCGCGAGTCCTTGCTGTCATCGGGCGCGGTCACTAACCGCATCGACCGGGTCGAGGCGGAAGGACTGGTGAAACGCCTGTCCGATCCGAAAGACCGGCGCGGCACCATCGTGCGCCTGACGCCGAAAGGCCGCGCGCTTGCCGACCGCGCCATCAAGCTGCATTTCTCGGCGCTCAACGAAGCGCTGTCGGATATTGACCCTGGCGAACGCAAGCAACTGGCGAAACTGTTGTCGAAGCTGCTGATGTCGGTCGAGGAACGGCGAGCGCGAGAGTGCACGAACGGGCGCAAGCGGCGGTGAGAGGTTGGGCTTGCCGCGATCTATTTAAACCGCGCAATCGCGTGGGCCAGATCGACGATCTGTGCGTCGGTGACCGGCGCCAGGACCTCGGCCATGGTCGCGTCATAGCCGTGGCGCGTGTTATTCTTGTATTCGCGCAACGTCTTGACGAGATAGTCCTCGCGCTGGTCGGCGATGCGCGGGATGTTGTCGCGGCCCGACAGATCGAGGTTGTGGCAGGCGTTGCAGCGGTTCTGCGTGATCAGCGTGCGGCCGCGCGCGAGCTTGGCAGCATCGCCATTGTCCTGCGGCAGCAACGGCGGCGGCGGCAGCTTCGCCAGATAATCGGAGAAGGTGCGCAGGTCGTCGTCGGTGAAGTCTTTCGTCACGTCGTTCATGATCTCGACCACCCGCTGCTTCTCCCGGAAGAGATAAAGCTGGATCAGCAGATAGGGCGCGGTCTGGCCGCCGAGCGAGGGCACTTCCGCATTTTTCCGCCACGCCCTTCTCGCCGCGGCAGGCGAGGCACGGCGCGACGCGCTCGGCGAAAGGCTCGGCCGCAGGGGCTTGGCACAAGATGCAGATTATGAGCACGACTGCACAGAGATACTTGTTCAGCATTTGCATGAATGCGTTCGCACTTCGAATTTGTCATTCCGGGACGGCCCAAAGGGCCGGGCCCGGAATCCATACGCCGCAGCGTTGGGGGTTATGGATTCCGGGCTCGCCGCTTCGCGGCACCCCGGAATGACGGTGAGGGCCGGGGGCACAACGCCCCCGGCCAAACCATGGTTCACTCAGCGGCCAGCGACACGCGCCTTGCCGTAGGTGATGCGGTAGACCGCGCCGTTCCAGTCGTCGGAGAGGAGCATGGAGCCGTCTTCATAAACTCCACGTCCACCGGGCGGCCGAGATACTTGTTGTCCTGGAGGAACCCGGTGAGGAACGGCTCGCTCGATTTCACCGTGCCGTCCTTGTTGAGATAGACGACAAGGATGTCGCCGCCGAACTTCTTCGACTTGTTCCAG
>DASXOK010000474.1:0-1697 GCA_036494425.1 Pseudolabrys sp.
GAAGCCATGCAGTTGCTGCGCCTTCACCACTTCCGACAGGTTCAGCGTGCCGGCGCAAAGCAGGACCGTGATGATGACGAAGCCGATGGAGACTTCATAGGACACCATTTGCGCCGCCGAGCGCACCGCCGATAGGAAGGCGTATTTCGAGTTCGACGCCCAGCCCGCCATGATGATGCCGTAGACCATCAGCGAGGAGATGGCGAAGATGTACAGAACGCCGACATTGATGTTGGCGATGACCCAGCCGGCGCTCACCGGCATCACCGCCCAGGCGGCCAGCGCCAGCACGCAGGTGACGAGCGGGGCCAAGAGGAACACGCCCTTGTTCGAGCCGGACGGGATCACCGGCTCCTTGAGCATGAACTTCAGCAAGTCGGCAAAGGACTGGAACAGGCCGAACGGGCCGACCACGTTGGGGCCGCGCCGCATCTGCACCGCCGCCCAGATCTTGCGGTCGGCCAGCAGGATGTACGCAATCGAGACGAGCAGCACGACCAGCATCAGCACCGACTCGGCGACGATGATGATCAACGGCCAGAGATAGGTCCAAAAGAAATCCATGTCCCCTACTCCGCCGCCGTCTTATGCGCCGCGTTCGCCAGCGCCGAGCATTCGGCCATGATGGCGGAGGCGCGCGCGATCGGATTGGTGAAATAGAAATCGCCAACAGACGACGTCAGCGGCGCCTTGTCGGCGGTGCCGCCGAGCTTGGCGAGCTTGCCGATGTCGGCTGCGTCACCCGCGGCGATCTGGTCGATGCGCATCAGATGCGGATGCGCGGCAAACATCGCCTGGCGCAGCGCGCCGAGCGAGTCATAGGGCAGCTTGCAGCCGAGCGCCTCGGAGAGCGCGCGCAGGATTGCCCAGTCCTCGCGCGCGTCACCGGGCGGGAACGCGGCGCGGTTGGCTATCTGCACGCGGCCCTCAGTGTTGACGTAAGTGCCGGATTTCTCCGGATACGCGGCGCCGGGCAGGATGACGTCGGCGCGGTGCGCGCCGCGGTCGCCATGCGTGCCGATGTAGACGACGAAGGGACCGGGACCAACGTCGATCTCGTCGGCGCCGAGCAGGAAGAGTGCATCGACGCCGCCCTGCGCCATCTCCGCGGCGGTCTTGCCGCCTGCGCCGGGCACGAAGCCGATGTCGAGCGCGCCGACGCGCGAGGCAGCGCTGTGCAGCACCGAGAATCCGTTCCAGCCATCCTTCACCGCGCCGAACTCGAGCGCGGTCTTGGCGGCGAGCGCGGCAAGCTGCGCGCCGTCCTTACGCGCGAAGACGCCGGCGCCGACCAGGATCAGCGGGTTCTTCGCGCCCTTTAGCGTCTCAGCGAACTTGCTCGCGCCGAGACCGGCGAGCGTCTCGGCGCCCGCGCCGAGATAATCGTACGTGTAAGTGAGATCGGCCTTCTCGCCGATCAGCGCCACGGGGAAATTGCCGGCGCGCCAGCGCTTGCGGATGCGCGCATTGAGCACCGCCGCCTCGCGGCGCGGATTGGCGCCGATGATCAAGAGCGCGTCGGCCTGCTCGATGCCGGCGATGGTGGCGTTGAACAGATACGACGCACGGCCCCACGCCGGATCGAACACGGCGCCGTCCTGGCGCGCATCGATGTTCGCGCTGCCGAGGCGGCCCATCAGATCCTTGAGCGCATACATCTCCTCGACGCCCGCGAGATCGCCGGCGATGGCGCCGAC
>DASXOK010000475.1:0-9779 GCA_036494425.1 Pseudolabrys sp.
TCAACTGCGAAAGGCGGCGAGGTCGAGCCCCGTCGCCGTCGGCACGCAGAGGCGCTCTCGGCCGTGCCGCACTGGCCGCTCGCCGCCGAGTTTGGCACCGTGAAACGTGGACATCTCGTCGCACGGCGCCGCGGACGACTCAGAGGGAAAGCCACCGAAGGATCGTTGAAACACGCGCCTACAGTGATATCGTCGTTGTTGTAAAGGTTCGCGGGGGGCGACGCCTATGCGGGTGGTCAAAAGCAAGCCTGCTGCGCTGAAGCTGAAAACGACACCGGCCGAGGCTGCGGATTACATCCATACGCAGCTCAAGGACCTTGCCCTGATCGCACAGCAGAGCGAACTGGACTCGGTCGCTCGTCTCATTATGGCGGCCGCGCTGGAGGCTCAGTTACAGTGGGCTTTCCGCCGGTCTCGCCTTCACTGAGCCGCTGCCGCCAAGCGCAGCGGCGAGCAAGCGCGCGCGGTCGCGTTCGCCTTGTGCCGCCGCCTTGAGAACGCGCTCGGCGAGGAGACTTCTGCTCACAGTGAGCCGCTGCTCCGGATGAATAGAAATCCACGCATCCTCCACGGCCTCTCTCAGCAGAGCCACAGTCTTCAGGTCAAAGTAGGCAGGCTCTTTGCCGTCCATGAACAGCTCCTGTGATTCGTGACCGCGCCTTCTCCGCACATATGGCTGCGAAAATGGACGGTAGTCCGGCCGTTGGATGAAGCTTTGATAAAACACCTTCATATGCCCGTGATCTGACGGCCCACGGAACCGCGCTCATTGACAGGAACTATCGTCCGAAGGGGGGCGTTACTGCCTGCACCGCCTCAGGCGGCGTCGTGTTTATGGAATGGGAGAATGCCCGTGCGGAATTGGATTGTCGCGAGCGCAGTCGCGGCCGTGTTTGGCAGTGCGTTGTTTGCATGACCGCCGCGATAGCCGTGGCCATAGCGATATCCCCGCCCATAGCGACGGCCCGCGTGCCAGACTCGGCCTGGCGCGGCCCGGGCTTCTACTGGTGCGGATACGCGTGGCGTCGCGGCTATGGCTGGGGCGGCGGCTACGGCTGGCGTGGCCGATGACAGACCGGACAGGGGCCCAACCGGCGCGGCGTACCAGCAATATCTCCGTCCACCAAAATAGAACTGCGCCTGCTGGATGTCGTTAAGCGGCGGCCACTTTCACGGCGGCAGCCACCATCACTGATCCAACAACATCAGCGGTCTGCCAAGAGCCCGGCATTGCCGGGCTCTTTTGTTTCTACATGGCTACGGCCCGATCGGACCCGACGCGTCCAAGAGAAACTCCGATGACACCGTCATCGTGAAGGACGAAGGGTTCTGGATGAAGCCGGTCCGTTCGGGGCTCGATTGGAACGCCACCCACCAGAAATAGCTCGGGATGGTCGCGCTGCCGACAGGAAACATCACCAGAATGACGACGGCCTGCGTCACGAGGTCGAAGGTCTGCCCCGGCAAATAGATCGTGCAGCGTTTGCCCGCCAGGCATTTGTAGATCCACTGATAGCCGGCGGCGTTGGCGGGAAACGGCAAAGGCGGCTTGATCGGAACCGGAAGGCGCGCGGGGGACTGAGCCATCGCTGCAAAGGGCCAGGCGACCAAGGCCAGGATCAAAATCAGCAGTGGCTTCACGCGCATGGCCCGCCCTCGTTCGTCGCCGAACATGGCAACGGCAGACGATGATAGGTGGCTGCGCCGGTGCGTGCGCCGAGATGGACCAGCGATTCGGTGTTAATCCCGGCATTCGGACGTCAATTAGCGCCGGATTCGACGCTCGCCCGCGCATACCCGTCAGGACCAGAACCAGGGTTCCAATGTCGGCTTTTTGTGGAACCAAGGCCTGCGGCAGCCGTTGAGCCGCACCGCCGCGCGTCCTGGCGGTATTTCAGCCCCGCAACGGAAAGAGAGAAAACGCATGAAGGTCGTTCGCTATCTTGCGCCTGCGCTTATTGTTTCCGGGTTCGCCCTGTCTCCCGCTCTGGGTGCGCCCGCAGCCGCCCCGGCGGTCGCCGGCCAAGCGGAGGCCCCTTTGGTCCAGGTGCAATACCATCACGACGATCACGGCCACGGCGGCCCGCGCTATGTGGCAGGCCGGCGCTATCGCAGCGCCCCGCACGGCTGGCGTCGCTTCGATCGCCGCCCCGGCGATTGGCGTGCGCGCAATTGCGTCATGGTCGGACCGGTCTGGTTCTGCCCGTAACCGCCCGCTCCGCGTGAGCGGCAGCAAAGGCCCCGGCCCTGCGCCGGGGCCTTTTACGTTGGCTCACAGCAGGCCTTCTTCGCGCAGCACCTCGGCGGCGATCCGATGGGCTTCGTTGGCGGCCGGGATGCCGCAATAGAGTGTCAGCAACAGCAACACTTCCTGGATCTGCTCCGCCGTGCAGCCGTTCTTCACCGCCCCCTTGAGGTGGACGCGCAGTTCGTTGGCGTGGCCGGCCGCCGCCATCATCGCCACCATGGTGAGCGACTTGGTCGCCGGCGGCAGCGCCGAGCGCTGCCAGACGTCGCCATAGGCATAGGCGTTGATGATGTGCTGGAGCGGCTTGCCGAAATCGCCGAAGGCGCTGGCGCGCTTCTCCACCGCCTCGCGGCCGAACATCTCGACGCGCAGCTTCAGGCCGCGCTCATGCTGGTCGTTATCGTCCATCGCTTCCGCCCTCTCGATTGAAATTCGCCGATTGTCGCGCGCAAAGCCGCCCGGCTAGGATGCGGGCATTGTCGATATATCCCATCCCCCGAGCCTGGCGCCCATCCCATGATCAATGCCGCTGTCATCGGCCTCGGACGCTGGGGCAAGAACATCGTCGACGCCATCCAGGGCAAAAGCCCGCGCCTGCGCATCATCCGCGGCGTGAGCAAGGAGCCGGAGCTGGTCAAGGACTTTGCGGCCAGGCACGAGTTCGAACTGTCGACCGACTTCACAGAGGCGGTGGCCGATCCGCGCGTTCAGGCGGTGTTCCTGGCGACGCCGCATTCGCTGCATCTGCAACAGATCGAAGCGGTCGCGGCGGCCGGCAAGCCGGTCTGGTGCGAGAAACCGCTGGCGCTGACGCGCGCGGAAGCCGAACGCGCCATCGCCGCCGTCCGCAAAGCGAATGTGCCGTTCGCCCTCGGCAACAACAAGCGCTGCTTCGCATCCATGCGTGAGCTCAAGCGCATCGTCGCCAATGGCACGATCGGCGAGGTCATGCATATTGAAGTCAATTTCAGCAATGAGCATTCGACGCGGGTGATGGGCGGCTGGCGCGACGATCCGCGCGAGTCGCCGGGCGGCGGCATGACCGGCGCGGGGCTCCATTTGATCGACGCCCTGGTCAATCTCGGCGGCCCGATCGCGGAGGTCGATGCGCGGCTGTTCTCGGCGAAGCCTGCGCCCGATCCGCGCGACGTGGCGGCGGCGCTGGTCCGCTTTACAAGCGGCGCGACCGGCATGCTGGCGACGGTGCGGGCGGCGCCGATGTTTTGGCGCGTGCACGTGTTCGGCACCAAAGGCTCGGCCGAGGCGCGCGAAGAAACGATGCTGACGGTCGCGCGTATCGGCGAGGCGCCGGCCACAGAGATCCATAAGCACGTCGATTCGCTCGGCGTGCTGCTGGAGTCCTTTGCCGAGACGATCGAGACCGGAAAGCCGTTCCCGGTCTCGACGAACGACATGCTCGACGTGGTCGGCGCATTCGAGGCGATCATTGCGTCGATCGGCGAAGGCAAACCGGTTCACGTCGCCCGCGGCTAGCGCTAAGGCCGCTTCACGCCGGCCATGGTCTCGAGGACGGCACAGACGGCAGCCGTATCCTGATGGGCCCGGCCCTGCCCCGCGCCGGCATAGTGGATCTGGCTGGCGGCGGCGAAGAGCGGCACCGGACAGCCCAGGCCATTGGCGAAAGCCTCGATGGTCGCCATGTCCTTCATGTGCGTCTTGATGGTCGCGGTCGGCTGGTCGTAGCTGCTGTCACGCATCAGCGGGCCGCGCACTTCGAGCATGCGGGACGTGGCGGCGCTGTCCGCCAGTGTGTCGTAGATGAGGGCGGGATCTAGCCCGGCCTTCATGCCCAGCACCATCGCCTCTGCTGTGGCCACGTTGTGGATCGTGACCAGCAAGTTGGCCAAGTATTTCATCATGCTGCCGTGGCCGAACGGGCCGAGATATTTGCGCTTCCGCGACATGCCGTCGAAGACGGCCGCGCAGCGCTCGAAGGCATCCGCGTCGCCGCTCGCGAAGACGACCAGATCCTTCCGTGCGGCCTGCGCGCCGGTGCCGCTCACCGGACAGTCGAGAACAATCTTGCCGCCCTTTGTCAGAGTCTCATGCGCCTGATGTTTGGTGTCCAGCGGCAAGGTCGAGCACTCGATGACGATCTGGCCTTGGCCCTTCGCACCGGCGATGCTGGCCGCGACTTCGTGCAGCGCGCTCGCCGACGGCAACGAGGAGATGATGATCGGCGCGGCTTCCGCGACGTCGCGTGGCGAACCTGCGACGCGACCGCCCCGAGCCTTATGTGACGCCATCGCCTCGGCGCTCGGGTCGAAGCCGACCACTTCGAAACCGGCCTTCATGAGATTGGCCGACATCGCCGATCCCATGATGCCGATACCCGCGATGCCGACAATCTTGCTCATTCCGTCCTCCGTCATGTCCCGCGCATCTGTTTCGAATCGTGAAAGCCGCGGCGTTCAGCAGGGCCGGCGGGGGAACAAAAGGAATTGACCCTGGCGGACGGCGGCGACATGACCGCGTAGCGCACGGTTGGTGCAACACCAACCATCTTCTTCCCACCAGTCGTGTAGTGATCGGCGCCAGCAGCTCCAGAGCTACTGCTGCGGAATGCCGGCGGCCTCGCGCACGGCGTTCCAGCGCTTGTACTCGTCCGCCATGAATTGCCCGAAGGCGTCGGGCGTCGAGGACTGCACCACGACGCCCGCGGTGACGAGACGGCTGCGCACCGTGTCCTCGGCGAGGCTCTCGTTGAGCGCCTTGTTGAGCCTGCCGATGACTGCGGGCGGCGTGCCACGCGGCGCGAAGACTCCGTACCACGTGGTGACATCGTAGCCGGGCATCACGCCGGATTCGAGCGCCGTCGGCACGTCGGGCACCGCCGGGAAGCGGTCCTTTCCGGTGACCGCCAAGGCCTTCAACTGGCCGGCCTTCACCTGCCCGATTAGCGCCGACACCGTGTCGAACAGGATGTCGGCATGTTTGCCGAGGACGGCATTGATGGCTTCGGGCGACGTCTTGTACGGCACATGCAAGAGATCGATCTGCGCGGTCTGCTTGAACATCTCGCCAGCGAAATGCTGCGTGGCGGCAAAGCCCGGGCTGGCGAAGATGATTTTGCCCGGATCGGCTTTGGCCGCGGCGATCAGCTCCTTGACATTCTCCGCCGGGAAATCCGGGCGCGTGACTATCAGCAGGCTCGCGGTCGCCACCTGCCCGACCGGCGCAAACGCCGTGAGCGTGTCGTAGGGCATGTTTTTTTTCGTCACCGCCGCTATGATTTGGCCCGCCGTCATTATGCCGAGCGTGTAGCCGTCGGGCGCGGCCTTGGCGACCGCGTCGTTACCGAGGATGCCGCCGGCCCCCGGCTTGTTTTCGATGATGACCGCCTTGCCGAGCTTGGCCTGCATCGACTCGCCGATAATACGGCCGATGATGTCGGCCCCGCCGCCCGGACCGAACGAGACGATCACGCGGATGGTCTGCTGCGGCCAGTCCTGCGCCTGCGCAGGGGCAGTCAGGCCCGCAGCCAAGACGGCGGCCGCAAGGATCGAGACGTACGTCTTCATGCCTATCCTCCCCAGAACTCGCCGTGCGAGCCAAAGATTCAGGCTTTGACGTTCCGCCGGCGAATTTCTTCGATGATGATACTGTTATCCATGTCGGCCGCACCCGCGCGCACGCAGGCTTCCAGCACGTCGGCGTGGACCGATAGCAGGGGCAATTGCTGCCCAATGGCGGCGGCCCGATCGAGCATCAGGTGGGCATCCTTGAGCGTCTGCTTCACGCGGCCCTCGGGGGCGAAGTCGCCCCGCACCATCTTCGGCCCCTTGGTCTCCATGACCTGCGAATAGGAGGCCGAACCGCGCGCCACGGCGAGCATGGCAGTCGGATCGAGCCCGAGCCGTTCGGCGAAGACGAGGCCTTCCGCCAGCGCGAGCCGGTTGACGCCGAGGATAAGATTGACCACCAGCTTGGCGCGGCCGCCATCGCCAACCTTGCCGACATGGAAGCTGCGGGCGAACAGCGCCTCGAGCACCGCTTTCAGTTCGTCGGCAATGGCGGGATCGCCGCCGATCAGACCGACACCGTCGCCCCGCCGCACCTGGTCACTGGTGCCGGACACGGGACAGTCGAGGTAGCGGATGCCGCGCGGAATAACGCGTCCCGCGAGCGCCGCCACGCGATCCGGATCGCACGTGCTCATGCAGAGGACGATCTTCTGCGAGCCCTCCCCAAGCGTGGGGAGCAACTGGTTCTCGACGACGTCCTCAACCTGATCGGTGTTGAAGACCGCAAGCAGCACGCAGCGCGACGCGCCGGCAAGCTCGGCGATCGACGCGCCCGGCCGCCCGCCGATCTCACCGAGCCGCGCGCGGCGCGCCGGGTCTATATCGGTGCCTGTGACAGGAATGCCGGCGTCGATGAGTCGGCGGGCAAAGACCTCCCCCATCAGGCCGAGGCCGATAATGGCGACCGGACGCTCGTCCTTCGCCGATGACGTTGCAGCTTCCACGCATCCCCCCAAGGCAGGCCGCCGCTGCAACGCAGGCGACGGCGCGGCGCGCTAGAAGTCGAAGATATCCGGGACCAGCGGCCCGCCCCAGGTGCGGCACTGGCGCTGGGCCACGCGGTCGCAATGATCGGTGTATTTCAGGCACGCGCCCTGGGCGTCATGCTCGATGCACTTGGCTTCTCCCCAGGTGCAATAGTCCTGAGCCGCGTCCCAGCAGCCATCCGAAGCCCAGACCGATTGCTCGCGCTTGCTGCGCGGGAACGGAAGCGTATGCGGCGGCAGTCCGGTGAGCGAGGAGACGCGGGCCTGGTGGTGGTGCCGGTGCGGGACGGTTGCCATGTCGGCAGCGGCGGCAGGCGCAGCCAGGCCGGCGATGAGGCCGAGAACGAGCGTGAGGCCGGGGAGCAAGGATGTCATGACGCTTCCTGAACGTGGGCCAGGACGATACCGCCGGCGGCTACGGCTGACCACCCGCCAAACGTCGGCCCTGAGCGCTTTTCCGCCCGGAACTTTTGTTACAAACGCGTGATTGCTATTGTCACACAACGCGTTTCCGGGGCATGAGGGCCCGCTCTAAGGGGGTGCAAGCGCGAAGGAGCTGCCGGTGACCGTCGCAGAGCAACAGATTGACCCTGATGAGCCGACCCAGCATTTCGGCACGGAAGGCATCAAGCCGCTGGAGCGGCCGAGCTTCATCTCCCGTCTGTTCATGCGCATCGTCGCCGGCGTCGAGCGGCTCAACTTGCGCCTGACCAAGGTCGGCAACCCGCCGATCTACGACAAGGCTGTGTTCCCCTGGGCGCGCGAGATCGAGGCCGAGTGGAAGGCGATCCGTGCCGAGCTCGACCGGGTTCTCGTCCGCCAGGCCGACTTGCCCGGCTTCCACGAGATCGCTTCGGACGTCGCCACCATCAGCCAGGACGGCGGCTGGAAGACGTTCCTGCTGGCCGGTTATGGCTTCAAGTCGGACGCCAATATCAGGCTGTGCCCGAACACCTGGAGGGTCTGCCAGAAGATCCCCGGCCTGATCACGGTGATGTATTCGATCCTCGAGCCCGGCAAGCACCTGCCGCCGCATCGAGGGCCTTATAACGGCGTCCTGCGCCTGCATCTCGGGCTGACCGTGCCGGAGCCGCGCGAAGAGCTTGGCATCCGCGTCGAAAACCAGCTCTATCGCTGGAAAGAGGGCGAGGCGGTCATCTTCGACGACGCCTACGAGCACGAGGCGTGGAACAAGACACCGCACACCCGGGTGGTGCTGTTCGTCGATTTCCGCAAGCCGCTGCGTTTCCCGGCGAATTTCTTCAACTGGCTGCTGCTTAATCTCGCGGTGTTCACGCCCTTCATCCGCGAGGGCATGGACAACCAGAATGCCTGGGAGAAGAAGTTCTATGAGGAAGCCGAGGCGCTGAGGAACAGGTAGTCTCTTGTCATTCCGGGACGGCCCGAAGGGCCGGGCCCGGAATCCATACTCCGCAGCGCTGCGGCGTATGGATTCCGGGCTGCCTCGCTTCGCTCGGCCCCCGGAATGACGGCGAATGAGGCCGCTCGCCTTGCTTTCGCGCCCAATCGCCTCTACCTCCCTCCCCGCATGCTTGATCCGGACAAGAAACCCGAACCCGCCGCCCCCAAGGTGAGCTTCGTGTCGCTCGGCTGCCCCAAGGCGCTGGTCGATTCCGAGCGCATCATCACGCGCCTGCGCGCCGAGGGTTACGAGCTCACGCGCCAGCACCAGGGCTCGGACCTGGTCATCGTCAACACCTGCGGCTTCCTCGACAGCGCCAAGGCGGAATCGCTCGGCGCCATCGGCAGCGCGCTGAAAGAGAATGGCAAGGTCATCGTCACCGGCTGCATGGGCGCGGAGCCGGAGAACATCTCGGCCGCCTATCCGGACGTGCTGGCGATCACGGGCCCGCAACAATACGAGAGTATGCTCGACGCCGTGCACCGCGCGCTGCCGCCGAAGCACGACCCGTTCCTCGATCTGGTGCCGCCGGAAGGCATCAAGCTGACGCCGCGCCACTACGCGTACCTGAAGATTTCCGAAGGCTGCAACAACCGCTGCTCGTTCTGCATCATTCCGAAGCTGCGGGGCGATCTCGTCTCGCGGCCCGCCGCCGACGTGCTGCGCGAAGCCGAGAAGCTGGTCGCCGCCGGCGTCAAAGAACTGCTGGTGATCTCGCAGGACACCTCAGCCTATGGCGTCGATATCAAATACGCCGCCAGCCAGTGGCGCGGCAAAGAAGTGCGCGCGAAATTCCTCGATCTCGCCAGCGCGCTGGGCGAATTGGGCATCTGGGTGCGGCTGCACTACGTCTACCCCTACCCGCACGTGGACGACGTCATCGCGCTGATGGCCGAGCGAAAGGTGCTCCCCTATCTCGACATCCCGTTCCAGCATGCGTCGCCCGACGTGCTCAGGCGCATGAAGCGGCCCGCCGCGCAGGAAAAGACCCTCGAGCGCATCACACGCTGGCGCGAGATGTGTCCCGATCTGACGTTGCGCTCGACCTTCATCGTCGGCTTCCCCGGCGAGACGGACGAAGACTTCGAGTATCTGCTGCAATGGCTCGACGAAGCGGCGCTCGATCGCGTCGGCTGTTTCAAATACGAACCGGTGAAAGGCGCGCCCGCGAACGATCTCGCCGCTGCCGTGCCGGACGACGTGAAGGAAGCGCGCTGGCACCGCTTCATGCAGGCGCAGCAGAAGATTTCCGCGCGCCGCATCAAGCGCAAGGTAGGGACGCGACAGCAAGTGATCATCGACGAGATTGGGCCCAGCGTCGCCAAGGGCCGCTCGATGGCCGACGCGCCGGAGATCGACGGCTCGGTCTATGTCGCGAGCCGCCATCCCTTGCGTGTCGGCGAAATCGCCACGGTGAAGATCGAGCGCGCTGATGCCTACGATTTGCACGGGACCGTGGTGGGGTTTTAGGGGCGCGTCCTCATCAATCGCGGCTGATCGGCAACGGCCGGCCGACGTTCGGTTGCCAGCGCGTTGCGGACTTAAAGTCGGATTTCACGCTGAATCCGACAAGTGCG
>DASXOK010000476.1:0-25256 GCA_036494425.1 Pseudolabrys sp.
TCACCTGCCGCGCGGCAATCGCCTTCAGCGCGGCGGGCGCCTCAGCCAGCGGATACACCGCGTGCACATGCGATGACAGTTTGCCTTCCGCGACCCAGGTCACCAGTTGCTCGGTGTTGGCGCGGTGGCCTTCCGGATTGCGCTCGACGAACGAGCCCCAATAAACGCCGAGCACATCGCAGCCTTTCAGCAGCACGAGATTGAGCGGCATCTTCGGGATATCGCCGGCGGCAAAGCCGATCACCAGGAATCGCCCTTCCCAGGCGATCGCGCGCAGCGCCGCTTCGGCATAGGCGCCGCCGACCGGATCGTAAATCACGTCGGCCCCTTCGCCGTTGGTCACGCGGCGGAGCGCCTCTTTCAAATCCTCACTGGCGTAGTCGATGCCTTCGTCAGCGCCGTGCTTCTTCGCGAAGGCGATTTTCTCCGCAGAGGAGGCGCAGGCGATCACCCGCGCGCCCATCAGCTTGCCAAGCTCGATCGCCGCGAGCCCGACGCCGCCCGAGGCGCCGAGCACGGCCAGCGTCTCACCGGCCTTGAGCCTGGCGCGATCCTTCAGCGCATGCAGCGTCGTGCCGTAGGTGACGCACAGCCCGGCGGCGTGATCGAAGTCGAGACTGTCGGGCAGCTTGATCAGCTTGATCGCGGCAATTGCGATTCGCTCGCGCGCCGCGCCGTAACGTGAATAGCCGAGCACCCGGTCGCCCGGCTTGAGATCGGTCACGCCCTCGCCCAGCCGCTCGACGATACCGGCGAACTCCGCCGCCGGGGAGAACGGCATCGCTGGCTTGGTCTGGTATTTCCCGGCGATGATCAGCGTGTCGAAGAAATTCAGCGCCGCAGCATGGATGCGCACGACGGCTTCGCCGGGACCGGGCAGGGGATCGTCGATGTCAGCCAAGACGAGATCGTCGGGAGTACCGTAGCGGGTGCAGAGAAGGGCTTTCATTGGAATCCGTGTAAGTGGGACGTGAAATTACTGAATTGTAACACGAAGGCAGTTGCCGCCGGTCGAGCCCCTGTTAACTTTCGGCGGATAGTGTCGCTTGTAGTGTCCTTTGGGGGCGACTCTTGGTCGCCTTCACCTTGCCGATATTTGTCCATAATGGGCTAATATCCCGCAGCTTTTCAGGGGCGGTTCACGAACCGTCGTCACGCTTGACCGGTAGGGCCCGATGACCTCCAAATTTTTGTTCCGTGCCGCGGTTGCCATGCTGGCCGCGTCGACCTGCTTCGCTACCGCCGCTTCGGCGCAAAACAAGAAGCCCGCCGTTAAGCCCGATCCCAGCGTGGGTGCTGTGCTTCTCGGCCAGTTCGGCGACTGGGGCGCGTATCGCGCCACGCCCGAGGGCAAGAAGGTCTGCTTCGCGCTGTCCAAGCCGACCTCGGCGACCATCGAACCGTCCAGCCGCAAGCGCGACCCGTCTTATGCCTTCGTCTCGACCCGCCCGGCCGAGAAGGTCAAGAACGAGGTCTCGGTCATCGTCGGCTATCCGCAAAAGGACGGGCACGATGCCTCGGCAACCATCGGGTCGGCGAACTACGTGCTCTACACTCAGAACGACGGAGCCTGGGTGAAGAACGCCGCCGAAGAGGGGCAGATGGTCGCCGCCATGCGCAAGGGCTCGGAACTCGTGGTCAAGAGTGAGTCCAAGTCCGGCGCGAAGACCACCGATACCTACTCGCTCAAGGGCATCGCCGAGGCGCTCGACAAAGTCGCCGAAGAGTGCAAGTGACCCGCAGGGTCATTACCGGTCCGCCATGCAGTGGCGAGTCCCGGTGATCCCGCTTAGATAGACTGTGCCTTCCCACCAAGCGGGATGGCCGGGACTTCAGGCGCGAAGACGGCGCCGCGCGCCTTTTGCCCGGCCATGACAAGGTTCGACCTATGAATGCTGCTGCGCAATCTGCCGTTCTGATCGAGAAGACGCCGCTCGCGCGCTATGTCGCGCCGGCGAAGCCGTCGCTGGTCGGCCTCTCGCGCGCGGAGCTCGCCGAGGCGCTCGGCACGCTCGGCGTGCCGGAAGGCCAGCGCAAGATGCGCGTCCAGCAGCTCTGGCACTGGGTCTATTTCCGCGGCTTCACCTCCTTCGACGCCATGACCAGCGTCTCCAAGGACCTGCGCGCGGTGCTCGCCGAGCACTTCACGCTTGACCGTCCCCAGGTCGTCGCCGAACAGGTCTCGGTCGACGGCACGCGCAAATGGCTGCTGCGCCTGCCGGGCGATCCCGAGAGCGGGCTGCCGCACGATGTCGAGTGCGTCTACATCCCCGACACCGAACGCGGCACGCTGTGCGTGTCGAGCCAGGTCGGCTGCACGCTCAACTGCTCGTTCTGTCACACCGGCACGCAGCGGCTGGTGCGCAACCTCACTGCCGGCGAGATCGTCGGCCAGGTGATGGCCGCGCGCGACCGTCTCGGCGACTGGCCGGGCGCGACAAGGCCGACCGACGGCGTCATCCCGACCGGCGATCGTTGCGTCACCAACATCGTCATGATGGGCATGGGCGAGCCGCTTTATAATTTCGAGGCGGTGCGCGATGCCCTGCTCATCGTTGCCGATGGCGACGGCATCGCCATCTCCAAGCGCCGCATCACGCTCTCAACATCCGGCGTGGTGCCGATGATCGCGCGCGCAGGCAGCGAGATCGGCTGTATGCTGGCCATCTCGCTGCATGCGGTGCGCGACGAGCTGCGCAACGAGTTGGTGCCGCTCAACCGTAAATACCCGATCCGCGAACTGCTCGACGCCTGCCGCAATTACCCCGGCGTCTCCAACGCCAAGCGCATCACCTTCGAATATGTGATGCTCAAGGGCATCAACGATTCGATCGAGGACGCGAAGGCGCTGGTGCGGCTGCTCAAGGGCATTCCCGCCAAGATCAATCTCATCCCGTTCAATCCCTGGCCCGGCAGCACCTACGAATGCTCGGACTGGGAGCAGATCGAAAAGTTCTCGCAGGTCGTGTTCGACGCCGGCTATGCATCGCCGGTGCGCACGCCGCGCGGGCGCGACATTCTCGCCGCCTGCGGCCAGCTCAAGAGCGCGACCGAGAAGCTCTCCGCGCGTGAACGCATGGCGCTCCGCGCCATGGCGATGGTGGAATAACTTGTCATTCCGGGACGCGAGCAAAGCGAGCGAGCCCGAAATCCATACGCCGCAGCGCCGGGGTTATGGATTCCGGGCTCGCGCACTTCGTGCGCGCCCCGGAATGACGGGGTAGTTAACATGTCCCTCATCGGTCGCATCATCGTCATCATCTTCGCCGTCATCGTCGCGAGCATCTGCGCCGGCATCGCAATCGCCTGGGGCGTGCTCGGGCCGGAATGGCACGGCTTCACCGGGGATGTCGGCGAGCGCGCCGGTTTCTGGGCCGTCGCCGTCGCCGGCTCGGCCTTCACCGGCGCGGTCGGACTGTTGCCGCTCGCGATCCTGATTGCCATCGGCGAGAGCTTCAAGATCCGTTCGCTGCTCGTACATGCTTTGGCCGGCGCGGCGATGCTCACGCTTGGCTATTACAGCAGCGGCCTCGCGCATCCGTCATATGAAGAATCGATCGACGAGCCGCCGCCGACGGTGTCGCGCGAGGTTCAGCTTGCAGTAGCGGCGGGCGCCGTCTTCGGCGCGGTGTATTGGCTCATCGCCGGCCGCAACGCCGGCCGTTGGCGCGAGCGGTGGACGCCGTCCGCCTAGCGCTTTGCCCAGGCGATCGCGGTTTCGAGCCGGTCGTTGCCCCAGAACAATTCGCCGTCGGCCGTCACAAAACTCGGCGCGCCGAAAATGCCGATGCGTTGCGCGTCTTCCGTCTGCGCGCCCAGGGCGCTCTTGATCTCGTCCGATTGAGCGCGTGCCAAAACCGGCTCCGGATCATGGCCGAGACTCGACATTATTTCGCGTATCGTGGCCGCGTCGCTGATGTTGTGCCCATCGGCAAATTCAGCCTGATAGACGGCGCGGCAGTAATTCTCGCCCCAATTGTTCGCAAGACCGACCAGCGCCACGCGCGCGGCAAGCAACGTGTTCTGCGGAAAGATGCTCGGCTGCGCCAACGGCAGCGCCAGCGCGTCGCAGATGCGCTCGAGATCGCGCCACATGTAGCGGCCTTTGTTCGGATAAATATTGAAAGGCGAGTTGTCCCAGCCCTGCGCCTTGAAAACAGGCCCGAGCAGAAAAGGCCGCCAGCGCACCTTCACGCCGTTCGCTTCGGCGAGCGCGCCGATGCGCATCGCGGCGGGATAAGAATAAGTGGAAGCGAACTCGAACCAGAAATCCAGCGTCGGCCCGTCTGACATTGCGGCACTATAGCGGCTTTAAGCCATGCTGCCTTTCCATTTTCCCGCCGCTCGGCTAGACCGCAGCCGACGAGCCTCTGCCAAGGAACCGTATGAACCGCACTGGACTGATCATCGCGCTCGCCATTGGGATTGTCGCGGGGCTGCTGTTCGGTATTGTCCCGGCGCTCGATCTGCGCATCGCCGGCTATTTCTATGCAATCAGCGACAGCGCGCACAACATGTTCGCGTTGCGCCTCTCGCCGGTGTTGATGACCGCGCGCAATATCGGGCTATGGGTCGGCACCGTGCTGATCGCACCGGCGGTTGGCGCGCTGATCATCAAGCTCCTGTTGCCACGGCGCAAGTTGCTGATCTCGGGACGAGCGATCCTGTTCCTCATGGCGACGATGGCGCTGGGGCCCGGTCTCTTGGTGAACGTCCTGCTCAAGGATCACTGGGGCCGTCCGCGGCCAATCGACGTCACGCAATTCGGCGGCGATCAGCATTTCGTCGCCTGGTGGGATCCGCGCGGCGACTGCCCGGGCAATTGCTCATTTGTGTCGGGTGATGTCGCCGGAGCATTCTGGACTGTCGCGCCAGCCGCACTCACGCCACTGCCCTGGCGCGCAGCCGCTTACGCCGGCGCGCTCGCGCTCGGCACTGTGATGGCCGTATTCCGCATGATGGCTGGCGGACATTTCCCCTCCGACACCATCTTCGCCGGCGTGTTCACCTTCCTCATCATCTGGCTGTGCTATGCGCTGATCTATCGCTGGCCGCGCACGCGCTTGAGCGATGAATCCATTGAGGCCGCGCTCACGTGCGTCGCGATGCCTGGATATAATTTTATCGTCGGAATGCTCCGCAAGAAGAAGTCGGAACTGTAGGCGCTGGCACCCGCTGCCGCATCATGGACGCATACGGAGGCTGATGCGATTGCATCGCCATGGCCGGCATTCCGATGCTAAGCTTTGCCCGGCGACAACAAGAATAACGAGATCAGGGATGAGGAAACGGACTTGGGCCGCGCTTTGCGCAGCATCTCTTCTGCTTGTGCTTTCGTATGCGGCGCTTCCGACACAAGCCGCGGCGGCCTATCCGGACCGCACCATCACGCTCATTGTACCTTTCGCGCCGGGCGGCCCGACCGACATCATTGCGCGCATCCTCGCGGATTCCATGAGCCGCTCGCTGAAGCAGGCGGTCATCGTGGAAAACCGCCCGGGCGCCGCTGGCAATATCGGCATGGGCCTGGCGGCGCGATCCGACCCCGACGGCTATACGCTGCTGCTGACGTCGACCGCGATCGCGGTCAATCCGGCGCTTTACAAGAAGCTGCCCTATGATCCGTTCAAGGATTTTGCGCCGATCTCGGAACTCGTGGATTCTCCCAACGTGCTGGTCGTCAAGCCCGATGCAGGCATCAACACAGTGGCCGATCTCGTCGCGCGCGCGAAGGCCGCGCCCGGCACCTTCAACTATTCCTCGCCGGGGATCGGCACCAAGTCGAACCTCACCGGCGAGGAGCTCAAGCAGCGCGCCGGCATTGAGATGACCCACATCGCCTTTCGTGGCGCCGGTCCGTCCGCCTTGGCGGTCTTGGATGGGACAGTGCAGGTCGGCTCGGTCGCGCTGCCGGCGGCCGAGTCGATGATCAAGCAGGGGCAACTCAAAGCCCTTGCCGTCACCGGGCCGGAGCGCTGGTCCGATCTGCCGGACGTGCCGACCATGATCGAAGCGGGCTTTCCGAATTTTGTGTCAGTGACCTTCTCGGCGCTGTTCGCGCCGGCCGGCACGCCGTCCGATATCGTCGAGCTGCTGGCGAAAGCGTGCCGCGACGCCTTCGCGACAAAGGAGGCGCAGGAACAGGCGCACCGTATCGGTTTCACCGTGGTTGCGGGGACGCCGAAGGAGTTGAGTGACCGCGTCGCGGCGGAAGTCCCGGCGGTCAAGGCGCTGGTGGCCCGCGCCGGGCTCAAGCCGCAGTAGCTGTCATCGACGGGCGACGATTACTTCTCCGCCTTCGCGCGTATGCCGTCGAGCTTGTCGGCGAACAGCGCGATGGTACGGGCGTAGACGTCGGCTTTGTTCCAGGTCTTGATGATCTCGAAGTTCGGCTCGCCCGGGCCCCAGCCCTGGCCGCGCTGCCAGCCGTTGGCCTTGAGATAATTCGCGGTGGAGGCGAGCACGTCGGTCGCGTTGCGCACCAGATCGGGGCGGCCACGGCCGTCGAAGCTGACGGCGTATTTCAGATAGGACGACGGGAGGAACTGCGTCTGGCCGATCTCGCCGGCCCAGTCGCCGCGCATCTCGGCTTCGCTCAGCATGCCGCGATCGATGATGCGCAGCGCGTCCAAGAGCTCGGCCTGGAATTTGTCGGTGCGGCGGCAGTCATGCGCGAGCGTCGCGACCGAGCGCACCACCTCAAGCTTGCCCTGGTTGACGCCGTAGTCGGTCTCCAGCCCCCAGATCGCCACCAGCACCGCGCCCTGCACGCCGTATTGCTGCTCGATGCGCTTGAGCGCGGCGCCGAGTTCACGCATGTGCTTGGCGCCCTTCACCATCCGGTCCTGGCTGATCATGCGGCCGGAGAACTGCTCGAAGCTCTGCTTGAACACCCCCTGGCGGCGGTCGGCGGCGAGCACTTTGTCGTCGACGGTGAGAGCGTCCAGCGCGGCAAGCCCGCGGGCGGAAATGCCCTGCGCCGCACCTTCGTTCTTGATCTGGCCGAGGAAGGCGGTGAAGCCGCCCGGCGGACTGCACTGCGCGGCCAGCGCCGGCGCGGCATTGAGCGTGAACGCCGCCGCCGTCGCGGCAAGCAGCGCCTTCATGGTCGTGGTCTTGAGCATGGTGTAGTCGCCCCCAAGGCAGCACAGGTCATCCGGCCTTGGGGTTGAAGCTTTAGCCGGGCGGCATTGGCCCGCCAGCGCGATCGTGCAGTAACATTAACCGGCGTGTGACGGCTACACGACGGCGCCGATCTGCGCGATGCTGTTGATGACGCTGATTCTTGTTTTTATTCTTGCCGACGAGGTTGCCATGGCTGACGCCCCCGAGAAGGTCAAACGCCTGCTGCACATGAAGATCCGGGCGCTGGGCGAGCCACGCCAGGTACTGGCGCTGATGCAAGGAGGAACACAATTCTACCGCGCGCTCGGCGGCGCGAGCTTCCGCTACCTCCAGAACGTCGACGACCCGGCCCAATTCCTCATCGAGGTCGAATACGAGGCCGATGCGGCGCTCGAACTCAACCGGCAGAAGGTCGCCAGCGATCCCATGGTGCGGACCTTCCTCCAGGGCTGGCGGCAGATGCTCGCCGGCACCGCCGACATGGACGTTTACGAGGACGTGACGGGGTAGAGGAACCCTGCCGCCGGCGCGCCCAGGCTCCCGCCAGGGCCTCGCCTTGACTCAATAGGTTCCCGCCCCTAGTTTCCGGCCGTTCTCGATAGAGACGTGACATTCCAGTTCCGCCGACCGGTCCTGTGAGGCCAGAGGCAAACGCCCGACAGCGCGATGCGCCCTCGGGCGTTAAGTCGTTTGCAGAAGCCTCATCCTGAGGAGCCCGCGCGGCGGGCGTCTCGAAGGATGAGGCGTAACTCAGGGGCGACCTCGCCCTTCGAGACGGCCGCCTCCGCTAAAGGTGCGGCGGGCTCCTCAGGGTGAGGTCGCGAAAGCAATGTTCGACTCACTGTCCGAACGCCTTGGCGGCATTCTCGACCGCCTTACCCGCCGCGGCGCGTTGCGTGAAGCCGACGTTGAGGAAGCGCTGCGCGAGGTCCGCCGCGCGCTGCTCGAAGCCGACGTCGCGCTTGATGTCGCGCGCGACTTCACCGACCGCATCAAGACGCAGGCGGTCGGCGTCGAGGTGATGAAGTCGGTGACGCCCGGCCAGATGGTCGTGAAGATCGTGCACGACGAGCTCGTCAAGACGCTCGGCGCCGACAGCCAGACCATCGATCTTGCTGCCGCGCCGCCGGTCGCCATCATGATGGTCGGCCTGCAAGGCTCCGGCAAAACCACCACCACGGCCAAGATCGCCCGCCGCCTCACCGACCGCCAGCGCCGCAAAGTGCTGATGGCTTCGCTCGACGTGCGCCGTCCGGCGGCAATGGAGCAACTGGCCGTGCTCGGCCGCGATGCGCAGGTCGATACGCTGCCGGTGGTCGCCGGTCAGACGCCGCCGCAGATCGCCAGGCGCGCGATCGAGGCTGCCCGCCTCGGCGGCTACGACGTGGTGATGCTCGATACCGCCGGCCGCACCACGCTCGACGAAGCGATGATGAGCGAAGCGGCGGAGGTGAAGAACGCCGTCAATCCGCACGAGGTGCTTCTTGTCGCCGACGCGCTCACCGGCCAGGACGCGGTCAATCTCGCGCGCGCCTTCGACGATCGCGTGGGTCTCACCGGCATCGTGCTCACCCGCGTCGACGGCGATGGCCGCGGCGGCGCGGCGCTGTCGATGCGCGCCGTCACCAACAAGCCGATCAAGCTGATCGGCACCGGCGAAAAGCTCGACGCGTTGGAGGAGTTCGATCCCTCGCGTATCGCCGGCCGCATCCTCGGCATGGGCGACATTGTCGCGCTGGTCGAGAAGGCGGCGGCAAATATCGACGCCGAGAAGGCGATGCGCGCAGCCGAGAAGATGCGCAAAGGCGCATTCGATCTCGCCGATCTGCGTGAGCAGCTCAATCAGATGCAGGCGATGGGCGGCATGGGCGGTCTGCTCGGCATGATGCCCGGCGTCGCCAAAATGAAGAACCAGATCGCCAATGCCGGCCTCGACGACAAGCTCCTGAAGCGGCAGATCGCGATCATCGATTCAATGACTCCGCGCGAGCGGCGCAATCCGGACCTCCTTAAAGCCAGCCGCAAGAAGCGCATCGCCGCCGGCTCCGGCACGTCTCCGGAGCAGATCAACAAGCTCCTGAAAATGCATCGCGGCATGGCCGACATGATGAAGATGATGGGCTCGGGCAAGCGCGGTCCGCTCGCCGGTCTCGGTCAGATGCTTGGCTTCGGAGGCGGCGCGCCGTCGCCGGAGCAGATGGCTGAACTCGCCAAGAAGATGCCGCCCGGCACGATGCCGCCGGGCATGCCCGGCGCGGGCGGATTGCCGCCGACGATGCCGGCTTTGCCGAAGGGCCTGCCGCCGAATTTCCCCGGCCTTCCTGGCGCGGGTGGAAAGTTTCCCGGACTGCCGGGTCTTCCCGGCGCCGGAAAGAAGAAATGAAGCAACTCACCTCTTTGAATTAGTCAGAAAAAGGAAAACCCGAATGTCTCTCGTTATCCGCATGGCTCGCGCCGGCACCAAGAAGCGCCCGTTCTATCACATCGTCCTCGCCGACTCGCGTTCGCCGCGCGACGGCCGCTTCATCGAGCGTCTCGGCTACTTCAATCCGCTGCTGCCGAAGGAAAAGACCGAGCGTCTTAAGCTCGATCTCGAGAAGGTGCAGGCGTGGATGAAGAAGGGCGCGCAGCCGTCCGACCGCGTGATGCGCTTCCTCGATGCCGCCGGCATTGCCAAGCGCGCGACGCGCAACAATCCGGAGAAGGCGGTGCCGCGCAAGGAGCGCAAGGCGAGGGCCGAGGAGGCCGCCAAGGCGCCTGCCGCCGCTCCGGCCGCTTGATCGCGGCCTAGATTGTGGCTCGTCCTTCTCGCAATGACGGCGAGCCCGCCTCTCCTCCGGGCGAGGCAGCCAAGAAAGTTCGCGTCGCCCGCATCGGGGCGGCGCATGGCGTGCGCGGCGAAGTAAAGCTGTGGCCTTTCACCGAGGATCCGCTGGCGGTCGCCGACTACGGCCCGCTGGAGACCGAGGACGGCAAACGGCAGATCGAGATCGAGTCGGTCCGGCCGGCCAAGGATCACCTCGTGGCGCGCATTGTTGGTGTCGATGACCGCAATGCAGCGGAATTGCTGCGCAACATCGACCTGTTCGTACCGCGTGATCGCCTGCCGCCGATCGAGGACGACGACACCTATTACTATGCGGACCTGATCGGTCTTGCGGCGGTGACGCCGGACGGAGACGCAATCGGCACCGTGCTCGCGCTGCATAATTTCGGCGCCGGGGACGTGATCGAGATTCAGCCTGCCTCTGGCGTGGCGACGCTGATGCTGCCATTCACCGAGGCCATCGTGCCTGAGGTGGATGTGAAGGGTGGGCGTGTCGTGGTGGTGGTGCCTGAAATAATTGAGGCCGTCGTCCCGGCCGAGCTTGGCGAGGGCCGGGACCCATAACCCAGTCGTCGCGATACGGAAAGACAGGGGTTATGGGTCCCCGCCTTCGCGGGGACGACAGAGATAAAACCATGTGGCGTGCATCGGTCCTGACCATCTTCCCCGAGATGTTCCCCGGCCAGCTGGGCATGAGCCTCGCCGGCAAGGCGCTCGCGTCCCGTCTCTGGTCGCTCGAGGCGCTCGACATCCGTAACGCGGCCACCGACAAGCACCACACCGTCGACGACACGCCGGCCGGCGGCGGCCCCGGCATGGTGATGAAGGCGGACGTGCTCGCCCGCGCCCTCGATGTCGTGCCGCACGACACCCGCCCCCGCCTGCTGATGAGCCCGCGGGGTCGGCCACTGACCCAGAAACGGGCGATGCAGCTCGCGGACGGACTGGGGGTGGTCATTCTCTGCGCCCGCTTTGAGGGGGTCGACGAGCGTCTGATCCAGGCGCGCAGCCTGGAGGAGGTCTCACTGGGCGATTTCGTGCTCTCCGGCGGGGAGATTGCCGCCTTGGCCGTGTTGGACGCCTGCGTGCGGCTCCTACCAGGCGTGATGGGCAAGGAGGCCTCTGCCGCCGAGGAGAGCTTCTCCGACGGACTTTTGGAGTACCCACAGTACACCCGGCCACCCGTCTTCGAGGGAGAGCCGATCCCGGAAGTTCTGGTTTCCGGCGATCACGCCAAGGTGGCCGCCTGGCGCAGGGAGCAAGCGGAGAAACTGACCGCCGTCCGCCGTCCGGACCTTTGGGCGGCGTATCAGGCCAGGAAACGGCCATAGCCGTGGGTTCCCTCCCCCCGCAATGCGGGGAGAGGTGAAGACAACAGAGGCGTGACAAACCGCAATCTTTGGTCTAAAAGCCCGGCCGACCCATTCAGACATGCAAGCTACCGCGCGCCGGTTGCTGGCGCTGCCGACGGAGATATTCCTATGAATCTCATTCAGACGCTCGAAAAAGAGCAAATCGCGAAGCTGTCCGCCGGCAAGGAAATCCCGGATTTCGGGCCGGGCGACACCGTGCTCGTGAACGTGAAGGTGACCGAAGGCGACAAGAGCCGCGTGCAGGCCTACGAGGGCGTCTGCATCGGCCGTTCGGGCGGCGGTCTGCACGAGAACTTCACCGTGCGTAAGATCTCCTACGGCGAAGGAGTCGAGCGCGTATTTCCGCTCTACTCGCCGGTGATCGACTCGATCAAGGTCGTACGCCGCGGCAAGGTGCGTCGCGCCAAGCTGTATTATCTTCGCGGTCTGCGCGGCAAGAAGGCCCGCATCGAGGCCGAGGCGACCAACCAGCCGGCCGCTGCCGCCGGCGACAAGAAATAAGTCTGCGATTGTTCGCAGGTGCAAAAGGGGCCGCATTCGGCCCCTTTTTTGTGACCGCGGCGCGGCGCGCGCTTCGTTGTCGAAACAAAACCAACGGGCTATATAGCCGCCATGGTTTCGAGAGCTCAGCGGATCATCCTTGCCGACCACGCGCGGTTGCCGTGGCGCTTTTTCGGCCGCTTGACGGCCGTGCAAGTCGGGCTTTGACGCTTTGTCCCGGCGCCATGGGCGCACGTCTTTCGAGCCGCATCCGCAATTTCATCTGAGCAAGGTCATCGAGTCATGAAGCCGCGCACCCTGTACGACAAGATCTGGGACGACCATCTGGTCGACGAGCAGCCGGATGGCACCGCTCTCATCTACATCGACCGCCATCTCGTGCACGAGGTGACGAGCCCGCAGGCGTTCGAAGGTCTGCGCACCGCCGGCCGCAAGGTGCATGCGCCGGAGAAGACGCTCGCCGTTGTCGATCACAACGTGCCGACCTCCGACCGCACGAAGCCCAATCCCGATCCGGAAAGCGCCGACCAGATCGCCGCGCTGGCGCAGAACGCCAAGGATTTCGGCGTCGAATATTACGACGAGTTCGACAAGCGCCAGGGCATCGTTCACATCATTGGCCCCGAGCAGGGCTTTACGCTTCCCGGCACCACGATCGTGTGCGGCGACAGCCACACGGCGACGCACGGCGCCTTCGGCGCGCTCGCCTATGGCATCGGCACCTCGGAAGTCGAGCACGTGCTGGCGACGCAGACGCTGATCCAGAAGAAGTCGATGAACATGCGCGCGGTGGTCGACGGTCAGTTGCCGCCGGGCGTCACGGCGAAGGACATCATCCTCGCCATCATCGGCGAGATCGGGACCGCCGGCGGCACCGGCTATGCGCTCGAATATGCCGGCGAAGCGATCCGCGCGCTGTCGATGGAAGGCCGCATGACCATCTGCAACATGTCGGTCGAAGGCGGCGCCAAGGCCGGCTTCGTCGCGCCGGATGAGAAGGCTTACGCCTATCTCAAGGACAAGCCGAAGGCGCCCAAGGACGACGCCTGGGACCAGGCCATGCGCTATTGGGAGACGCTTCAGTCGGACGACGGCGCGCATTTCGACCGCGAGATCAGGCTCGATGCGGCTAAGCTGCCGCCGATCGTCACCTGGGGCACCAGCCCCGAACAGGTCATCTCGATCAGCGGGCGCGTGCCGGTACCGTCCGAGATCGCCGATGAGAAGAAGCGCATCGCGGCTGAGCGTTCGCTCGGCTACATGGGCCTGACCGGTGGCGAGAAGATCACCGACATCAAGCTCGACCGCGTGTTCATCGGCTCATGCACCAACGGCCGCATCGAGGATCTGCGCGAGGTTGCGCGCGTCGCGGCCGGCAAGACCGTGAACGCAAACGTCTACGCGATGATCGTGCCGGGTTCGGGTCTGGTGAAGGAGCAGGCGGAGGCCGAAGGCCTCGACAAGATCTTCAAGGCCGCGGGCTTCGACTGGCGCGAGCCGGGCTGCTCGATGTGCCTGGCGATGAACCCGGACAAACTGGCGCCGGGCGAGCGCTGCGCCTCGACCTCGAACCGCAACTTCGAAGGCCGTCAGGGCTACAAGGGCCGCACGCATCTGGTGTCGCCGGCGATGGCGGCCGCGGCGGCGATCGCCGGTCACTTCGTCGACGTGCGCGAGTGGAAATAACGCGGTCGCAGGATACCCAAAGCAAAAGGCCCGGCATCAGCCGGGCCTTTTTCGTCTCACGTGTTGTGTGTCACCAGCACCGCCAGGCGCGGCGGAAGACCCAGTGCCCGGCGCGCCAGACGCGCATGCGCACATAGCCGCAGTTCGGTTCGGCATAGGCGTCGCCGTAATAGGGATAAGGTCCATAATAGGGCCGGGCGTCATACGGACCCCAGCCCAAGCCGAGTCCGAAACCGACGGCAGGGCCCCAGCCCCAGCCGCGATGACCCCAGCCGCCGCCGTGCCATCCACCACCGTGCCAGCCACCGCCATGGCCATGCCAGTGCTGCGCTGACGCGGTGTTGGGTGTGAATGCAAATGTGCCCGCGACGAGCGCGAGCACGGCGAATAACTTGATGAGCTTCGACATCGATCGATCTCCCGACGCCGCCCCTGTGTGCAAGACTATAACAGCAACGCGTCGCTAATTTAGTTGCTGTCAGCGGCAGCATATCTGTCGCGCACGCACCGTCGTGCGTGAGTGTGAAAATATCGAGGCGGTCACAAAAAACAAAAGGCCCGCGATGCGGGCCTTTTTCATCGTGTCGTATTCGTTAATGGTGAGTGTATCACCAGCAACGCCAGACGCGGCGATAGGTCATGTAGCCGTAACGCCAGACGCGGACGGTCCTCCAGCCGCAAGCTCCACCGCCGTAATAGCCTGCATAGTACGGACCGCCGCCGTAATAGTACGGATCGCCATAATAGCCGCCGTAGTATGGATACGCGCCGTACGCGGCGGCTGTGCCCAGGCCTAAGCCGACGGCGAAGCCGGGCCCCCATCCTCCCCATCCCCAACCGCCGCCGCGCCAGCCGCCACCGCGCCAGCCACCGCCATGCCAGCCGCCACCATGCCATCCGCGTTGCGCTTCCGCAGGCGTTGGCGCAACAAAGATCGCACCGCCGATGAGGAGCGCAACAACAGCGAGAATCTTCGCGAGCTTCGACATCGCTGCACCTCCGATGCCCCGCCCCGAAAACAATAACAAAGATAGAGGCAAAAAAGTTCTGGAGGTTTCGCTACTGCCACCAGCACCGCATCTGCGGGGTGATCACCGTGCCGCTTGGACGGTTCTCGGTGGCCAGCCACGACTCGCAGTAGCGCAGGGAATTCGGGCCGGGCTCCGTCCGGCGCGGGCGGACGGTGATGCGCGGGCGCGGTGGCGCCGCGAGCTCGGCGGTCTGTTGTGCCTCCTGGGCACCGGACGAGTTTTGCGCGGAGGCCGGGGCCAGCGAGCCCGCAACGCCCAACATCAGCACAGCAAGGATAATCGCAATCCGCGGCATGACCGTCTCCGATACCACTCCGCCACTATTACCGGCGAGACCGCTCGTGCCAATAACGCTTGGATGCGTAATAAGTTACATGCGTCCGGCGCGGGCGCGACTGGGCCGCGAAGTCATGCGTGTAACGGGCTCGGGAAGAGCGGGTGCCGTAGGCGCCGGGCGTGCCGTTGTAACTGTAGAGCACGCGGCCCGGCCTGTCGGCGTCGTTGCAGCCGAAGAATTCCGCCGACGCCGGCCTTGCCGCGCCCGCCGACAGCGCCACAGCCAAGACCAACAAGCCGATCCGTATGCTCGCCATGGACCCCCCAGCCCGCACGCCACAATGGTTAACGGTCGCCTATTTCCACCTTCCGGTCAATCGCTTGGTGATCGGCGCAGCCCGTCTTACATAGCGACGTCATGAGTGGTCCATTCGAACATCCACGGACTTGGCGGGGGCTTGCGTCCCCGTCTTTGGCCGATATCGAGGCCATGGCGGAGCAGGCTTACGCCCGCCTGCCGCAGCATTTCCGTAGCCTCTGCGACGGCCTCGTCATTCGGGTCGAGGATTTTCCGAGCGAGGACGTCGTCGAGACCATGGGGCTGGACAGCGAGTTCGACCTGCTCGGCCTGTTCCAGGGGGTGGGCCTGCCGTTCCGCTCCGAAGCGGTCCCGGCGCAGATGCCGAACATGATCTGGCTTTACCGGCGGCCGATCCTCGATTACTGGGCGGAAAACGAGGATACGCTCGACGAGATCGTCACTCACGTCTTGGTGCACGAGATCGGCCACCATTTCGGGCTGTCCGATGACGACATGGAAGCCATCGAGGCGAACGCCGATTAGCGGGTAATTCCCGTCAATACCGGTGCTGACGCGGGATTTTCCGGGTCGGAACCGGCGGCAGCGGGCCGTTGTTGCGCTCGCATATACCGCCATCCGCCGAGTACCGGGCCACCAAGAAACACTGATGGGCCGAATAATAATTGCAGTCGCTAGATTGCCGCGCGCCAAATTGCCGGTAGCACCAAGGCGCAAAGTCGCCGGCTTTGGCCGCATCGTGGGCAGGGACCAACGCCCACAGCATAACGAGCCCGGCGACGGCGGGAATACGCATGACTGGCCTCCTGGTTTAAGTTGCTGCTATTGACCAGAACACCGGACGCCTTATGAAACGGAGCAGTTCTAAACTGGAGCGGGCGGAAGTGAGGTAGAGATGGACAAATTCACCACCCTGGAAGGCGTCGCCGCGCCCTTACGGATCATCAATGTCGACACAGACATGATCATCCCCAAGCAGTACCTCAAGACCATCAAGCGCACCGGCCTCGGCAAGGGCCTGTTCTCCGAGCAGCGCTATCTCGACGACGGCGCCGAGAACCCGGATTTTGTGCTCAACAAGACGGCCTATCGCAAGTCGAAGATCCTCGTCGCTGGCGACAATTTCGGCTGCGGCTCCTCGCGCGAGCATGCGCCCTGGGCGCTGATGGATTTCGGCATCCGCTGCGTGATCTCCACCTCGTTCGGCGACATCTTCTACAACAACTGCTTCAAGAACGGCGTGTTGCCGATCCGCGTCTCGCCGGAAGACCTTGAGAAGCTGTTCGACGATGCCGATCGCGGCGCCAATGCCACGCTCACCGTCGATCTGGAAAGCCAAGAAATCCGCGGTCCTGACGGCGGCGTGGTCAAGTTCGAGATCGACGCGCACCGCAAGCATTGCCTGATCAACGGCCTCGACGACATCGGCCTGACCCAGCAGAAGCAGACGAAAATCGAGAGTTACGAGGACAAGGCCAAGGCCGCGCGCCCCTGGGCGTGAGGTCTCTGTGGTCATTCCGGGGCGCGGGCGCCAGCCCGCGAACCCGGAATGACTGAGCAAAACTACTTCTCCTCCACCAGCACGACGTCATAGAGGCACGGGTCGGCGTCCTTGATCAGTTCGCCGAAGCGCGGCCATTTCTTGCGGAATTCGGGCGATTTGTGCGCGGCCGCAAGCTGCTCGCGGTTGCTCCATTGAATGTAGTTGACGATACGGCCGTTGTCGGGGCTCTGGTGCAGGCTGATGGAAACGAAGCCCGGCTGCGTCGCCATGAACTTGGCGCGCTCCTTCATCAGCTCGAGCGCTTCGGACTGGTTCTCCGGATTGACGGCGACGGTGGTGATCTGAGTAACGACAGCTTTGCTTTGCTGGATGGCGGGCATGGCAAGGCTCCCTTCGTGCGGCTGCGATAGGGAGGAACGCCGCCACAGGCCGGCCGGTTTCGCCGGCTCAGGCGGAACTGATGACGCAGCCCGAAGACGCCAGTGCTGGCGATGTCCGTTTACAGGACGATCTTGCCGTAGATCGTGACGTTGAGCCCGATCTTCTCGCTCGACAATGCGACGGCGGTGGTGATGGGCTCGTGCGCATTGAGCTTGCCGCTGGCCAGCGCGGTGCGGACGACCTTCTCGATCTCACTTTGCGCGGTGAAATTGATGGTGCGGAGGAACTGGTCGACCGCGGTTTTAAGAGCCTTGTCGTTCATGGCGCGTCTCGTGGTTGTCCTTTGTAGACCCGCGCGCGTCTTCCGACATAGATGGAATAGGGGAAAACCGGCGCAGTTAGTTAATTCCAGGCCGGCCGCGGTCCCGCACCTCTTGCGCGCGCGTTATCGATAATTTCGACTTTTCGCTGCCTTTGACATGAAGGCGTATTACCATTGTCTCACTACTTTAAAGCGCCGGTGACCGTATCCGCTCGCGCCGAAGGCGCGGCAAGCGTTTAATGCGGCAAGCGTTTAATAATGAGGGGGACAAGACGTGAGCTATTTTCAGTCGAAAGGCGACCGCAGCACCAAGCCGTTGACTGCCGCGACGCCTGAGCCGCGCGCCGAGGTCACCGTGGCGCCGAGCAAGCCGGTGCAGGAGGTGGTGTCCACGCTCGGACCCGGCATGCTGATCACCGGTAACGTCCTTTGCACCGGCGCGGTGCAGATCTTCGGCCGCGTCGTGGGCGACATCCACGCCTCGCGCCTCGTCATCTGCGAGGGCGCCCATGTGGAGGGCAAGGTCGTGGCGCAGGAAGCGGTCATCGACGGCACCTTCAAGGGCACCATCCACGGCAACAGCGTGAAGCTCCAGGCGACTGCCTTGGTCGAAGGCGAGATCTACAACAAGTCGCTGACCATCGAGCAGAACGCGCAGTTCGAAGGCGTGGCGCGCCGACTGGACAAGGCGGTCGAGATGCCGTCGGCCAGCCAGGTGAGGGCCAAGGCCGAAGCTCCGGCTCCGGCTTATGCTCCGGCGCCCGCGCCGGCTTCGTCCTATACGCCCGCACCTGCGCCGGCCCCGTCGTCGTCGACGGCCGATGTGGTGCCGCTCTCCAGCGTGCTGCACTCGAACTACGCGACCAACGGCTCCGGCCAAGGCTGGACGAGCTGAGCTTGAATTGCTGCACGGCCGCGAGCACGGCGCGCTCCCTCTCCCCACCGAACTCGGGTTTACCCGAGTTCGGCAATATCAAGCGGTCGAAGTCGGATATATCCGACTTCGACTGGGGAGAGGATTGGGGTGACGGGGTCTAGTCTTACTGAGTCGGAAAAAGTGAGCCATTTCGACCTGTAGGACGCTAGCGACTATCAATGCGAGTGTCGCCGGTGATCGCCCGTCTCTTGCGTTGGATCCCGCTCATCACATCCTCCCCGCTATATTTTTGTCGCCATGCCGGGGCTCGTGTCTCATCGGCTCCCATCGATGACGCGAGTCTCTCTCCCTGTCGAAAACCATGATCGGCAGGGCGTCGCCGCACGCGGGGGCAAATCCGGGATCGCCGGTCGTCGCAAACCCTGCCCATCGACGCATCATCTCGGCGGACAGATCCTCGACCGCCGCTTCGTTCGCGCCGGCCATGATGGGCGCATTCATCCAGGCGCGCCACGTCCCGAGCGCGAACGGAATATCGAGGCAATGGCACGCCCCAAGGGCGGCGGAGGGAGATTGCCAATCGAAGCGATAGAGGAAGGCGCGGCCGCCGGCGCGGGCGATGGCGCGCGCCAGCGCCTTGCAGGGAGCGGCAAAGGTCGTCTCCGTCATGAGATCGAGAAAGATCTGTCCTGGCGGCGCGCCGGGACGCGCGGCACGTGCGGCGACGATCATCGTGGCCGCGGAAAAGCCGACCATTGCGGCAGCGGCGCTTTCTAGCTCCGCCTCGCTGATCGCGGCCAAGGCAGGATTGGCGGCGACATACAAGTTCGCTTCGTCGTGCGTCCAGCCGATGAGAACATCAACGCCACGGGCCGCCGCGTTCGCCGCCGCGCGTTCCACCAGTTCGGGGCTGGGAAAATCGTGCGGCGCCCCCTCCGCCGGGAGGAATGGCGGGCGCAGATCGCCCTTCTGCGCAGCGCCGAGCGCGACCATGGCTTTCACTTGCGCCGCAAGCAGGTCCGGGACAGTGAGCGCGCGCAAAGAATCGACCAGATCCGGTTGATCCGGATCGATGCCGAGTTGCTTCAGGAAGACGCCGCCCCGCCGCGCCGCTTCGCCGGATGTCATGAGGCCGATCGCCAAGGGCGGGCTTTGGAGGATGGCACGATGAAAGAGGCCCTCCGTGTCACTAATCGCGAGCATCGACGCGATATTGTGCGCGCCGCCCGATTGTCCCATCACGGTGACCCGCGCTGGATCGCCGCCAAAGACCTCGATATGTCTTTGTACCCAGCGCAGCGCCGCGATCTGGTCGAGCAGGCCGAGATTGCCCGGAAGCCGGCTCGGCACGGGGAGAAAGCCGAGCGCGCCTAGCCGATAATTGACGCAGACCACCACGACACCGTGCCGTGCCGCCAGATTGCCGCCGTCATACCAGGGCAGCGAACCCGCACCGGTGATGAAGCCGCCGCCATGGAGCCATACCATCACCGGCGCCTTCGCCCCGGCGTCGGCGGAGGTCCAAACGGTAAGGGTCAGGCAATCCTCGCCCTGTGCCGCTGTAATCGGACCCATCGCACGATCGACCCGCAACGCCGTCTGTGGCGCGATTGGGCCATTGGCGGTGGCATCGCGAACGCCCTGCCACGGGATCGCGGGCTGCGACGGCGCAAAGCGTAGCGGCCCCACCGGCGGTGCCGCATAGGGAACGCCGCGAAACGCAACGACCTTACCTTCAGCGCCTTCCAACGCGCCCCGAATCGTACCTAACGTGTGTATGTGTCGCACGAGGTTACGCGTTGACATTTCAACTTCCCATCGTCCGGATCAGCGGCTGTCAACGGATCTCTCGCATGCTGCGACCGGCAACCGAATCGATGATCGAATCTGCCGCGAGAAGCAGAGCAATCCAAGAATGCCGGACTCTTGCGCCATCAACCTCTCACCCGCCTGCGCATCGCGCGCTCGAGCTCTCCCTATGGAAGAGATGAAGAGCGCTTCCGGTAACGCCTCCCAGAAAAGTTAAAGTCATTGCCCGCCGATCGCCTCGGCGATGGCCACCGTGCGCCGCGCCATGTCGGCGTGCAGACGCTCGACCATGCGGCCGTCGATCGACACGACGCCTTTGCTCTTGTTCTCCGGCAGATCGAACGCCGCGATCATCTTGCGCGCGTTCGCCACTTCCTCCTCTGACGGCGAGAACGCCTTGTTGCACGGCTCGATCTGGTTCGGATGGATCAACGTCTTGCCGTCGAAGCCGAGCTCGACGCCCTGTACGCATTCGGCCTCGAAGCCGTCGGCGTTGCTGAGGTCGTTGTAGACGCCGTCGAGAATGTCGATGCCGTGGATGCGCGCCGCGGCAAGACACATCGTGAGCCATGGCAGCATCGGCGCGCGGCCGGGCACGAGGCGCGCGCGCGTGTCCTTGGCGAGATCGTTGGTCCCCATGACGAAGCCGGACAGGCGCGTCTCGGAATCGCGCGCGGCGGCGGCGATCGACAGGATGTTGAAGATCGCCAGCGGCGTCTCGATCATCGCCCAGATGCGCGTCTTGTGATCGGTGCCCATGTCGAGCAGACGGCGACCGATCATCTCCAATGTTTGCGGCGACGACACCTTTGGAATGAGGATGGCGTCCGGCGCTGCCTGCGCGGCGGCGGCGAGATCATCGGCGTGCCAGGGCGTGTCCACTCCATTGACGCGGATGAACACCTCGCGGCGGCTGAAGCCTCCGGCCTTCACCACATCGGCCACCTGCTTGCGCGCGGTCTCCTTGGCGTCAGGCGCGACGGAATCTTCCAGGTCGAGGATGACGCCGTCGGCGGGAAGCGTCTTCGCTTTCTCCAGCGCGCGGGCATTGGAGCCGGGCATGTAGAGCACGCTGCGGCGCGGACGGATCATCATCGACTGTTCCCCATTGGCGTACCTCCCAAGCCTACCGTCCGGGCAACGCGGATGCCACTGTCTCGATGATGGCGGTCTCCGATGACACATGGCTGGCGGGGGTGGACGGCTGTCCCGGCGGGTGGATCGCAGCCTTCGTCCGCCCGTCCGGCGGCGAAGCAGTGCTGGGCATGTTCGCGCGCTTTGCCGAGGTGCTGGCGGCGGCGCAGCGCCCGGCCATCGTCGCCGTAGACATGCCGATCGGCTTGCCGGAGCGCACCGGTCCCGGCGGACGCAAGGCGGAGACGCTTGTGCGCCCTCTGCTCGGCCAGCGGCAATCGTCGGTTTTCTCGGTGCCGTCACGCGCCGCCGTCGAGGCGGACGACTATCGCGCGGCCTGCATCGCCGCGCTGGCAACGTCCGACCCGCCACGCAAAATGTCGAAGCAGCTCTTCAACATCGCGCCCAAGATCCGCGAGGTGGACGCTGTGCTGCGCGCCGATCCGCTACTGATTCCACGCGTATTCGAAGTGCATCCAGAACTGGCCTTCTGGCAGCTGAATGGCGCGTGCGCGTTGACCGAGCCAAAGAAGGTCAAGAGCCGCTGCCACGAGCCCGGCCTCGCCTTGCGCCGCGCATTGCTCAATGCCGCCGGTCTGCCGGAGAGCGTCGTGAACGCGATACCGCCGAAGGGCGCTGGTCCTGATGATCTCATCGACGCCCTCGCCTGCGCGGCTATCGCACGGCGCATCCATGCCGGGGTGGCGCGGCCCTTTCCCGACCCGCCGGAGCAGGATGCTTTTGGGTTGCCCATGGCGATCTGGGCGTGACAAACCTATCGGCGGGCGCCGGGACAACGTGCGGAGTGCTTAAACGATGGATTTCCCCCAGCGGCTGATCGAGGGTTACAGCGCGTTCCTCACCGAGCGCCTGCCGGCCGAGCAGAGCCGTTTCCGCGAGCTGGCCGAGACCGGCCAGCGCCCGGAGATCATGGTGATCGGCTGCTGCGACTCGCGCGTCTCTCCCGAAGTCATCTTCGATGCGGGTCCGGGCGAGCTCTTCGTCGTGCGCAACGTCGCTAACATCATTCCACCTTATGCGCCCGATGGGCAGGCGCACGGCGTCTCGGCAGCGCTCGAGTTCGGCGTTGCGGCGCTGAAGGTAAAGCACATCGTCGTGCTCGGTCACGCGCAGTGCGGCGGCGTGAAGGCTTTCGCGGAGGATGCAGAGCCGCTCTCGCCGGGCGACTTCATCGGCAAATGGATGCGGCTGATGGCCCCGGCGTCGGACAAGGTTGGCCCACGCGGCGATCTCTCGCCAGCCGATTATCTGACCAAGCTGGAGCAGGCGAACATCGTCAACAGCCTCGACAACCTGCTTACGTTTCCGCGCCTCGCCAAGCTGATCGAGCGCGGTCAGATCGCGGTGCACGGCGCTTACTTCGGCGTGGCCACTGGAGCACTGTCTGTGCTCGACCTTGGCACCGGCGCCTTCAGCCGCATTGCGCCCGCCGCTCACGCCGTGGCCTTCGCCGCGCCGCGCTTTTGATGGTGGGAGCGTCGTGCTTAACGGCGCTTAACCTTGCGGCAGCAAAACCGGTACGCAGCGTTCGCCACGATTATCGACAATGTGCGGGTTCCATCTAAGACGATGGTAACATCCTGTAGTTACAGGATGGGCGCATTGGAACCATTGATGGTTTTGTGTCGCGATGGCTGAGCAGTCGCTTATCACGGAGCTTGAAGGCTCGTTCAGGTCTGGGTCGCCGGCAAGGCAAGTCGAGATCCTTCGGCGGGTCACCGATCTGTTTCTGGCAGGCGCCAACGTCTATTCCGACGAGCAGGTCGATCTGTTCGACGGCGTCATCTCGCGGCTCGCCGACAGGATCGAGACCAAAGCACGCGCCGAGCTCGCCAATCGGCTGGCCCCCATTGCCAATGCGCCCACGACAACCGTGCGCTGGCTGGCGCGCGACGACTCGATCGAAGTGGCCGCGCCGATCCTCACACAGTCGAGCCGTCTGACCGACGAAGACCTGCTCGAGATCGCCGAGAACAACAGCCAGGAGCGGCTGCTCGCCATCTCCAAGCGCGCCGCGTTGAGCGAAAGCGTCGGCGATGCGCTGGTGATCCGCGGCAACCGCGATGTCGTCCTCTCCGTGACGCAGAATGAAGGCGCGCGCTTTTCCGAGACCGGCTACGACCGGCTGGTCGAACGCTCGATCGATGATGAAGTGCTCGCTATTTGTGTCGGCATGCGCAAGGACATTCCGCGTGAGCATTTTCACGCGCTGATCGCGCAGGCCTCCGAGGTGGTGTTCAAGAAGCTCGCCGCCAGCAATCCCGCCGCCGTGCAGGAAGTGCAGCGCGTTTTGACCGGCATCACCGGACAGGAGGTGCGTGCTCCGCGCGATCCGGCGTCGTTCGACGGCGCAGCGCTCTCGGGCCATTCGGCCGAAGCGCTCATTCAGGAATTCGCCGCGAACGGGGACTTCGAGGAGACCATTGCCGCGCTGTCCGCGCTCAGCCGCGCGCCGCGCACGCTGGTCGAGAATGTCATGAGCGACCGTCGCGGCGACAACGACTTCACGCTGCTCCTGGCGAAGGCTGCTGGCTTGTCATGGCCGACCGCCTTGCAGCTCTGCATCATGCGGCGCGGTCCGGGCGGCATGCCGGCCATGGCGATCGATGCGGCGCGTCGCAAGTTCGAGCGGCTGCAAGTGGAGACGGCGCAGCGCGTCGTGCGCTTCTACAACGAGCGCCATTCTGCGGTTAACAATTTCGAGGAGCTGGCGCAGAGCATGCGCAACACACCGCCCCGGGCCGAGGCTCCGGAGCGGGTGTAAGGGGCTCGCGACTTACGCCGCATTCTTCTTGGCGCTAATCAGCTTGCGGTTGATCAGGCACTCGGCGATCTGCACGGCATTGAGCGCGGCGCCTTTGCGCAGATTGTCGGAGACGACCCACATTTCCAGCCCGTTCTCGATGGTGCCATCCTCGCGGATGCGGCTGATGTAAGTCGCGTCCTCGCCGGCGCTTTCATAGGGCGTGACGTAGCCGCCGGGCTCGCGCTTGTCGATCACGAGACAGCCGGGCGCGCTACGCAGGATGTCGCGCGCCTCGTCCGCGCTGATCGGGTTTTCGAATTCGATGTTCACCGCTTCCGAATGCCCGACGAACACGGGCACGCGCACGCAAGTGGCGGTCAGCTTGATTTTGGGATCAAGAATCTTCTTGGTCTCCATCATCATCTTCCACTCTTCCTTGGTGTAGCCGTCTTCCATGAACACGTCGATCTGCGGGATGACGTTGAAGGCGATCCGCTTGGGAAACTTCTTCGCCTCCACCTCATCGATCGTGAACACCGCTTTGGTCTGCGAGAACAGTTCGTCCATCGCATCCTTGCCGGCGCCCGACACGGACTGATAGGTCGCCACCACCACGCGCTTGATCTTGGCGTGATCGTGCAGCGGCTTGAGCGCGACGACGAGCTGCGCCGTCGAGCAGTTCGGGTTGGCGATGATGTTCTTCTTGGCGAAGCCGGCAACAGCGTCGGCATTCACCTCCGGCACGATCAGCGGAACGTCCGGGTCCATGCGCCAGGCCGACGAATTGTCGATCACCACCGCGCCCTGTGCGCCGATCTTGGGCGACCATTCCTTCGACACGGTGCCGCCGGCCGACATCAGGCAGATATCGACATCGGAGAAGTCGTAGTGATCGAGCGCTTTGACTTTCAGGGTCTTGTCGCCGAATGAGCACTCCTGCCCCACGCTCTTGCGCGAGGCCAGCGCGACAACTTCGTCGGCTGGGAAATTGCGCTCGGCCAGGATGTTAAGCATTTCGCGCCCGACATTGCCGGTGGCACCCACCACGGCGACCTTGTAACCCATTGGTACCTCTCCGAAAAATTCCTGCCGGTGATATGATATGATACCGTGGCCGGACGGCAGCGCTTCTAGGCGAGAACGGACGGTCTGACAACGGCGGCGTTACTGCGCCACCCTGCCGGAGACAAGGCCATGCACCCGGCCCTGCGTTCCTGGCGTGACCAATTCTCGTCCACCCTTGTACGCCTCCTGGCATATCTGGGTGGCTTGGCGGTGCTGTCCATAGTCGCCGCCGAATTCTTTCGATCGCCGCCGATGATGA
>DASXOK010000477.1:0-16198 GCA_036494425.1 Pseudolabrys sp.
ATCGAGGCACGCAGCGAGAGGATGGAACACGGAATCGGCACACATTTTCTGGACCGCTGTTACGGGTGCCCGTGGCCGCGCATCTTGCGCGGCGGGTTTGGTCCTATGTCCAATCGTCCTGTGCTCCGAGCATCCGGCTGCGTCCACCCCGATGACGCACATGACGCATACGCCCAGGCTTCGGCCGCCGCGCAGGCCCGCTTGCTCGCCGTGAGGTCGCGCCGTTTGACGTTGAGGGAGATCACAAGGCCGAGGAGGTCGGCGAAATAACTGCGCGGGTCCGCGATCAAATGCCCACTTTGGGCACTTGATCCCTTGCGATGTCCGCCGTGCGCGTCTTGACACCTGCGCCCGCCCCTCACACCTTCGCCCGGGTCAAACCGCCCACAGGGCCGCAGGGGCGGCCCGTGGGGTGGGTCTACCCCGTGCCCACCGCCGCCCCGTCAAATCGCCCCTACTGCCTCCCTGTGCTGGTCGGGACACTAACGTGGACACCCGCGCAATACGTCTTTGATTCTACTCTCTTTTCTAGGCCACCAAGGGCCCCTTTCAGGGGAGGGATACTCACTGCGTCTTTGCGCCGTTCGCGGCGGCCTTCGCTGGCGTCGCCACCGAGACGAACTGCGTGGCTTGCAGCACCGCCTGGCCGATCGGAGTCGGCCCCTGGGCGCGGAACGGCACCAGCACGCGGGTGCCGGCGATCGGCGCCAGCCACACCTCGATGTCGCGCTGCGCGGCAAGGTATTTGATGGCGGTCCGCGACGGGACATAGCCCGAGACGGGGGTGAAATAGACCGCGCAGACGAGGACGGGCCCGGAATAACCCTTCACCGCCTTCACCTTGTCCATGCGCTTGTAGGCAAGCCGGAGGTCGTAGCGGATGCGCCCGTCGAACACCGACAGCGTGCGCTGGCAGGATTCCGGCGCCATGGGGTCGCCATTGCCCGGCACACGCAGCATCGTCGCCGTCATCGGGTCGAGCACGCCGCGCCGATGCGCCTCGGTGACCGGGACCCGCTCCGGGTTCTCCTCCTGCGGCGGGTCGACCTGGTTATCCTTGATGTTGCCGTTGGCGATGTTGAGGCGGATCTCGTCGATCTTCTTGCGGCTGAAGATGGTTGCCCCGTAGACCGACGACATCAGCTTGCCGCCGTTGAGCGTCCCTTGCGCGGCGCTGGTGCCGTGGCCGCCGGTGAAGGCCTGCAACAGACCGGTCGTGGTGCCGCTCGCCGCGGCACTGTAGTGACTCTCGCCGATATCGATGACCCAGTTCCCCTCGCCGATCGGAATGCCTGCGAGCGTGGCGATGTAGCGCGCTTCGAGCTTGCCCTCGGCCGCGGCTGGGCGCGCCACGGCAGCGAAAGCCAGCGCGGCGGAGGCCAAAAGGGTGCATCGGACCGCATGCCCTAACGTCAGCACGACCCCTCCCGCCCGCCGGTCCCGGCGGAAGTTCCGCAACACGGCAGCGCGTATGTGTCGTGCAGCACAATCCGGCACGCAAGGGCCTCCCGGGTCACGCACCGATCGCCCATACGAGCTGAGGCCCCCGCCATCGGCTTGTCCTTCCTGAGGTTGGCGGCGAATAAGTCGAATGTTTGATGGGTTTAAAAGCGGTGGACGGGGCTTGAATCCGGCCAAAACGCGCGTAAATCCGAACGCTTGACGCCCGGCGAGCCGCTCTTTATACGTGCCGCCGTCTTTCCATGATGATTGACCGGACCGGCCCGATCGCGGCGCCGGCGCTTTTTAAAGGGATGAGCTATGTCTTGGCGTTGTGATCTGACGGGCAAGGGCCCCCTGGTCGGCCACAAAGTGAGCCACTCCAACATCAAGACCAAGCGCCGGTTCTTGCCGAATCTGCAGAACGTGACGCTGATTTCCGACACGCTCGGGCGCAGCTTCAAGGTGCGCGTCTCGACCAATGCGTTGAAGACGGTTGATCACCGCGGCGGCCTGGACGGCTTCCTGCTCAAGGCCAAGGACGCCGAGCTCGCGCCGAAGATGCTCGACGTCAAGCGCCAGATCGTGAAGAAGCAGGAAGCGACGAAGTCCGCCGCCTGATTGCTCACGCGCCCGAGAGTTTTCCGAACGCCGCCGCAAGGCGGCGTTTTTGTTTTGCGTGCGCAGGTCATAGGCACCGTCATTCCGGGACGCGTCGAAGACGCGGGCCCGGAATCCATACGCCGCAGCGTTGAGGATTATGGATTCCGGGTTCGCCGGCCTTCGCCCTGCGGGCTCCGGCACGGCGCCCCGGAATGACGGCGTGCGTTTCACTCCCCCACGAGCGTGAACTGCAGAAGCAGGTTGCGTTGGAGCACCGAGAAATTGTCATCCGAGACCAGCGTCAGCACGGTGTCGCCACTTGGGGTGCGATGGATGCCGAGGCCTTCCATGTTGTCGATTTGGTAGCCGAGATCGGCTTCGAACAACGGCTTGCCGTCGACCAGCGCGCCTTCTTTGAGACTCGACAGCGGCATGCGGCGGATGCGGATGGCGACGCCGCGCGCCGGAGAATAGCGACGCTCGAGCAGCAGCAGATCGCCGGGCGGCAGGATGGCGCAATCGCTGACATCGAAATCGTCACTGCGCTTGACGCTGAAGCGCGCGACGTCCTCGCCATTGAGCACATAAGAGCGATGGTTGCCCGCGGCGTCGAGGCTGCGCTCGGTGACAGCGATCAAGTCGCCGGCGAGCGGCGCACCGGCCGGCGGCGTCGCCAGGCATTCAAGACTCTTGTTGTAGGTGAAGGTCTTGAAGTCGGCCGGCACCTTGATTGGCTGGCCACGCGCTTGCAGTCCGTCGCGCTTGTAGTTAAAGCGCACGATCTCTTCGACGCGCTCGATGCCGATGGTAAGGACGCCGTCGCGTTCGGTGAGCGACTCGACGTCGAACCAGCCATGCGCGGCGAGCGGCTTGCCGCCGGCGCCGAGGATCGGCGCCAGCTCCGCATCGGCGATGCCGGCTGGCGGGCCATCGCTGCCGTAGACGATGCGGCCGCGCAGCCAGGAGCCGCGATCGGTGATGGCGATGAAATGCGCGCCGTCAGGCTCCATGTGGATCGCCGAAATGCCGCCGAAGGCCGGATGGTGCGATGTCAGCACGAGGCCGCCGCGGAATTCCAGTGCGCCGAAGCGCGTCTGCGTGGGATCGCGCGGATTGAACGACGTGATCGGCGTCGCCTCAACGGCGATGCGCACCGGCGCTTCGGCGTAACGCTGGGTCTCAGCGACGGCGTAAGTCGCGACCGCGGCGATGAGCGCCGCCAACACTGAGCCAGCGATGAGCCAGCGGCGGCGCGGAAGCGTCAAGCGACGCGTCTCCGTGGATGGCGGACCGGCCGTTCGGCCTGAGCGGCGTGCTCCTCGAACAATTCGGCGAGCTTCTCGGTCATGGCGCCGCCGAGCTCCTCGGCATCGACGATGGTGACGGCCCGGCGATAATAGCGCGTGACGTCGTGGCCGATGCCGATAGCGATCAATTCGACCGGCGAGCGCGTTTCGATCTCTTCGATGACCCAGCGCAGATGCCGTTCGAGATAGTTGCCCGGATTGACCGACAACGTCGAGTCGTCAACCGGCGCGCCGTCGGAGATCATCATGAGGATCTTGCGCTGCTCGGGACGGCCCAACAGGCGCTTGTGCGCCCAGTCGAGCGCCTCGCCGTCGATGTTCTCCTTGAGCAGGCCCTCGCGCATCATCAGCCCAAGGTTTTTCCGCGCGCGGCGCCATGGGGCATCCGCCGACTTGTAGATGATGTGGCGCAGATCGTTGAGACGGCCGGGATTGGCCGGCTTGCCGGCGGTGAGCCAATGCTCACGCGACTGCCCGCCCTTCCAGGCACGCGTGGTGAAGCCGAGAATTTCGACCTTCACGCCGCAACGCTCGAGCGTGCGCGCGAGGATGTCGGCGCAGGTCGCGGCGACAGTGATCGGACGGCCGCGCATCGAGCCGGAATTATCAAGGAGCAGCGTGACCACCGTGTCGCGGAATTCCATGTCCTTCTCCGCTTTGAACGAGAGCGGATGGAACGGATCGACGACGATGCGCGACAGCCGCGCCGGATCGAGCTGACCTTCCTCGAGGTCGAACTCCCAGGAGCGGTTCTGCTGCGCCATCAGGCGGCGCTGAAGCCGATTGGCGAGACGCGCGACGACGCCCTGCAGATGTGAGAGCTGCTTGTCGAGATAGCCGCGCAGCCGGTCGAGCTCTTCCGGCTCGCAGAGGTCCTCGGCGGCGATGGTCTCGTCGAACCTGGTGGTGAAAGCGCGATAGTCGGGACCACGCGGCTCGTTGGCGCCAAACTGGCGCGGCCGCTGCGTCTCGCCCGGCGTCTCGGCGTCGCCCATGTCGGTATCGTCGGCCATGTCGGCGGTCGGCGATTCGACTGCCTCGGTGGCGGAGTCGGGCATATCGTCGGCGGAGACCTGCGTGTCCTCGGACGACATGCGCTCCATCTGATCCGAGTCGGCGGCTTCGCCGTCCTCGCCGGTTTCCTGTTGGCGGCGTTCGTCCTCGCCTTCGTCCTCTTCATCCTCGGATTCGGACGAACGGTCCTCGCCCATCTCGAGCGCGTCGAGCAGATCGTGAATGACGTCGCTGAACTGGCGCTGGTCTTCGACCAGGTCTTCGAGACGGTCGAGGTCTTCGCCGGCGCGATCCTCGATCAGCGGACGCCAGAGATCGACCAGCTTCTTTGCCGCCGGCGGCGGCGCCAGGCCGGTCAGGCGCTCGCGCACCAAGAGCGCCAGCGCGTCCTCGATCGGCGCATCGGCGCGCTGGGTGATCTGGTCGGTTTTAGCCCGCGCGAAGCGCTCGTCGAGCATCGCGGTGAGGTTGTTGGCGACGCCGGTCATGCGCCGCGCGCCGACGGCCTCGACGCGCGCCTGCTCGACTGCCTCGAACACGGCGCGCGCCTGCTGCCCGGCCGGCTGCAGGCGGCGATGCATCGCCGCATCGTGGCAGGCGAGTCGCAGCGCGATCGAATCGGCGTGACCGCGCACGATAGCAGCCTCGGCCTTGGACAATTTGCGCGGCGGCTCGGGGAGGCGAACCTTGCCGCCCATTAGGCCGGGACGCTCGGCAGCATAGGACACTTCGAGATCAGGCTTGCGGGCGAGCGCACGCAGGCAGCCGGTGACCGCCCGCTTGAACGGTTCGGTCGGAGCTTCCTTCGCCGGAATTTTGCCTTTGATGTTGGAGGCCATGGCGTGTTGGCGCCTCTTTATTCAACCAGAAGGAATGACTATATTTGTTCGCACCCGCAAGGACAGCCGGCATGGCCGAACCTGAAAACCAGACCCTCCGACTGCTCCGTGAAATCCGCGAGCAAAACGAGACGACCCGCGGCGATCTCTCCAATCTGCACACCGAGGTGCGAGACGGATTCGAGAGCGTCAATGATCGTCTCAAGAACCTCCAGCAGGCGATGATCGGCGAAAGCGTCCTCGGCCGCTACACTGTGGCGGAAGTCGAGGAGCGCCTCGGCAATCTTGAACAACGTGTCTCCGCACTCGAGAAGAAGAAGCCCTGAGCATCAACTCAGCGCCACGTTCACCGAGCTCTCCGGCAACTCGACACCGAAGCAGCGCTGATAGAACTCGGCCACGATCGGCCGTTCGAGCTCGTCGCACTTGTTTAGGAAGGTGAGCCGGAACGCGAAGCCGATATCGTTGAAGATGTCGGAGTTCTCAGCCCAGGTGATCACCGTGCGCGGGCTCATGACTGTGGAGATGTCGCCGTTCATGAAGGCATTGCGCGTCAAGTCAGCCACGCGCACCATCTTGTTGACGATATCGCGGCCCTTTTCGTTCTCATAGTGCTTGGCCTTCGCCAGCACGATCTCGACCTCGTTGTCGTGCGGCAGATAATTCAGCGTGGTGACGATCGACCAGCGGTCCATCTGGCCTTGGTTGATCTGCTGCGTTCCGTGATAGAGGCCCGAAGTGTCGCCGAGGCCGACGGTGTTGGCCGTGGCGAACAGGCGGAACGACGGATGCGGTTTGATCACGCGGTTCTGGTCGAGCAGCGTCAGACGGCCGGAGGCTTCCAGCACGCGCTGGATGACGAACATCACATCCGGGCGGCCGGCGTCGTACTCGTCGAAGCAGATGGCGATGTTGTTCTGCAAAGCCCAGGGCAGGATTCCGTCGCGGAATTCGGTGATCTGCGCGCCGTCCTTGATGACGATCGCGTCCTTGCCGATCAGGTCGATCCGGCTGATGTGGCTGTCGAGGTTGACGCGGATGCAAGGCCAGTTGAGCCGCGCCGCAACCTGCTCGATGTGCGTCGACTTGCCGGTGCCGTGATAGCCGGTGACCATCACGCGGCGGTTCTTGGCGAAGCCGGCGAGGATGGCGAGCGTGGTCGGGCGGTCAAAGCGGTAGTCGGGGTCCACGTCGGGGACGTGCTCGTCGGCCTTGGAATAGGCCGGGACTTCCATGTCGCTATCGATTCCGAACACTTGCCGGATCGACACCTTCATGTCGGGCAGGCCGGCGTTTTCTTGTACTGCGGCGGTCATTGCTCCTCCGTGGGCTCGGGACCCCCCGAAACCCGATTTTCGGTTCGACGTAACGGTCCGGCTGGTTATAGCGCCAACTTAGCAGACGCGGGCGACGCAAAAAACCCGGCGGGCGCGAATAACAGCATCAATTATATCAACAAGATAGTGCGCCGGAAGCCTGTGCGTAAGGCGGGGCTGGGTTGCTTTGGGGGGACGGCCGCGCAGCGGTCGGACCCGGAATCCAGCCGCGCATTCGGGGGGTGTAGCTGGATTCCGGGCTCGCGGCCTTCGGCCGCGCCCCGGAATGACGGCATCCGTCAGGTAAATCCGACCGACTTCAAATAATTGTAGGCCTGGATGATCTCGACCAGGCGGTCCTCGGTCGAGCGGTCGCCCCCATTGGCGTCCGGATGGTGGCGCTTCACCAGTTCCTTGAACTTGGCTTTGACCTGCGCTGGCGAGACGCCGGCATCGAGGCCGAGGGTGTCGAGCGCCTTGCGCTCGGCGTTGCGCACCGGTTTGGCCTCGGCGCGGGCCTGCTGCTCGGCGCGCAGGCCCTCCGAGAACAGGTCGAACGGATCGCCCTGCGCGCCGAACGTCCGGAAATCGGCTTGGCTCGTGCCCTTGCCGGTTCCCATCTTCCAGGTCGGACGATGCCCTGTGAGCGCGTCCTTCTGGTACGCCATCACCGCAGCATCGTTCATGCCGGCGAAAAAATTGTACGACTGATTGTACTCGCGCACGTGGTTGAGACAGAAGCGCCAGTGCTCGTTCTCGCGATTGCGGCCCTTGGGCGCGCGATGCGTAGCTTTCTCCTTGCAGCCAACCCATTCGCATGTGGGACCGTCGGTTTTGATCCGGCGATCCTGCGAAGGTTTGACGCGAACGCGATCGAAGATGGGCGAGTCGAATTTCATGACCGACAATTATGCGCTTTTCGCTATGACGCCTTCAAGACTTGACAGCACCGCTTCATGCCGATTTTCGCCACGAAGCAGGCATTGACCCGCGCCCCGGACCTTCCTAAGTCGGGGACATGCAGACAGCGGATTTGATCACACAGAAGTTGACCGAGGCTTTCACGCCGCACAGCCTGAAGGTGGTGGATGAGTCACACCAACACGCAGGCCATGCCGGGCATCGGCCGGGCGGGCAAACTCATTTCAGGGTGTATATCGTGGCTGATGCGTTCAAAGGAAAGACCCGCGTCGACCGCCATCGCTTGATCAACCAGATTCTTTCGGGTGAATTGGCCGGCGGCGTGCATGCGCTGGCCATCCACGCCGCCGCGCCCGGCGAGGGCGGGGTTTAGCGCGCCGTCACCCTTCGAGCAGGAGTTAACTACTCCGCCTTGATGCCGGCGGCGGTGATGACCTCTCCCCACATGTGGCGATCCTGACGGATCTGCTGCGCGAATTCCTCCGGAGTGTTTCCCAAAAGACGCGCGCCCGACTTGGCGAAGCGCTGCTGTACGTTCGGCTGCTTCAGTGCCGTGGCGATCTCCTGCTGCAAGCGCGCAACGATCGCCGGTCGCGTACCGACCGGCGCCACGATGCCGAACCACGACGAGGCCTCATAACCGGGCACGCCGGCTTCATCTGCCGTCGGCAGATCCGGAAGCAGCGGCATGCGGGTCTTGGCGGCAACCGCGAGCGCACGCAATTTGCCGGCTTCGATGTGCGGCAGCACGGTCGGCGGATTGTCAACGACGCCGTCGATCTGCCCGGCGAGGAGGTCAGTGATCGCAGGCGCCGCGCCGCGGTAAGGCACATGTGTGAGCTTGATCTTCGCCGCATGCATGAACAACGCGAGGCCGAGATGGCCCGTGGTACCGACGCCGGGCGAACCGAAATTCAGTTTGTTGGGATTGGCGCGCGCGAACGCGACGAGTTCGGCAAGCGTCTTCGCTTCGACCTTCGGGCTGACAACGACCATCATCGGCATGTCGGCGACATTTGAGACGGGCACGAAGTCCTTCTCCGGATCGAACGGCATCTTGGCATAGAGGAACTGATTGGCCGTGAGGATGCCGGCCGAACTCATCATCAGCGTATAGCCATCGGGCGCCGCGCGCGCGACGACTTCGGCGCCGACATTGCCGCCGGCGCCGGCGCGGTTCTCCACGATCACCGGCTGACCGAGCGAGCGCGACAGTTCGTCGGCCACGGCGCGCGCAAGCACATCGGCGAGACCGCCGGCCGGGAACGGCGCGATGAGATGCACCGGACGGCTAGGATAAGGCTGCGCTTGCGCAGCGACGCCGCAGTACGCTGACAGCAGAATAACGAGAACAAGCGTGCGCACATGGCGCAGCGCATCGATCGGCGAATGCACCGGATGTCCTCCCCCGATTCCTTCTTGCGTCTTCTTCGTATGGACGCGTTGGCGCAGTCATCCTGCCTTGGCGGCGGGAGCATGCGCAAGGGGCGCTGTGGTCGCGCTTAAGCCTTCGCCTGCTGACGCGGCAGCGGCTGGATGCGCAGCGCGGTGATTCGATTGCGCGCGCGGCGCAACACCCGGAAGCGGAAGCCGTGGAAGGTGAAGCTCTGCCCCACTTCCGGAATCGAGCGCGCCTCGTGGATGACGAGGCCGGCAATCGTGGTCGCCTCTTCGTCGGGCAGATTCCAATCCATGACGCGATTCAAATCGCGGATCGGCACCGCGCCATCGACATTCACCGAGCCATCCGGCTGACGACGCACGCCGGGCATGGCGACATCGTGCTCATCGGTGATGTCGCCGACGATCTCTTCCAGGATGTCCTCGAGCGTGACGAGGCCTTCGACCTCGCCATACTCGTCGACCACCAGCGCGAACGGTGTCTTGCGGCGGCGAAACGCCTTGAGCTGCTCCGACACCGATCGCGTATCCGGCACGAACCAGGGCGGCGTCATCAGCGCACCGATATCGACCTTGGTGGCGTCGCCATCGACCGCGTGCAGCGCGCGCAACAGATCCTTCACATGCAGCACGCCAACAATGTTCTCCGGGTTTCCGCGCCACAGCGGCAGCCGCGTCACCGGCGAAGCAATCACCGTATTGACGACGGCCTCGGGCGGATCGTCGGCGTTGATTGTGATCATATTGGTGCGATGGACCATCACGTCCGAGACCGCCAGCTCGCGCAGATCGAGCACGCCGCCGAACATGTCGCGGTCGAGCTTTTCGACGCCGCCCTCGCTGTGGAACAGGTCGACGGCGCCGCGCAATTCCTCATGCGCCGACAAGATCGCCTGATCCTCACCGATCTTGATGCCGACGAAGCTCAGCAGCCAGCGCACCAGCGCTTCGACGCTGATGAGGATCGGGCCGAGCAGGCGCACGATCACCGCCATCGGCCGCGCCACGGCGAGCGCGATACGATCGGGCGCGTTGAACGCCGCCGTCTTCGGCAGCACCTCGGAGAAAACGACGACCAGCACGGTCATCGCGATCGTCGCATAGACCACCCCGGCATTGCCGAACCAGGCCAAAAACACGCCGGTGGCGAGCGAGGAGGCGGCGATGTTGACCGCATTGTTGCCAAGCAGCAGCGCGCCGAGCAGGCGCTCACGCTGCGACAGGAGGCGATTGACGATGGCCGCGCGGCGGTTTCCGTGCTTCTCCAGCCGCGCCATGCTGGCCCGCGACGACGCCGTCAGCGCCGTCTCGCTGCCGGAAAAGAAGGCCGACAGCATCAGACAGAACACGACAGTCGCGAATGATATCCAGTCGGACGCGGTCATTTGTCAGACGCGGTCATTTGTCAATTCAGCTTGCCGGTCAGGAAAGCGCGCACTTCGGATGGATCGACATTGTTCTCGATGAAAGCCTGGCCAATGCCGCGCACCAGAATGAAAGTCAGGCGGCCGCGCTTCACCTTCTTGTCCTGCGCGATCAGATCCATCAACGCATCGACGCCCGGCATCCCGCCCGGAACTTGGTTTATATCGGTAGGCAGGCCGACAGCGGCAAGATGTGCGCGCGCCCGCACAGCGCTTTCGGCGCTAGTGAGACCCTTGCGGGCGGAGAACTCGAACGCCAGCACCATACCGAGCGCCACCGCTTCGCCGTGCAGCAGCCGGTCGGAGAAGCCGGCGCCCGCTTCCAGCGCGTGGCCGAAGGTGTGGCCGAGATTGAGCAGAGCGCGCTCGCCGTTTTCGCGTTCGTCGCGCGCGACGATGGCCGCCTTGGCGCGGCAGCAGACCGCGATGGCGTGCTCCCTGGCGGGGCCTCCGGAGAAGACGTCCTGCCAGTTCGCCTCGAGCCAGGAGAAGAACGCGGCATCGCCGAGCAGACCGTATTTGGCGACCTCGGCATAGCCGGCGCGGAAGTCGCGCACCGGCAGCGTATCGAGCAGCGCGGTGTCGGCGATGACCATCACCGGCTGGTGAAAGGCGCCGATGAGATTTTTGCCGTGGCGCGAATTGATGCCGGTCTTGCCGCCGACGGAGGAATCGACTTGCGCGAGCAAAGTTGTCGGCACTTGCACGAAGTCGAGCCCGCGCCGCACGCAGGACGCGGCGAAGCCGGCGAGATCGCCGATGACGCCGCCACCGAGCGCGACGGTGAGATCGGAACGCTCAATGCGCGCGGCGATGATTGCCTCGCACACTTTTTCGAACGTCGCGTAGTTCTTCGAGCCCTCACCCGGCGGCACGACGATGGCCGCGCTCTCGATGCCGGCGGCGGCGAGCGACTGCTCGGTGGCGGCGCGATGATGCCTGGCCACCGTCTCGTCGGTGACGATCACGGTCTTGGCGCCAGAGCGCAGCGCCTTGGTGCGCGCGCCGAGCGAAGCCAGGAGGCCGCGGCCGATGATGATGTCATAGGTGCGCGCGCCCAGCGCGACCTGCACAACAATCGGCTCATTCGTGCGCAACGGCGCGGTCATAACGGCTTCTCCTCCTGCGGCGCGAGGCCGAGCGGTTTCGGCATCACGGCCATGATCTCGTCGACGATGATATCGTGCGGCTCGTCGCGCGATTGCACCACCAAGTCGGCTTCGGCATAGAACGGCTCGCGCTGCGGTAAAAGCTCCTTGATGCGCTCGGCCAGTGGCCTGTCGCCGCGGCGCTTGGTGCGCCGGAGCAACACCTCGACATCGGCCTTCAGCCAGATAGAGACGGCCTTGTCGCGGATCAGCGCCCGGGTCTGCTCATCCATGACGGCGCCCCCGCCTGTGGCCAGCACCTGTGGCCCGTGGTCGAGCAGCCGGGCGATCACGCGCTTCTCGCCGGCGCGAAAGTACGGCTCTCCGTGTTTCTCGAAAATTTCCGGGATCGTCATCTTGGCCGCGCTCTCGATCTCGGTATCGGCATCGACGAACGGGATACCCAGCCGGGTCGCCAGCCGGCGGCCGATCGACGACTTGCCGGCGCCCATCATGCCGACGAGCACGATCGAGCGGCTGCCAAGCGCCCGCACCAGGGCCTGCTCGAGGCCGATATCCGCCGGTTTTTGAATGGCGCCATTAACCATGCTAGAGTTCCAGATCAGCGTCCCGGCTTCCTATACCAGCAAGTCGCGGGGGTCTCTACGCGGCCCTTGCCAGCGGTCGAGGAACGTGGTCGTAACGTTTGTCAACTAACGTAACGTCGGCCCGCGGGGCTTTCGCCGGATCTCAAGAAGATGCCGAGTCTGTTTCGATTCCTGGTGCTCGTCGGGCTGCTCGGCGGCCTCGCCTATGGCGCGGTGTTTTCGCTCGCGACCTTCGTGCAGTACAAGCCGCGCGAGATCTCAGTGACGATACCGCCCGAAAAATTCGTCAAGCAACAGCATTAACGGCGAACCCGGGCATGGCCCGCCGAAGCTCCGACGATGCGCTGATCGAACTCTTCCTCGACATGCAGGCGGCCGAACGCGGCGCCGGCCAAAACACGCTATCCGCCTACAGCAACGATCTCGAAGACCTGTCGGCGCACTTGCGCGCGCACAAACGCAACATCGCGGAGGCGTCGACCGACGATCTGCGCGGCTTCCTGGTCAGCCTCGACGAGCGCGGCTTCAAGGCGTCGTCTTTGGCACGGCGGCTGTCGGCGGTGCGGCAGCTTTACCGCTTCCTCTATGCCGAGGGAAAACGCTCCGACGATCCGGCCGCGGTGCTGGAAGGGCCCAAGCGCGCACGCACGCTGCCGAAGGTGCTGTCGATCGCCGATGTGGATGGCTTGCTTGCACGCGCGAAAGAGGCCACCGACGACACGACTCAGGCGCTGGCCGCGCGGCTGCGCGCGGCGCGGCTCTTATGTCTATTGGAAGTGGTCTATGCCACCGGCCTGCGCGTGTCGGAGCTGGTGGCACTGCCGGCGTCCGCAGCGCGTCGCGATCAGCGCATGCTGGTCGTGCGCGGCAAAGGCGGCAAGGAGCGGCTGGTGCCGCTCAATCAGGCGGCCAAGCGCGCGATGGCGGACTATCTTGCCTTGCGCGCGGAAGCAAAGACCGCGGATGCACAATCGAAATGGCTCTTTCCGTCCTTCGGCGAACAGGGCCATATCACGCGGCAGCATTTCGCGCGCGAACTGAAAGCGCTCGGCGCGGCCTGCGGCATCGCACCCCCGCGCCTGAGCCCGCACGTGCTGCGCCATGCCTTCGCCAGTCACTTGCTGCACAACGGCGCAGACCTTCGCGTGGTGCAGACGCTGCTCGGCCACGCCGACATCTCCACCACGCAGATCTATACGCATGTGCTGGAAGAGCGCCTGAAGACCATGGTGCGCGACCTCCACCCGCTGGGGGAAAGTTAATGCGGCGCAGACGGGTAAAGCCAAATTAACCCGTTTGCTTGACTTAGAGGCGTGAGCGGGTCAGTACCGCCCGCCAATCCACCATTTGCCGGGACCAATGCGCAGCTATCTCGATTTTGAAAAGCCCGTGGCCGAACTGGAGGCCAAGGTCGAGGAACTGCGGGCCATGGGCGAGACCGGCACCGCGGTCGCCATCGGCGACGAGATCGGCCGGCTGGAGGCCAAGGCCGCCGTGGCGCTGAAGGAGCTCTACGAGAACCTCACGCCCTGGCAGAAGACGCAGGTCGCGCGGCATCCCCAGCGGCCGCATTGCCTCGACTATGTCGCGGGCCTGATTACCAATTTCATCCCGCTCGCCGGCGACCGGGTCTACGGCGAGGACGCGGCCGTCATCGGCGGCTTCGGGCGCTTCCGCGGCGAGGCGGTCTGCGTGCTCGGCCATGAGAAGGGCTCCGACACCGAAAGCCGGCTCAAGCATAATTTCGGCATGGCGCGGCCCGAGGGCTACCGAAAGGCCGTGCGGCTGATGGAAATGGCCGACCGCTTCGGCGTGCCGGTGATCTGCCTTGTGGATACCGCCGGCGCCTATCCCGGCATCGGCGCCGAGGAGCGCGGCCAGGCCGAAGCCATCGCCCGCTCGACCGACATCTGTCTTGGGCTCGGCGTGCCCAATGTGGCGGTGATCCTGGGCGAAGGCGGCTCGGGCGGCGCCATCGCGCTCGCCACCGCCAACCGCGTGCTGATGCTGGAGCACGCGATTTACAGCGTCATCTCGCCGGAAGGCGCCGCCTCGATCCTCTGGCGCGACACCACCAAGGCGCAGGAGGCGGCGACCAACATGAAGATCACCGCCCAGGATATGGTCCGATTTGGCATCATCGATACGGTGATCCCGGAACCCATGGGCGGCGCCCACCGCGACCCGAAGGCGGCAATCGCCGCGACCGGTGACGCGATCGCCAATGCCTTCGAGGAATTGAGGGGAATCGACAGCGACGCTGTCCGCAAGCAGCGGCGGGAGAAATTTCTCGCGATGGGCCGCACCGCCGCCCGTGCCGCCGGCTAGGCCACTGGGCTACTCGATTGCCGCCGCAACGAATTTCGTCGCCCGGGCGGTTTTACCTGCGCTTTACCATACACTTAGCCCCCGCTTGCGGTCCGCTGGTTTGCCTTGCAGGCGCCACATCTTATGGATAACGATATCTCAATAAGGGCCCGCCCCTTCGGGGAGTACCGCGTTTGAAACGATCGCTTGTACGCGCGCTGGTAGCGTCGGCGGCTGTCGCCGCGGCTATGGCGCTTGCCGGCTGCAATCCGAGCGACGTCCCGACGAACGGCCGCGCGATGGCCCCGCTCTCCGACAAGATGCTCTCCGTCACCAAGGAGAAGAACATGGACAAGGATTCGCCGATCCTTGTCCGCCTGTTCAAGGAAGAGTCCGAGCTCGAGGTCTGGAAGAAGAACCAGGACGGCGCATACGCGCTTTTGAAGACCTATCCGATCTGCCGCTGGTCGGGCGATCTCGGCCCGAAGAAGAAGGAAGGCGACCGCCAGGCGCCGGAGGGCTTCTACACAATTACGCCTGGGCAGATGAATCCAAACTCGAGCTATTATCTCGCGTTCAACACCGGCTTTCCCAACGCCTATGACCGCTCATGGGGCTATACCGGCTCCGAGCTGATGGTGCATGGCGACTGCTCCTCGCGCGGCTGCTACGCGATGACCGACGAGCAGATCCAGGAAATCTATGCGCTGGCGCGTGAGTCGTTCTTCGGCGGGCAGAAGGCGTTCCAACTCGAGGCCTTCCCGTTCCGCATGACCGCGCTGAACATGGCGAAGCATCGCAACAACCCGAACTTCGCGTTCTGGAAGATGCTGAAGGAAGGCTACGATCACTTCGAAGCCACCAAGCAGGAGCCGAAGGTCGCGGTCTGCGAGAAGCGCTACGTGTTCGATGCGGCCGCACCGGACAACGCGACCAAGCCGTTGTCGTTCAATCCGTCAGGCGCCTGCCCGGCCTTTCAGCTCGACAAGAACATCGCCGATGCCGTGCTCGATCACACCCGGCAAGAGCAATACAAGATGGCGCAATACATCGCCGAGGACGTCGCGACCGTGCCGTCGCGTGCCGGCATCGACGGCGGCATGAACCCGCTCTTCGCGGCCAAGCTCAATACGCAAGAAGGCTACGACAACAAAGGCCGCCTGGTCGAGGTCGCCACAGCGCCCGGTTCGCTGCCGCGCAGCGGCGGCATCCCCGCGACCGTCGTCGTGCCGCCCCAGCCTGTCGTGATGGTCAGCGCGCCCGCGCAGGACGAGGCCTCGTCCGTCAAGAAATCGGGGTCGATCGCCGGCTTGATCGGCACGATGTTCAAGGGCTCAGAGAAAACAAAGACCGCCTCCGCCGAAAGCGGGCCTGTGGCGCTGCGCGGTTCGAGCAGCGATATGGCCGCCAAGCCGAAGCAGGCAAACTCGCGCACGGCGTCGACGCCGTCGTCCGTCGCGAAGCCGCCCGCCCCCAAGGCGGCCGCCAAGCCCGAGCCTGAGGAAAAGCCGAGCGCGAAACAGGCCACAGCCGAGCCGGCTCCTGCATCTGACGCGCGCGCCGCTTATGCCGCTCCGCAGCAGCCGCAAACGAACGGCGCGCTGTCCGGCGCGCAGCCGGTGGTCCCGGCGGGCACCTTCGACAGCCGCTGGGGCTTCCGCTAGCAGCCGCTTCATAGGGCCGCGGACCGGCGCATGGACTCCTACGTCTACGTCCTCGGCACGCGCACCAAGTCCCGTTACCTCACGTATGTCGGCTGGACCGACGACGTGGCGCGCCGTCTGGCCAAGCACAATACCGGCAAGGGCGCGCGCACGACGCGCGGCCGCGTCTGGGTGCTGCTGCATCAGGAACGCTTCGCCACGCGGCGCGAGGCCATGAGCCGCGAGTGGCATCTCAAGCGCGACCGCGCGTTTCGCAAGGAATTGGC
>DASXOK010000478.1:0-1506 GCA_036494425.1 Pseudolabrys sp.
CTAAGCAGACCGCCTGCGAATGGGCGACGGAAAGGATTGTTTGCCTGGGATGAGGGCTGTGGAGGCCAAGTATGCCAGGGAAATCGAAGCTGACGGCTGATGCTGCGGAGCAGGCGGCATTGCGCGCCCTGTCGAAATCGGAGCAGCGCGGCGAAGCGGACCGGGCGCGGGCGATCTTGCTGACGCTGGAGGGGCGGAAGGCCGAGGAGATCGCCGCAGTTCTGGGGGTGCACGTCAGCACGGTGCGCAACTGGCGGGGCTACTTCGCGCATAGCGGGGTGACGGGGCTGCGGCGGCGCCCGCGGCCAGGAGGGCAGGCCGTAATCGGGCCGCATGCCGGGGCGATCGCGGCGGCGATCCTGAACGAAGATGTGCGCCACGATGGCGGGTGGACGCTGCCGCGTCTGTGCGCCGAGATCACCCGGCGCGGGGGGCCGGCGATCTCGCCGCGGTGGCTGTCGCACCAATTGCGCCAAAGGGGTTTGCCTGGCGGCGGCCGCGCCACACGCTCAAAGGGCGCCAGGACGCAGCCGCAGTTGAGACCAGCCGTCAGCACCTTGCCGATCTGAAAACCCAGGCCGCAGCAGAGGCGATCGATCTGGTGTTCCTCGACGAATCGGAGGCGCTTACGCATCCCTATCTGGCGCGCTGCTGGGCGCGGCGCGGCACCGAGTTGCGCATCCAAGCCCCCGGCCAGGCGAAAAAGCGGGCGATGCTCGGGGCCTTCGATCCACTACGCCGGCGCCTGCTCGTGCACACCAGCGCCACCAAGCGTTCGACCGACTTCGTTGCCCTGCTCGACCAACTCGGCGCCGCCTACGGCACCACCGAACGAACCCGGCCCCTGGTCGTGGTTCTCGACAACGGGCCAATCCACACCAGCAAGCTGACCACAAAGGCGCTCGCCCAGCGCCCCTGGCTCACCCTCGAATGGCTGCCAAAATACGCCCCCGAGCTGAACGACATCGAACGATGCTGGCGCGACCTCAAGCAGCATCAACTCGCCAACCGAACCTTCGCCGATGCCGACGCTCTCGCCCGCGCCATCCCTGACGCCGTTGCCCGTCTTAACCAGGAGCGGCAACCTCATTCATCGCCCATTCGCAGACGGTCTGCTTAGGAGCGACGCATGAGAAATCAGAGGCTGAGTGTTATGCGAGGTCGGGCACCTACAGATCCTCACCTGTGCTGAGAGAAGTGGCTATTTTCAAACCGACGCACGTTATTGCCGAGCGTTTTTATACTTACTAACCCGGTCGGCTCCCGCGCTTCACGCCCGCCTAGCGCCACTTTGTTGGTGATCACCAATCAGATTGCGCCATATTCGAGCAGCAACTTCCATCTGCCAAAAAGGGGCGCCCCGCAATGATCCGGCCGTGGCTCGCGATCGCCGCGGTATTTCAGATTGTCGACGGGATGCAGGCCGTGACGGCCGGCGCGCTGCGCGGCTACCACGACACAAGGGTGCCAATGCTGATCGCCGGGTTGGGCTAGTGGGGCGTCGGG
>DASXOK010000479.1:0-1897 GCA_036494425.1 Pseudolabrys sp.
ATCGCGTTTGCCGAGCCGGGCGAGAACGTCGTCGAGACGCTCGCGCCAGCGCAACATCTCCGCAGGGCTGCGCGGCATCAGGCCGGCGGCCGCCCAGCTTTGCATCCATGCCGCGTTGACCTCGGCGAGCCGCGTCTGAAGGCTGGCAAATCTTGCAACGTCTCGCTCCCGTTCGTCGCGGCTGACAGCGAGGCGCCGCTCCGCATCTTCATGGCGGGTGGCGCGCTCGGTGTCTGTCAGCAGCAGATCGGTGATGCCGTCGATTGCCTGTGAGGATCGCGCGACTTCAGCGAAATGTGCTATGCGCACATCACCATCGCCATCCAGCGCGGCACGCAGCCCGTCGAGATGCGTATCGCGTTCGCGCCGCACGTGGGCGAGGTCGCTCCTCGTCGGCACGGCGCCGGCGCTGGACAGCCGCGCCAGCTCCGTTTCCGTCCCAGCGATCGCGCTGTCTGCGGCGGCAATCACATCGCCAAGCCCCTTCACTTCGCCTTCGCTCAATTCGGCGGCGAGCGCGTACTTTGCGATCACAGCGCTGTCCGGCAACGGCAATGCCCGCAGCTTGTCGAGCGCGCCAGGCGACGGATCGAGCGACGCCACCGCAGCGACCAATCCGTCGGTCTCGATGTCCAGCGCCGCAATATCGCGGCGTACCCGGTCTGCCTGGGCGAGGATATCGCCGAGCGCATCGAAACGTTGCCGCAATTGTTCGACATCGACGACGGCGTGGCTCTCGCCGTCCTCGGCTGCGAAGTCGTTGCGCTCCTGCTCCGCCCGGGCGCGGCGGGCGTCCGCATCGGCCATCGCCTGTCCGGCGCGCTTGACCTGATCGATCAGATCGCGGGCATGGGCCAGCGCTGGGTCGGTCGGCAATCGCTCCAGCAGTACCGCGTGCGAAGCGAGACCGAGCCGCCGCGCGGCCTCGTCCAGCGTCGCCTCGGCGATGTCGCGCGCTTGCCGGCGCCGCGGCAGATCGTCAATTTCCTTGCGCACCGCACCAAGCCGTTCACGCAGCGCGTCGATCGCAATGCCTTCCGACAGCAGCGTCTGATCGACGGCCATCGCGGCGATCTCTGCCGCCTCAGCGGCCCCGCTCGCATCTAACGCGGCAATCTCGCGTTCGAGCGCAGCGTCGGCCTCCAGCGCGGCGCGCCACTCCGCGAGCGATTGCGCAGACACCGACGGCAGATCGGCGAGACCTTTCAATTCATCGCCAAGGCTTTCAAGCCGCGCCAACTGCGAGCGCACGCGCAATGTCCGCTGCCAGCGGGCCAGCGTGCCGCCACTTTGCGCATGCGCCGCGGTCAGCGCCTCGACATGCGCGCGCGCCTCCTGCACGGCGGATTTCAGTTGCTGCAATGCCTCGCGCGTGACAGTAGCTTCGCGAAGAGCCTTGTCAGCGGCGTCACGGCGATCCGCCGCCAAATAGAACAGTTTGCTGCCTGAGCGGCGCGTCGTGAACAGCTCGTCTGCTTCGCTCTGCAGCCTGTCCTTGATCCGCGACAGCACCGTCATCCCCGCCGAACTCGCGGCCAGCGTCTCGGCCAGCCGGCCGCCGGCCCTGAGCAAGTCCTCGCCACCCTCACGCAAAGCCTTCGCGGTCAGACCGAACTCGCGGCTGAACGCGTCGCGCGATAGCCCGTCGAGGATCGACGCAAGCCAATCGTCCGGCAGTGGCTGGTCGCTGTCGTCAACCAGAGTGTTCTTGTTGCCCTTGCGCCGTCGGGCCGCGATGACGCGGCCATCGGAGTGGCGGAAGCTGCCGCCGATCCGTAGCAGCTTGCTATCGTGCCGGAAATCATGATCCGTCCGCGCGCCGAAGCCGAACAGCAGGTCTCCAATCGCCGATAGCGCCGTCGTCTTGCCGGCCTCGTTGGCACCGTGCACCACGTGC
>DASXOK010000480.1:0-5742 GCA_036494425.1 Pseudolabrys sp.
GACGTGGTCGACACCTTCCGTCAGGCCGTGCGCATCCTGCATGTCGATCATCCTTTGAGCGAGGCGCCGTCGCTGGTCGGCGCGAACCCGTCGCTCATCACCGGCTTCGACGGGCATGGCGTCATCGCTGCGGGCGCGCCAGCGCGGCTGATCGTGTTCAACGCGCGCTCGATCAACGAAGTGGTCAGCCGGCCGCAGGCGGATCGCGTGGTCATCGCGCAAGGCAAGCGTCTCGCCGCCACGGCGCCGGATTATTCCGAGTTGTGGGACGACGCGACCGCCCGCGCGTAGCGCGCACGCGCGGCAGAGTGAGCGCCATGCGCATCCTGTACATTTATTGTCATCCTTTGCCGGAGAGTTTCCACGCCGGCATCCGCGCCAAGGCGCTGGAGAGCTTGAAGGCGGCGGGACACGAGGTCGATCTGCTCGATCTCTATGCCGAAAAGTTCGATCCGGTGCTGTCGGAGGACGCGCGGCGGCATTATCACGACACGTCGCGCAACCAGACCGGGCTGGAGAGCTACATTGCGCGGCTTCAGCGCGCCGAGGTGCTGGTGGTGCAGTTCCCCACCTGGTGCTTCAGCATGCCGGCGATGCTGAAAGGCTTTCTCGATCGCATGATCATGCCCGGCGTTGCCTTCGACATCAGCGATCCGGCCAAGGTCACGCCGATGCTCGGCAACATCAAGCGCATCGTCGGCATCGTCACTTACGGCCGGCCGCGCCACATGGCGCTGTGGATGGGCGATCCGCCGCGCAAGATCGTCAAGCGTTATCTGCGCTGGTTCACCGGCGGTAAGGCGCGCGTCGACTACCACGCGCTCTATAATCTCAACGTGGTGAGCGAGGCGCAGCGCACAGGCTTCATCGGCCGCGTGGCGAAGACGCTGGGTCAACTGGGCTGAATTCGCGTCCGATCGAACGCCTAGTCTTCACGGCAAAAACGCCACAGACGTGGCAATCATCAGCAAGCGGCTCCTGCTTCTCACGTTACATTGGAGATATTCCGGCTTTGAATTGCGAAGCCGCGCGTGAGGAGTAGTAGCGACGACCATGCATAGTCCACGTGCGACGTGGCAATCCGCCGCCGTTCTTCTCGGTGTGCTGATTGCGGGCGGCATTTCCGCCGTCAACGAACCCGCCAATGCGGCAACCGGAAACGCTGCCGCCGGCGAGAAGGTCTTCACCCGCTGTGCCGTCTGCCACTCCAATCAGGCTGGCGTGAATAAAGTCGGCCCCTCGCTCGACGGCGTTGTCGGGCGCAAGAGCGGCACCGAGCCGGGCTACAACTATTCGCCGGCGATGAAGAGCGCCGGACTCACTTGGGACCAGGCGACGCTCGACAAGTTCCTGCAAGGGCCGAGCAGCCTCGTGCACGGAACCAAGATGTTCTTGTCCGTGCCGAGCGAAACAGACCGGCAGAACGTGATCGCCTATCTCGAAACGCTGAAGTGATCAAAGCCGCCACGCGGATGTGACGCGCTCTGCGGCAACACCACTGCAAAAGCCGGTATTCAGATATTGAGTGCGCGCGCAATGCGTTGTTTTTGAGCGCCCCTGCGCGGCATTTTTGATCTCACTGCACTTTCGCCTTGCCCGGACCGGCCACGGCAAGCACCCTTGAGCATGCGTGCTGCGCAAGGGGCAGTTGCAATGCCGCTGAAATGGCTGCAAGCGACGGCGCTCGGTATCTTGATGGCCATCGCGCTTTCACACGGCACCGCGCACGCGCAACCGTCCATTCGGGTATCCGGCAAGCCGCTCGTCATCGCGACCAAGATAGCGCCGCCATTCGTCATGAAGCGGGCGGACGGAACCTTCTACGGGATCAGCATCGATCTCTGGCGCCGGGTCGCGGACCGGATGCATCTGAGCTACCGCTTCGTGGAACAGCCCACGGTTCAGGCGCTGGTGGATGGAACGGCGGAAGGGGCCTTCGATGCCGCGATCGCGGCGATAACCGTGACGGCGAAGCGCGAACGCGTGGTGGACTTCACGCAGCCGTTCTATTCGACCGGCCTGGGCGTCGCGGTGCCGGTGAACCAGAGCAGATGGAGATCGATTCTGGGCGTCCTCTCGTCGTTCGGATTCTTCCAGGCCGTGCTCTCGTTGATCGGTATCTCGATGTGTGTCGGGTTGGTCGTCTGGCTTTTGGAGCGGCGCAAGACCGAACACTTCAGCGGCGGAACGAAGGGCCTGGGCACCGGCCTCTGGTGGTCGACGATCGCGATGACGCAGGCCGGCGCCGCGCAGAACGCGCCGGCGACATTGCCTGGCCGGATCGTCGCCACGGCCTGGATGATCGCTTCGGTGGTCACGATCGCCGTCTTCACCGCCGGCATCACCGCGACGCTGACGCGGAAAGAGCTGCAAGGGGCGGTGCACAGCATGGACGATCTGCGGTCAATCCGCGCCGGCGCGCCGGCGGCGTCTGAAACGTCGGAGTTCCTTGACCGGCAACGGATGTCGCACCGCACCTTCGCCACGCCGCAGGATGGATTGAAGGCCTTGCGGGCGGGCGATATCGACGCCTTCGTCTACGACAAGCCGCTGCTGACCTGGCTCGTCATGCGCGACTTTTCGAACACGCTGCGCATCCTGGAACTGACATTCGACAACCAGAATTACGGCATTGCGCTTCCGAAAGGCAGTCCCCTGCGCCAAGAGCTCGATGCGCAGCTTCTCGATGAGATCGAGAGCGAGCGGTGGCAGCAGACGCTGTTTGAGTATCTGGGCAAGCGGCAATCAAATTAAACGCCTCGCGCGCACCGGCATCACGCCGGAGACGCACGTGCAAATGCATCAGGTGTATTGCGGGCCGCAAAGCCTCAGCCGCGCGGCCCGCATTCAAAGGTGCAGCTTCAACTCGCTCTTCGTGCGGGCTGCGACGTAAAGCGCGCATTTCCGCCGTCGCAGACCCAGGCTTCCTTGGCGAACCATTCGTGGAGGGTTCGACAAATCGGACAGTACGTGCGGCTGAAGAACACCGGCGTCGCGCCAAAACTCGGCCTGTCCGCCGTCATGCCGGTCGAAATCGCTTGCCCGGTATTCGGGCATCTAATCATCACCGCGCCCACCGCGATCTCCTTTTAATCGTCCATGCATTCGCTTTCTGTCGAGGTGCCCGTTTCAACGGGCACCAGCCGGGTCTCGCCGCTTTAAGCGGGCTTATTTGGAGTTCGCGAGCGTATGCGACATGCCGGCCGCGATCGGCTTCGCGGCATCGGCCGCCACTTTCCAATACAACGTCCACAACTCGCCGGTTCGGCTCGACATTGCATTGAGTTGCCGGGGCGCGTGGGTGGTCCAGACGTCCATCACCTCGGGCAACGACTTCGCAGCCATGAGATCGCGGTAGCAATCGTAGAGCCCATCGGCATCGCGTTGGCCTGCTTCCATGATCTTCTGGCCGTACTCGTTAAGGCCCCTGACGCCGGTCGAATATGCTTCCTTGGTGGCCGTGCTCAGGGTTTCCAGAGTCTCTTTTCGCCGGGTGACTTCATTGTCGGCGAAAGTCCGGAACGCCGACGGCATAATGAAGAAAGAGGATTCAAAGCGGGGGAATTCCATGGACGACATTGCCTCGTTTGTTGCGGTCTTCAGCTTCTGGGTGGCGTCGATTTGTCTGGTTTCGTTCACGCAAGTTTCCTCTCGTCTTGTGGGACCAATGGATAGACTTCGTTGGCAGCACGCCCCCGAGGTCAGCGAGGGCAACGCACTGTCGAGCTGCGCGGATGGCCCGCGCAGTATCGGGGTATTGGTTTTTCAACCGGAAGGCCTCTGCGTTGCGCGGAGCACCAGCTATTTCCGTGGACTGATACGCTAATCTTCCCCTATTCGGAGTGGCAGTCGGTACGCTCGCCGACTCTCGCGCAAGTTTTCGCACTGAGGCTGACCGTTAAACATTATCCTGGCACCACTGCCTTGGTGCAGTAGCTGACATTGCCCGCCGGGTGCTGCTCGCGCGCGCTGAGACATGCTCGCTTTTTCGATGTAGGGTGAACACAACAAGATAAAGAAGAGAGGGGAGCCGCGATGAAGATCGATCACCCCGAGGCTGCCCAACAAAATCGACTGTTGCGCTCCCTTCAGCCGGCCGATTTCGCGCTGCTAGCCCCTTGCCTCGTTGCCGTATCGCTTGGTCAAGGCCAGGTCCTGTGTGAGCCCGGCGACATCGTCGAGTACGTGTATTTTCCGCACACCGCCGTCATTTCATTCCTGGCCGTGATGCGGCACGGCCAAACGGTGGAGACGGCGACCATTGGCCGTAACGGCTTGGTCGGCGGGGTGGCGGGCTTGGGGCGCTGGCGTGCGTTCGCGAGAATGGTGGTTCAAGTGCCAGGAACAGCCTCGCGGATCTCTAGTACGCGATTTCGCGCTGCCTTCAGGCAGAGCGACCGTCTGGCGACTCTCGTGTTGCAATGTGCTCAGGCGATCGTCGTTCAAATCCAACAAACGGCCGCTTGCAATGCCCTGCACGGCGTCGAGCAGCGCCTGTGCCGCTGGTTGTTGCTGACGCAGGACTTGGCGAACACAAATGTCCTACCGCTGACCCAGGACTTCCTGTCGCAAATGCTCGGCGTTCGCAGGACCACCGTGACGCAGGTCGCCAACAAGCTCCAAACTCTTGGAATGATCCGGACTCAGCGCGGACAAATCGAAATCGTCGACCGGAAGGCCCTCGAACAAGTCGTCTGTGAATGCTACGAGGACCTTCGCTCCCGCCATGCTCAGTATGTGATTTGACGGAATTCCGGTCGGGTTAGTGCCCCATCGCTCCCGGATCGGGCGCGGCCTGTTCGCCCTTCGGCCCCCGCATCATGAGCAACAGCGGCAGCATCGCCAAGCTGACGATGAACAGAAGCTTGAAGTCATCGAGATAGCCGATGATCGAGGCTTGCCTGGTCACTTCGGCATTGAGGGCCGAAAGCCCTTGCGGCAAAGCCGGCGTCCAGTACAGCGACGCGGCGCCAGCCTGGAGATTGCGGTTGAACGACGTGACCGTGGTGGCGATGCCGGCGTGGGCGATCTGCGTCGTGCGTGTGAGCACGGTGGATGTGACCGACACGCCGATGGCGAGGCCGATATTTCGCAGCAGGCTGAACAGCGCGGTGCCGTCGGTGCGCAACTCCGGCGCCAGCGTTGCGAAGGCCACGACCTGCAGCGGCGTGAAGACGATGCCGAGCCCGAAGCCCTGTGCGATCGAATTCCACGTCAACGACCAGGCGCTGATGTCCGGCGTCCACCCGGTCATCTCGCGCAACGTTTCCGCGATCATGAGAATGCCGATAAACATCAAGAGCCGAGGATCGACCTTATTGGAGAGGCGCCCTGCCAGGATGACCCCGGCCATGGTGCCGGCCCCGCGCGGCGCCAGCAGCAGTCCCGCATTATCGACCTCGCGACCGGATAGCGATTGCAGGAAGGGGGCGAGCAGTGCCGACGTTGCCAGGATCAGCATGCCGACCGCGAAGATCATGAGGAGGCCGGCGGAGAAGTTCAGGTCGCGGAAGATGCGCGGCGGGATCAACACGTCCCGTGCCATGAACATTTGCACGAGAAAGAGATAGAATCCGAGCCCACACAGGACGGCGTAAGTGATGATCTCGTCGGAACCGAACCAGTCCTTGATCTCGCCGCGGTCGAGGAAGAGCTGAAGCGTCGCGAGCGCGACGCTCAGCACCGCGAATCCGGTCCAATCGAAGCGGACACCTTCTTTGTGCTCCGGATCGTCCATGAAGA
>DASXOK010000481.1:0-2654 GCA_036494425.1 Pseudolabrys sp.
GCGATCGCCTTGGCGTCGACGATGTTGGCGGTCTTGTCAGTGAGCGGCGTATGCAGCGTGATGAAATCGGCGCGGCGCAGCAGCGCGTCGAGCTCGACCTTCTCGACGCCGAGGTCGAGCGCGCGCTCCGCCGACAAGAACGGGTCGAACGCGATCACTTTCATCTTCAGGCCGATGGCGCGGTCGGCGACGATGGAGCCGATATTACCGCAGCCGATGATGCCGAGCGTCTTGCCGGTGATCTCGACGCCCATGAAGCGGTTCTTCTCCCACTTGCCAGCCTGCGTCGAAACGTCGGCCTGCGGGATCTCACGCGCGAGCGCGAGCATCATGGTGATCGCGTGCTCGGCCGTGGTTATGGAATTGCCGAACGGCGTGTTCATCACGATGATGCCGCGCGCGGTGGCGGCGGGGATATCGACATTGTCGACGCCGATGCCGGCGCGGCCGATCACCTTCAGGCTCTTCGCCTTCTCGAGAATCTTCGGCGAGACCTTGGTCGCTGAGCGGATGGCGAGGCCGTCATAGTTGCCGACGAGCTCGGCGAGCTTGTCCTTGTCCTTGCCGAGCGCCGGCTGGAAATCCACTTCGATGCCGCGATCCTTGAAGATCTGCACGGCGGCGGGAGAGAGTGCGTCGGAGATGAGAACTTTGGGCATCGGATGCCTGCTTTTTAATTCGGATGGCTTCGGTTGTTCTCACCTCTCCCCGCGCGCGCGGGAGAGGTCGACATTCGAGCGAAGCGAGAATGTCGGGTGAGGGGGCGGCGAAAATCTTGCGATGCGTCGAGGGGCCCCTCACCCGGCTCACCGCTTCGCGGTTCGCCACCCTCTCCCCGCAAGCGGGGAGAGGGAAAAGAGGGCTACGCCGCTTTCGCGAGCGCGGCCTTGGCCTCGGTAAAGGCCCAGTCGAGCCACGGCGTCAGCGCCTCGACGTCGGAGGCTTCCACCGTGGCGCCGCACCAGATACGCAGGCCCGCCGGCGCATCGCGATAGGAGCCGATGTCGAGACCGGCGCCTTCCTTCTCCACCATGGCGGCAAGCGACTTGGCGAAGGCGGCCTGCGCGTCGTCGGAGAGCGACGTGATCGCCGGATCGACAACCTTCAGACAGACCGAGGTGTTGGAGCGGATCGCCGCCGACGTCGCGAGGAAATCGACCCACGGCGTCTTCGCCGCCCAGTCGGCGAGCACCTTGGTGTTCGCGTCGGCGCGCGCGATCAGCGCCTTGAGGCCGCCGATCGACTTCGCCCAGTTCAACGTGTCGAGATAGTCCTCGACGCAGAGCATCGACGGCGTGTTGATCGTCTCGCCCTGGAAGATGCCTTCGTTGAGCTTGCCGCCCTTGGTCATGCGGAAGATCTTCGGCAGCGGCCAGGCCGGCTTGTAGGTCTCGAGCCGCTCGACCGCACGCGGCGAGAGGACGAGCATGCCATGGGCGGCTTCGCCGCCGAGCGCCTTCTGCCAGGAGAAGGTGACGACATCGAGCTTCGCCCAATCGAGCGTCTGCGCGAAAGCCGCCGAGGTGGCGTCGCAGATGGTGAGACCTTTGCGATCAGCGGCGATCCAGTCGCCGTTCGGCACGCGCACGCCGGAGGTGGTGCCGTTCCAGGTGAACACTACGTCGGAGTTAAAATCGACCTTGGCGAGATCGGGAAGTTCCCCGTACGGCGCCTTGAGCACCGTGACGTCCTTGAGCTTCAACTGTTTCTCGACGTCGGTGACCCAGCCTTCACCGAAGGATTCCCAGGTGAGCATGGTCACGGGGCGCGCGCCGAGCAGCGACCACAGCGCCATTTCCACTGCGCCGGTGTCGGAGGCCGGCACGATGCCGATTCGGTAATCGGCGGGAACCTCTAACACCTCGCGGGTGAGATCGATGGCGCGCTTGAGCTTCGCCTTGCCGATCTTGGCGCGGTGCGAACGTCCGAGGTTGGCGTCTGTGAGGGCTTGGAGACTCCAGCCGGGCCGCTTGGCGCAGGGGCCGGACGAAAAATGCGGGATTACCGGCCGCATGCCGGGCTTCATCGCTGTCATAGCCTATCCTTCCAGATAGAAGCCCCTCGTTGGGGAGGGGTGTCCCACTGGCGGGAATAGGCGAAGAGAGGCGCGCGGTCAACAGATTCGATCACATAGCGATAGCGCCGGGGAGAGAGCGAGCGGCGACGCGTCAGGTCCGATCCCTCCCTCCCCGCGCGCAAGATCGTCAGTTCAACGCGAGGCGCAGGTCTTCACTGGACCCACGTCTTCGCGTGGTCTTCAATCATCTTGCCGTTCACCATTTTGTTTTTCATCGAATAGAGCTTGTTGTTGTGGTGGTAGAGAACGGAGCCGGCCGGTAGCTCTTCTCCGTACTGCATTGCCATGGCATGGGCGGCGTCATTGACCGTCCCGGTCTTTCCGCCCACGCGCGCCGTGCTGCCATCCGGCTGCACCATGTAGGCGATGCCCACGTTACCGGTGCCGAATTCCGGATCGTAGGATTGCGCGAATGAACTGGTCACGATTCCGAGCGCCACGCCCGCGCACAAAATTGCGAGCTTGGAGACGGACGAGCGCGTCATCGACAACACAGATTCAGGGCGGGCCTTTTCCATAACAACCTCCCGTTCATTGCTGGGGCTCGTGCAAGCTAAGTGTTGCAAGAGCCGAGACG